>CAYMST010000058.1:0-8599 GCA_964393115.1 uncultured Roseivirgaceae bacterium | reverse complement strand
TACTGATCTCTACTTGATCAATAGATACACTATAACCCGTTGGAGCACTCGCATCCTTTATGACCACGTCATTAACGGACGTTCCCAAGTTGCCGAGTGTGTCGGTTAAACTCACGGTCAGCGTCAAGTTACCATCAGTTAAGCCACTAACATCAATACCACTTATGGTCTCCGTCGCTGAAGCCAGTGTTCCACCTCCATTTACTGTACTCGTGCCATCTCCTATACTATAGGCATAGTCAGCCGATACCTCACCACCACTAATCCCAAAACTCAATGCAACAGCATTTGAACCGTTGATCTCAGGTTGATTGATCGATACAGTGTAGCCTGTTGGAGCTGTAATATCTATAACAATTTCATCGGTAGTGGCGTCGAAAGATGAAAGACCATTACTACTTTCAACAACCACATCGTAGACTCCATCCGCTAAATCCGGAGTAGAGCTTAGGTCTAACGTCCAGGTATCATCGCCGTTATCAATCAGTTCAGCATCTGTACCCAAGACATATGTGGTCGCCCCTATGGTAACAGACAAGTCACTACCAGATTCAAATGTACCATCTAGAATAGGTGTTGCGTCAGTGCTAGAAAGTGCAGTGATTGTTGGCGTTGCCGGCGGAGTCAAGTTTTGAACATCAAACTCAGAGCCAGCAGCTAAACCAACTACATCCTTGTTGGACAATACAAAACCAAAATTGTTACCTACCGGAGCAACAACTGAGAATGATTCATCATGATCGGCATCGACTGTAATATCCGCCGTAACATAGTAGTATGCAGTGGTTCCGTCTTGAATAGTATCCACGTAATTAAAACCAAATTGATCGTCATCTAACGCTCCAGCACCCAAACTTGCTGTGTCGATCAATGTCGCCCCTGCGAAGTCATCTCCCGTGAGATTCACTAAAAGTTTGAAACTTCCCGTATCGAAAGCGTCAGTGAAAATATTTGAAGTATCAAGTTCTAAAAATAAGCCTGTCCAAACAGCCTCAGCATTGCTTACATCTAAACTAAACTTATAAATCAAATTATCGTCAGAACCAATTTGGAAGGTATCTTCGGGTAAGCTAATGGTAGATAATACAACATCTGGTATCACAGGAACAACCCCAAAAGCTTCGCCAACGGCAAGACCTGTGGACGTTACATTTGCGGCAACAAAACCAAAATTATCCGAAATTGGTTGTGCAACGACGAAAGCTGATCCAATAGGTGCTGTCGGTTCTATATCGACCGTGACATAATAAAACGCCTTTGTACCATTTGTCAAAGTATCGTCAAAGAATAAACCAAACTGATCATCATTGAAAGTTCCGCCAAAATCTGTTGAGCCGATCAATTGAGCCTCACCAAAATTATCACCAGTTGTATTCACATAAATATCAAAAGGATTAGGTGGGAAAATGTCTGTACCCGATGCGGTGGTATCCATATCTAAGTAGAAACCCTGCCAATATAGGTCCTCGTTCGAAACATCCACACTGAACTTATAGATCAAACTGTCGAGTGATCCGGGATTGATCTCACCGGTTCCTCCAAGGCTAACCGTTTCAATAATTACGTCAGGATCAGAGACCACTTCAACCGCTGAAAATAACGAAGAGCCTATGCCATCTATAAACGCATTAACCGTATATGATTTCGTATCGTCAAACTCAAAATCAGAAGACCACGTGTCGGATGCAACTTCGGCCGTATCCACTATTATAAAGGCTTGATCAGCGGAGCAAGTATCCGTTTCATAAATAAATATGCTAGATCCATCCGGGTAACTATTTGTGGTTCCGGTCATGCCTGCAGAGTTTAGGGAAACTACTTGTGGAGTGGGAATTCCCAGGTTAACTGCTTCACCATCAAACTCATCAAATAACAAACCGCCAAGCGCATTACATGCAAAAGCATTGACTCCTAAATTAAATTCTGTTAAACCACCTACAATTCCGTCAACAACTGCTGCTACCGCGTAACTTTGGTTATTGCTTATTACATTTTCTCCTATATTAATCTGGTTTCCACCCAAGATCGTAATCCCGTCACCGGCATTTCCAAAATCTTGAAATAAAACCGAATCAGTGCCAATAAAATTATTTGATATATATATAGAGTCAGAGAAGCCTGCTACCACAACGCCTGCTGCCGAGTGACCTCCTATGACATTGCCATTGAGGACAATATTTTGTGACTGAGCAATCCCAACTCCTTCAAATCCACTATTGCCATTACCCATTGCTGTTTGCTGCAGCGAATCAAGACCAATAGTATTATCGATCAAGAACAATCGCTCAGAAGCCTCAATCAGCACCCCACCTTGATCATTTCCAGAAATGACATTCTCAATCACAAAAGAGGAATCTAGTACTCGCGTCATTTCGATACCCAACTCAGCATTACCCATGGGCGTAGCATAGTCTGAAGCAAGTCCTACATTATTTTTATATATCAGCAACTGTGCGACGGAGTCTATATTAATCCCTATACCATCGTTAGCTACAACTTGATTGGCACCTTCTAGAGTGAAATTACCTATAACCAAAGTATCTATCCTCTTGGCATCTATTCCATCACTCAAATTACCCATTGCGACGGTTCCATCGTTATTTGTACCGATGCGATTCGATAAAATGTTAATATTTTCCGAATCTCTTAGTTTCATACCGTTACCACTGTTAAAAGCGATAATGTTATTTCTGATACTTACCTGTTGGGCAGAGTCTACATTTATTCCTTCATCCCCATTTCCAAGATTGGAAGTACTATCTTCTTCCACTCCAATTAAGTTATAAATAATAGAAACCGCATCCGCATTGCTCACCGATATAGCATCATCATTGTTTCCTACGATCACATTCGGAACTAAGGTGTCACCTATTACAACGAAATCAGCTTCTACTTCAATTCCTACATTCCATCCTTGAATTTTAAAACCTTTTACCCTAGTCCCTAATCCTTCAATATTCAGTCCCGATTCGGTAAGTGGATCCAGCGTACCTGAACCGTCAATGGTAACCAAATTCGTTGGACTCCAACCAGACTGAGTACTAGCGTCAAGAATTAATAAATCTGAAATCTCTGGTAAAGCACTATCCAACGCAATGGTCCATGGTCCTCCTCCTGGCAATTGAAACTGTACTGTATCTGGTCCCGGATTGCCATTGGAAAAAAGAATAGCTGCCCTTAAACTTCCAGGACCGTCATTTCCCAATTCTGTTACGATCATAGGATCACCAGATGATACTGAAGAGTATGCCGAAGTTCCCATTGTGTCTACGGAAACTGTAGCCACATACGATTTCTGAATATCAAAAGACCCGGTTAAGCCCCATGCATCTCCAGTTATAGACGTAGTATCCAGTAAAATCATTCCCTGACCATCATCACAGGAATCCGTTTCATAAACATGTATTTTGGATCCATCAGGGTAGCCGGCGGTAGTACCAGAAATAGTAGTGGTAGTCAAGTTCGCTATTTGTGGAGCTTCAATATCCCTGTTCGCACCAGATGGTATAATAATCCCTCCATTATTGCAGGCAATGATGTTGTGAGCTATAAATATTAACTCTGCAGATACGTCTACATTAATTGCGGCACCATCATTTTTATATATTAAGTTCTCTTCACCAGTATCATCTCTACCAATAAAGATATTGCTAGTATTCCCTTCAATACGTATTCCTTCTAATCCATTTGGAAGTGGTGTCATATTATCAGAAGCGGCTCCTATATTATTACCCGTTATTTCTATGCCCGAATTAGTTTGTGGGTTTGTGGCACCAAGGAAAATACCAACAGTTCCATTATCAACAATTAGGTTTGCATTGATAGAAGCGGTGGTTACACCACCTAATCGAACCCCGGATTGCCCGTTTCCTAATGCTTCCATTCCCGTAACTCCAGAGCCAATTACGTTTCCAGAAATATCCAGATCGCTTACTGTGTTAAATGCAGTAATACCGTTGCCCTCATGAGCAGAAATCATATTTCCTATTATCTCTGTACCAATTGCTGCGTCAATCACTATACCATTGAGTCCTGGTATAGTAGCATTTGGTAGTAAACTGACTCTATCACCGGCTATACCAATTATATTATTTTCTACTCTAACACCCTGGCCAGAAACAATAGACAAGTTGGCTAACCCTTGTGAACCTATGAATAGGTTACTGAAGTCCGCGCCGGTTTGACCTATAATAACACTATCCGATGTTATACTTACTCCTTCGGCCTGGCTAATCGCTGAATCTGCCAAGTTCGTACCTCCAAATATGTTACCATAAATCTCGGTCTGTTCTGACTGACCCAATACCTGCATTTCGAATTGTCCAACATTACCATCTCCATTTCCCCCAATGACATTGCCTTCGCCGGAAGCCGAACTACCACCAATCAAAGTGTTGCGTGAGTTTTGCAAATAAACACCATAGGAGATGTTAGGTGCTGCTGTTACTCCATCTACATCTAGTCCTATAAAGTTACTTTGTATCGTAATGGAGTCTCCTTCTTCTATCCTTATTCCACCTGTTGTGTTATCAATAAGAACGTTTCCTTTATTCTCTGCGCCAATTATGGCACCATCAAAATCATCACCGTTTAGCAATAAAGCATGTGACCAATTTTGCATCTTCAAGCCATAGATCTCTATAGACGAATCTTGTAAAGTCAATCCATCTGAACTAGGCCCTGCATCAGTTCCATCCAAAACGATCATTTCATTACTCGGCATATTCCAACCCGGTTGATTTGATCCGTCAATAATTAGTGATTCGGTGATCGGCGGTAATGGACTCTGCGGGCGTATCTCCCATGGTCCTGAGCCTGGAAGGGCAAAAACTACTGAATCCTTACCCGGATTCAAGTTCGCAAATGCTATCGCATCTCTCAATGTACCCACACCAGCATCACCTGTATCAGTTATATAAAGCAGGTTTGGGCCAGCCGCATTGGAAAATGGTGAAGTCCCACTGGTATCAGCAGTCACTGTTGCCACGTACGCTATTCCAGGATTGAAAGAGCCGCTTAACGTCCAACTGTTATCTGCCGCTACAACTGCAGAATCTATAAATACCATTCCGGCATTCATGTTACAGGAGTCCGCCTCATAAATATGAATTATCGAACCAGTTGGTGCTGACGATGTACCAGCAATTTCGTCTACTTCTATGAGATCAATGGTTGGAGCTTCAATGGAATCGTTAAAAGATGTCGAATCCATTTCTATCGGCACTGTAATACATGCCATTGCATTGTTAACGATTCTGTTTCTATCAGCGTCAGCCGGCTCTGGGTTTCCAAACTTCACTCCATATTCACCACCGAGCATTACATTACCCGCGTGAGGAGTAACAAAACTACCTATTTCAGTGCTGTCACCATCTCCTACATATACGTTGTGGAAATTTGGGTATTGATTTTGGAATGAAGGATCTGTACCAAGATAGTTTCCGAATATCTTGGTAGGGCCAGTAGCAAATATGATGGCCGCACCCTCAACAAACCCTTGGGTGCTCTTACAGTTTACAATAACATTTCCTTCGATGCTGTCTGTACCACCGATTAGTGTATTCCTTGGGTCGTTCGACATAAATATTCCATAGGCTAGTGAACCAAGTGTATCACCGTTAAGGTTCATACCAATAATATTAGATTGTATGGTAACTCCTTCTTTAAAACCTTCCTGTATATCAATAGCACTGGTTACATCAGACTTTGATGGGTGAATGTTATTCCCTTTGTTTGGTCCGCCGATTTTGACACTATCAACATCTATGGCGACTGCGCGCTGCTCGAAGCCTATAATTTCAAAACCATACAATTCACTGCTTGCTGATGAATCAATAAAGTTCAAGAGTGAACCAGTTTGCACCAGATTTTGACCATCTAATGTGATTAAGTTTCCAAAGGTAAAGTCCCAGCCAGCCTGAGTGGTAGCGTCAAGTATAACAGGGTTTTTAATCTCTAGGGATGAATCTAGGGCAATACTCCATGGAGCAGGGCTCGGGATATTAAAGTGAATTTCATTGAGGTCACCGTCTGCATTTGCATTTCGAATAGCTCTTCTTAACGATCCTGTACCAAAGTCTTCAGTGTTAGTTACTAGGAATGGATCTGCCAGTGCATCGGAAATAATCCAGTTTGACAGCTCACCGTTAAAACTGAAGTTTGACAATACACCATTTGCACTGTTACCTGATAGATCTGATAATTCTCCTCCAAAGTTTCTGTCAAACCTATAATAGGCCTCTAGACCATCTTCATCTCCAATTCTAGGTTCATAAATATAATCTACTAGTTCAGTAGAATCTAAACCGCGCGACCAAACTCTTAGCTCGTCAATAGCACCCCGAAGCGAAGCACCCGTATTGTTTCCACCAATTTCAGCATTGCCTGTATATGGGTCTATTGATCCAGTGTATGCTTGGCTATTTACCTCTTCACCGTCTATATATACTATGACTTCTGCACCATCATATGTAAAGGCTACATGGTGCCAGACTCCAACAGAAGGTATATCGCTATCTAGAGTTAAGTTTGTTGTTCCTTCTATTTGAACTCGCAATTGTGGGGCTGCGGTGATAAAGAAATTATACCCTTCAGTAGCACCAAAACTACCACCATTAAACAATATACCACCTGGACCGGCACTATCTAGTCTGACCCAAGCCTCAACGGTTAAAGCATTTGGTGATTCTATATTTTGCAAATCTCCAAGATTGACAGTTTCACCTTGATCGTTGAAATGAAGCGCATAGCCTGGAGAGACCATAAATGGAATGGTATCAGATACTCTACTCGGTACATCATCAAGGAAGTACTTGACCGTATAAAAATATTGTGTGGTATCTTCAAAACCATGTGCCACGAATAATGCCGAATCCCCAGGATCTGTGGTGGTAGCAGCATTAAGAAAATTAAACGTGTCATCCATGAGTACAACTTCAACAGAATCAGCATCGTCAATTGGCTCCCAGTTACCTGTAAAACCCGTTTCATCAATTTCCGAGGCAGCGTAGACTATTGGAGCTTCGGGAGTAAATGCCCCTGAGTTAACCCAACCATCATCTCCTGTAAAAGAGAAATTAAGTAAGTCACCACCGATTCCATTTCCCGATAAGTCGGGTAAGAAATCAGTACTGCCATATTGATCAAATCTATAATAAGCTACTAGCCCTGTATCTTGTGAACCTATAGTTCGGTATACGTTTTCAGCGATTTGTTCTTGACTCCTCTCATAGTTCCAAATTCTTACCTCATCAATATCTCCAGGGAATGGGTCGGTACCATTCTCCCTATTACCGATGGTAAACAAAGTCGTTGGGTCATTAATCGAGGTTACTGCCAGCAATGAGTTCGAAGACAGTTCACCATTAAAATAGGTTATCGCATCTCCGTCTTTATAAGTTACGGCCAAGTGTGCCCATTCTCCAACAACGAGGCTATCTCCAGTGCCCCAGGCTCTGGCTGCAAAGGACGATCCATTATATACGTTTAATCTAGGTACACCATTCCCGTTCATTAACACAACAAATGAACTCACGTTGTTGTTAGCTCCAAGCTGACCTAAGATTGTTTCATTGCCTGTTAATGGACCTTCAAGCTTCACCCAAGCTTCTACGGTAAACTCTGTTAGCATTGTAGAAAATTCCTCCGGATCATCAATAGCGACTACAGAAGCAGCATTGGCAAAACTCAAAGCAGTAAGTGGTCCGTTAAAACCTCTACCGATAGTAAACTCTCCAAACAGCGGAAGATCATCTACATCTACTTGAAAAACGATCGAATCTTCCTCTTGAAAAATTTCATATCCCAAGTATGGATTAACATCAAAGTCATTGAGTGGGTCATCACGTAGTATTAAATAGTAGGTATGTGTAGAATCTAGATCTTGAATGTTGCTAAAGGCCAGGTAAGCCTCCCCTCCAAAGGTCGGAGACACATCCTGTTTTTCATATTCCCAAATTCTGTCTAACCTATTCTCCACTACAAAGGTTGAGGTTAGACCCTCATTTTCAGTCATGACATTAGTGGAGCCTACGTTATCATAGCCGAAAGTAATTTGATCTCCAGGATCAGCGAAAAACCCATTACCAATAATTGCTAAGTTACCAGAGTGCCTTACTGTATCGCCGGACCAAACCAGTGCCACTTCGTTTAGCGACCCAAAATTTGAAGGGTTTATAATAGCTGCTGTTGAAGGTTGGAAAGTTGAACCTCCTTGTAAGTTAGCGAGCGAAGCACCCGCCAGATCATATCCTAGCGTTCCCGTAGACTGATCAAACCTGTAGTAAAGAAGCAAACTATCTTCCTTTCCGCTATATGTTCCTTGAAAATTATCGATAATTTCCTGTTCGGAAAGCGCCTTGCCCCAGATTCTGAGTTCATCAACTCCACCATTGTAAGGGCGGACAGAACCAAAAAAATCTTCTCCTAACTGTAATATACCTTTTCCAATAGCTTCGGAAGCCAAGCTTGTAGAGGAATTAATAAAGTCGCCATTTTTATAAGCCACACGATTAACACCGTCGTGAACAATCGCTAAATGATTCCATTGCCCACAAGTCATTCGAATTGAAAAAGCAGCAGTGGTACCTCTAATACCATA
>CAYMST010000057.1:0-21948 GCA_964393115.1 uncultured Roseivirgaceae bacterium | reverse complement strand
AAGACAAGATAAAAGAGTTCTTAACCAAAAGTGCTTCCTTATCGCAAAGTAGTTCAGAGAAGGAGGCGGGTCTAAGTCAGGGACTAATCAATAAAGTTTTAGCCGGCAAAAGGGACTTTAATAAAAGTCATATTGCGAAGCTGTATCCTGTGTTGAAGAAGTATGGGTATAGTGATATGGTAGTGAAAAAGGCTAAGGTGATTAGTTTATTGAATCATAAGGGTGGTGTTGGGAAAACTACCTCTACGATGAATTTGGGTAAGGCTTTAGGCTTGTTAGGATATAAAACACTAGCGGTTGACTTGGATCCTCAATGTAATCTTACGCAGTGGTATGATGTACTGCGAGAAGAAGATACGATTTATGAAGTGCTTCTTAATAATCAGGACATTAAAGAAGTTGAGGTAGATGATCATCTACATGTGGTTCCTTCTAATTTGAAATTGTCGCAGGCTGAATCGGAATTGCATCAAAAAATAAATGGCTACAGTAGATTGAGAAGCGCTTTAAAGTCCAAGGTCGAGGAATACGATTATATTTTAGTTGATTGTCCCCCCTCCTTAAATATACTAACGGCAAGTGCGTTGATAGCGTCGGATTCCGTGATTATTATTATGCAACCTGAGAAATTACCGATGAATGGTCTTGTCGCGATAATAGATGCTATTAATCAGGTTAACGAAGAATCTGAATTTTTCCTAAATATTGAAGGGCTGTTGTATACACAGGTAAAAAAGAACTTAGTTAATCATCAGGAGACGATGCAACATGTAAATGATATTTGCTCTTCAAATGATATTAATGTTTTCGATACTGTTATAAGAAACAACACAGCGTTGAGTGAATGTGTATGGCTGAATCAAGATATTTTTACCTATGATAAGAACAGCATAGGTGCTGAAGATTATATGAATTTTGCAAAGGAATTAATTAATGAGTAGTAAAAGGAACAAGTTACGCAGTGCGAATGCTAAGCAAGCTGAAAAGCCTATTCAATTTTCATCTGCTTTAATAAAGAAATCAACGCACTTTGATGACGTAACTATTCTAGAGGAATTAAAAGATCTAATTAGACCTTTGAGTACAGAGGAGTACTCAATGCTGGAAGATGACATAATTAAAAATGGTTGCAAAGAAAAACTAGAAGTTTGGGAACGGTCGGAGGGAGAGTACATATTAGTAGATGGACATAACCGATACTCTATTTGTAAGAGACGTGAAATTACCTTCGGTGTTAAGAACTTATTATTTGGTGGTATTGAGGAGGTAAAGACCTACATCATAACAAAGCAACTTGCTAGAAGAAATTTAAGTAAGCTTGAGATATCATACTATAGAGGACTTGATTATCTGAACACTAAAAATGAGCATGGTGGTGATCGTAAATCCGATGAGGAATCAAGTTTGCAAAATGATAACTTGAAGACCTCTGAGATTTTATCAGAAAAGTATAAAGTATCACCGGCTACCATAATAAGAGATTCCAAATTTGCGTTAGGCGTTGAGAAGCTCTCCACCCAAGATCGCAACACTTTATTTATCGGCGATAGTATTCTCAAAAAGAAAGACGTCGAATATCTAGGACAAAATGAAATTGATGTGGAAGTTTATTTAGAGTCATTAAGAGATCCCTCCCCTACTCCATATTCTACTAAATCTACTCAACCCAAAGAAGCGAAGTCTCGAGTTGTTCCTGATTTTGGACAAGTAATTACAAAGTTCAACTCATGGAAAAAAACGTTAACACTTAATATGAATGAGAATGCTCTTTCATCAGAGCAAAAAGATCAGTTGAAAGAATCACTTCAGGAGATATTAGATCGACTGAATTAGCCAAACGTTTTGATTTAGCATTTTAATAAGGCGATTTCAATTTTATTGGAATCGCTTTTTTGTTTTGTCTAACTCATCTATTCAAATGATGAACGACTACTTTCAAGACCTCGACAAAATTGTATCAATACTTTTCACTTGCTATCCTTCGGCATATATTTGAGGTTTAATCATTCTTCAATCAAATCTAAATTATGGCAACATTCGGCTCTTCCAGTTCTGGGAGTACGACGAGTACAGAACAAACTGGAAACAATGGTGTAGCGTTAGCTACTCTCACCACCCTATTTTTTATGTGGGGTTTTATTACCTGTTTAAATGATATATTAATTCCTTATTTAAGAGGTGTTTTCGAACTTACTATTTTTCAGTCTACTCTAGTACAGTTTGCTTTTTTTGGCGCTTACTTTATTGGCTCCTTGATATACTTCATCATTTCTAGTCGTTCTGGAGATCCGATTTCGAAGATTGGTTATAAAAACGGGATTATAATAGGACTGATCACTTCGGCCGTTGGTTGTTTATTATTTTTTCCTGCAGCACAGTTTGAATTATATGGGTTTTTTCTATCAGCATTATTCGTTTTAGGACTTGGGTTGACATTATTACAAATTGCAGCGAACCCATATGTCGCATTATTAGGTAAGCCTGAAACGGCTTCTAGTAGATTAAATATGGCGCAGGGCTTTAATTCATTCGGGACAACGATCGCCCCAATCATAGGTGGGTACCTTATTTTTGAATATTTCGCAGGTCCAGATGTAGAGGGAGCTGATGCTGTTAAAGTACCTTATATAGGACTAGCAGCTGGGTTCTTGTTATTGGCAGTTCTTATATGGCAAATTAAATTACCAAAATTTACTAGTGAAGAGTCTATTCCGAAAGATCCAGGAGCACTTAAATACCCACATTTGGTAAAAGGAATGCTTGCCATTTTTTGTTACGTAGGTGCTGAAGTGACGATTGGAAGTTTATTAATCAACTTCTTTGAATTAGATGAAATCATGGGATTTGATGAGGCACATGGAAGTAAATATTTGTCGTTCTATTGGGGTGGCGCGATGATAGGAAGGTTTTTAGGAGCAATTGCGTTAAGTCAGAATATGCCGGCGATTAAAAAATGGGGATTAATGGTTGTGGTATTGTTAGCAGCTTATGCGTTAATCTTTTCGGTTTCACGAATTGGTTTAGAAGATTCATTACCATATTTAGGTTTTGCCTTTTTGAACCTTGTATTTTTCGCTTTAGGGAAAGGAGTTCCAGGACGTACTTTAGGACTATTTGCATTTGGCTCGATAATACTTTTGATGCCAACCATATTCTTAAGTGGCAGTACTGCAATGTGGTGTGTTATAGCCATCGGATTGTTTAACTCCATTATGTGGTCGAATATTTTCACGTTATCAATTGATGGCTTAGGAAAATATACCAGTCAAGGTTCATCGTTATTGGTAATGGCGATATTAGGAGGAGCCTTGATTCCACCTATTCAGGGTTTAGTAGCAGGTATAGATGGAATCGGTCTTCAATATTCATTTTTTATTCCAGTGCTTTGCTATTTGTATATTGTATATTATGGTTTTAAAGGATCTATTCCTAAGATTCCAAAACCGTAATTACCTACTACTTTAATCGAAAAGGCTTTCATCGCAATTACGATGAAAGCCTTCTTTGTTTCTATCCATTTTAGTTCGATTGAGCATATACTAGACATGCATCGATGAAACCATATAGAAGTCCTATCAAGTGCTATAAGAACAAGATGAATTTAGAATAAACTAGTTTTTAGACGAGTTGATCGTAATTTTTGATGTAGTCACCGAAATAACCCATCTGCCAAAGGTTACATTTCTACTTTTAGTATTGGGTGAATCGACAATTATTCCCGTTTAACGGGTTCTAAATGTTGGTAAACGGTAGTCAAATGACTTTAAGAGGATTAGAATACGAAATATATTTTCTATACTTGTAATGCCGTTTACAACTTATGAAATAAATGGCTTATCACCCCGACCTATATACTGATCAAAAAGGGTTTCTGAGTTTGTTGTTCAATTGATTATTGTTTTCTGATGATGGGTAAGGTACGTTTGCTGTTTATTTTAGCATACTTCACGTGTTTTCTAGGTTTTAGCCAAACTTGGCTTTCTGGCTATTGCTATCGTAAAAGCATCACTATTGATGCATCTAAAGTAGGAGGTTCTTCCGATCTTACAAATTTCCCCATGTTGCTATCTGTTACAGATGCGAGTCTGATGTCAACAGGAAGCAATGGTTTGGTGGAAAACGAAAATGGATATGATATCCGTGTTACCGATGCGGCACATACTGAATTAGGTATACAAATTGAAAGTTTTGATTCAGCTACTGGCGAATACATAGCTTGGGTTAATGTCCCGACTATAGACCATGATGATAATACGACTCTTTATTTATATTATGGAAACAGCAGCATTTCAGCGGATCCATCAACTGATACATTATGGGATGACAATTATGCTGGGGTATGGCACTTGAATGAAGCGACTGGTGCTCAAGTATTAGATGCTACTGATAACAATAATGATGAAAATTTAAGTGGTGGAATTCCTCATTCTGATACATTTTCGGAAAATACAGAAACAAGTTCAATACCTGCGGTAATAGGAAATGGAAGAAGTTTTGATAATGTAGGAAATTTGGCTGCTGATAACGGTTATATTGAAATTCCCCATGTAGAATCTAATAGTTTAGATATTACAGGACAATATATAACGATAGAAGTTTGGGCTAGAATGTATGAACCTGCCCCACAGGATGCTCCATTTGTAATTAAGACTGAAGCGACAAATGCTGAGAGTTATATGTTTGGCTTACAAAATGGAACCAATAGATTAAATAGACGAGTTACAACTAGCAATACTGCTGGTTATTCAGAGCATAATGACAATTGTCGAACTGATGGACACTGGAGATATGATAACGATAATCCCGGAGATGCTGATTGGCATTATTATGTCATGGTGTATGATGGAACTTCTGTAGATGCGGCATCATCTGATTCCTCAAAATTGGCGACTTTCGTTGATGGAGCTATAATAGATTTCCCAACGACTCCTAATGATGGAGCTTGTAGTCCATATCCATTTGGTAATTTAGAGGATAATAATGGTGATGTTTTCTTCGGACGTCGGGTAGGTACAAGCGCAAATAGGTATTTCAGGGGAGCTATGGATGAAATAAGGATTTCAAACATTGCTAGAGATTCTGGATGGATTGCGACGACCTATAGCAATCTCAATTCACCGGAAACTTTTTATTCATTAGGTGATGAAGAATATCCAATTGAAGGGGGTACTGCAACTTCTGCTTTGGGAGAAATAGACAACGGCGAATCCACTACGATATCTATATCAGGACACGATGAAACGGCGACTCTACAATGGCAAAACTCTACGGATAACTCATCTTTTTCTGATATGTCAGGTCAGACAGGTACGTCAGTGAGCACTGGCGCACTTACTCAGACCACCTACTATCGAGTGATATCGACCAAAGATGGATGTGATGCCATATCGTCGACCGCTATTGTCTCTGTACGAGCAACATTCGACAATGATTATGCTTACAGAAGAAATATAACAATTGATAATACGAAAGTTGATTGTAGTTCTAACCTAACGGATTTCCCCGTTCTGATAAGTATTAGTGGTGATGATGATCTCAAGCAGAGTGCTGGTAAGGTCCAAAGTGCGAATGGATATGATATTATATTCAGAGGAAGTGATGGATCAGCACTTAGTCATGATCTCGAAGAATATGATGGTACTGCTGGTGATTTAATCGTTTGGGTTAAAATCCCTACTTTGTTTTGCAATGCTAACACGGTAATTCAAATGTATTATGGGGATTGCGATTTTGCAGGAGGTGATCCTTCCGCGACGGGAACTTGGTCGAACTCCTATACTGGCGTTTATCACATGAATGATAATCCTACAGGAACCATTGATGACCGGACTGCGAATTTGGATGATGGTACGGCTATAAATTTTGATGCGGATACACGTACAACAGGACAAATCGGACAAGCCATAAACTTTGATGGAAACAATGATTTCATAACCTTTGGAGAGGACCCAATGATTACTGGAGCTAGCGCACGAACCTATTCGGCTTGGGTGAATGTGGACCAGTTTTTAGAAGGAGGGATATTCGCAGGTGGCAATACAGGTGGCAACGATTTTTCATTGGTAACCACCGCTAGTGAAAACAATTTTAGAGCAGAATTTGGTACTGAAAGTAATGAATACACTTTTGCATCTTCACTGGATAACTGGAAATATGTTACCTTAACATATGATGGTTCTAATGTTGATATCTATTTAGATGGCGTACTTTTTGATACCAGAACGGCGACTTTAAATACTCCTACAGGACAAAATGTACTTCTAGGGGAATGGGCTGATAATCATTTTGATGGTATTATAGATGAATTTACAATAAGTTCAGCAGCTCGGTCAGAGTCATGGATTTCGACCCAATATAACAATCAAAGTTCACCCTCGACATTTTACTCCATAGGCGATGAGGTATCTGAGTTTGTTTGGAACGGTAGCGTAGATAATGATTGGAATGATCCCGCGAACTGGTCAACCTGTACGGTTCCGAATGCCACTGACGATGTTGTTATTCCTACAGGGTTAACGAATTATCCGCAGCTGGATCAGAATCGTACGAATAACGATGTAAGTATAGCGAGTGGTGCATCATTGGATTTGGGAGGTTTTGAATTGACGATCACTGATGACTTTGATAACGATGGAACGTTCACACACTCAAATGGAAAAATCATCTTTGGTGGTAACAAAGCCGAACAGGTCATTAAAGGAGATTCGGAAATTGACTTTTATGCCCTTGAAATTAACAAGTCCGGGGGTAAAGTAATTTTGAACAAGAACGTAGATGTTGAAAATGTATTTACACTAACAGATGGGTTTTTAGATCTAGATGACGATACTTTAAATATCACGGCTTCAGGTTCTATAAGTGGTGGGTCAAGTACGAGTTTCATAGTAGCGGATGGAGACGATTGTTTGAAACAACGCTCACTAGGCACAGGTTTTAGAACAGGAAATATTATTTTCCCAGTGGGAACTGATACGGCCAGCTACACTCCAGTTACGCTTAATAATAGTGGTACTTCGGATGATTTTTGTGTGAATGTTTGTCAAGGAATTTATGAAGACGGGGCCTGCTCGGGTACAGCATTTGATAGCAAGGTTGTCAACAAAACTTGGAACGTAGACCCAGTTACCGGAACCGGTTTAGATGTCGAAATGACCTTGCAGTGGAATGACGCCGATATGACCGGTGACTATGACCTTTCTGCGGCTTACGTAGCACATTATACAGGATCTGCATGGAATAGATATGCCAGCCAAGATATTAGTAGCCAGACTGAACCATATGTACTCACGCAAAGTAATGTGACGAGTTTTTCTCCGCAAGGATCGGGATCGGATGATCAAGGTCTTCCGGTGGAATTGATGCGTTTTGCAGGTAAGCTTGTTAATGAAGCTGTTCGGTTGGAATGGTCAACGGCTAGTGAAATAAATAACGAGAAATTTGTCGTTGAAAAATCTCTTGATGGAAATACCTTTTATGAGATTGCTACAGTCAAAGGCTCGGGAACCACCATATCTCAGCGAGATTATGATTATACTGACTCAAGATTGAATGCAGAAGTTCACTACTACCGATTGAGGCAGATTGATTTTGATGGTACAGAAGACTTTAGTAGCGTTATACGTATTTCAACCATTGAATCTTCTTCATCAGCAAGATTAGTAGTGCAGCCGGTTCCGGCGAATGAAGAATTAGTGATCATTACAGATTTGGACCTGATCTCTTTTGAGATCTTGAATATGATGGGGCAAAAACTAATAACAGGTCCACTAGAAAGAAATGCTGATTATAAGATTGATATAGTTGACTTGGAAAATGGTCAATATGTTTTAAAGTTAAAATCTGAGAAGAACTTTATTTACCGCAGGATCATTAAGGACTTAGGCTCTTCGGCGATGAATAGATAAATATTGATCGCTAGAGTCCAATGCAGATTTTAGAACAGTTTTGAAATTATTCTACCAGTAGGTTGTGCAACTGATCAGTAGACTATAAATCAATGCTAAAAAAAACCGCAAAAAAGGTCAATACAGTCTAAAGAAGTATTGACCTTTTGCACTTGTTAGTTTCAACGCATTTTCTTCGTCTGAAATATAAATTTCCTGACATTTTCGACTTATTTAAAGCCTCTGAGAAATCGTTCTACTGGGTAACTAATCGAAAGTTTTTTTCTGTGAGAATCTAAGGGGGTTCAAACTCAAAAATATCGCCTCAAAATGAGGCGATATTTTGATCAATGCTTTTCAAGCACTCAGTAATGCTTGAATGGCATCATAATCTTGTAGTACATTAAATTGCTCCTGAACCTTAAAGATAGCCTATGATATTGATAATCGTCTAGTATTCAGGCCTATATTTTAAATAATGTAAAAAACAATCTATTTTTAATTAGAATAGTTATATGATTTTATGATTAAATAGTGATGTGACTGCAATTCAAGGTGCTAGAACTAGAAACTATCTCTATGTGTATACGTAATATGAATTATATAATTTTTACGTTTAGCAGAATATCTCTAATGCTAAGATTCACATGATTGGATCTAGAAAGAAGGTTTGAAAATTGATTCTTCGAATTCGGGATCAAGCGTTTTGATGAAGTTTTGTGCTCCATGAATTTCTACACCGGTAATGGAACCTGGGACTCCATTACGGTTTTTTAAGACCTTAATATCTATTTGTGAAACATTACCCTTTCTAAGAGGTTTTCCCAAATCGTCTTCTGTGCCCTCTAGAAAATTATGGTTGAGTAGCCCAAGTATCAAGTTTGCATCCTGCTCTAAGTCACCACTCTCTCGTAACATATCGGCATGCAGTTTTTCAACGGAATTTGCGCTGGCCTCACGGTTAAATTGAGCTCCAAGAATTACAGGTAACTCTAGAGGAACGGCAATGCCATTCAATATCGTACTGGATACTTTCTTAATCACTTCGTACCCTTTGATGTTTCCTTGTACTGGAATCTTTTGGATATAATCAATGAACACCGCACCAATGTCATTTTGCTTTTTTAATTCACGAATTACTTCAGCAAGTTGTTCATCGGTATAATTGAAACTAAAGATATTTAGCCGTTGTGAATCAATTAACGATTTTAATTTTTGCTTGCTTTTTTCCACGGCTTCTTCTCTTGGTTTATAACCTGTTTGATAAGCACGAAGATATTTTAAGGAACCAATGTATTCATGATCTTCGAAGACCATGCGATTTAAGATTTTTAGCATTAAGTATTTTGCGGGCTCCTCGTATGTGAAGAAGTAGAACTTCTTTTCAGGATATGACATGATCATGTTGTAAAAAAGATTCAACATGATAGTGGTTTTACCGTGGGAAGGCCTGGCGGCTACTAACGTAATAGCGGATTGTGGTATTTGGAAGTATTGATCTAAAGAATCAATGCCAGTACTTAAATCTTCTTGTTCGTACGCGGTATCTTCTTCAAATTGCTGAAAAGAATAGGGGGATATCTTTTCAATGATCCCCATCCGGACTGACCTTGCCAACTGATTCTCGAGCATTCGCTTGGCAGACCCAGTATCACCATCCTTAAGGAGTTGATGGGCTTGAAGCGTTGTTCGCTTCAGGTTTTCTCGTTCAGACTCTTTGATCTGATCATAGCGTAGAGCTCGGGCCGTATCTTCAATAGTCTGTTTGGTAATACCGGCTTGTTTACCAATCTTCTCTAGAAAATAATCAATAAACTGGCCTTGAGATAATGGATTTTTCAGTAATGCACCATATTTCGCAACAGCGTGCGTGTATCGTTCGATTTCTGAGTGGCTAAAAAAATCAGAGTTACTATCAATGACATCATCATAGATGCGCTGATGTAGCCACAGATGTATAGGAAGAGCTTGCTTAAGAACCTCCGCCATTCCTTTATGACCCTTTTCAATGATGACATCATTGGGATCTTTAAGACCTTCCGGGAGCTGTGTAATTTGAAGTATTAAACGCTGACTGACATCAGTTTTTAGAATCTGTGTGATTATTTTATCGGTAGCGGCTGTACCCGCGTCGTCGTTATCTAGACAAAGCACTAAATGCCCCGGTTTGATAGTTAAAAGCTCGTCTAATTGATTTTTAGAGAGTTCAGCTCCGTTTATAGCAAAAGTGTTTTTCCAGCCCTGAGAACGCATTAAAACACTGTCTATTTGTCCTTCAACTAGAATTAAAGGTTCATTTCTATCGAATTCGCGTTTGTTGTAGCCAAATAGAGCCTTACTCTTTTCAAATCCAGTAGTATATCGGTATTTATCCTTAGTGTCCGGTGATATATCACGAAATATAAATCCTATGGTATTCTTTAGACTATCATGTACGGGAATCGTCAGGGAGAATTTATCCGAGAATCTAAACATCTCTAAAACAGCATCAACTAAAGAGTCTTCGTATCCGCTATTTGTGAGGAATGTCTTTGTTTTTTCTTTACCAGGAAAATACCCAAACTTCGAATAGACAACATCCTCTGAACTAAACCCTCTCGTTTTTTTGAGGTATTCGAGATGTGTTGATTCGAGCGTTTCATTTAATAACAACTGATGAAAATAATCTTCAGCTGTTTGCCAGATATCTCGGGCAATAAGGTTTTGACGTATCTGTTCACTGTCATTTTCAGAAATGGGAAGCTTGAGATTGGCGAAATCACTTAGATAGTTAAGCGTTTCCCACCAGTTTAGTTTTTCCCGTTCTGATATGTAGGAAATTAAGTTTTTACTCGGCGAACTGGCCTTGAAACTTTTGAGAATTCCGGGATTATTCTCATAGATATAAATATTTCCTCCAGTTGAAGAAGCAGTACCATCCGTTTTCAGCTTGTTCTTTTTTGCACTTTGCCAGTATTTTCCTCTGAAAACTAATTCAAATTCGGGCAACAGAGTATCTAATTTCTCGAATAGGGTAACGTATAAGTTTAAATCAATGTACTCTGATATATTGCTCATTCGATAGATGATTATATGGAATCCATAAGACCATTACAAAAAAGTTGATTTGAAGGACGTATTGCTAGATTTTATATCAACTTGTAAAATAGACTTTATATAGCCGCAAAAATACGTCGATCTGCTTCATTTTCCATAAGTGAATTTGATGACAAAGATGAATTAGTACAATTATGGGTTAATGAGTCAAGCTTTTAATCTCAGGATAAAATATTTGAGCAATCGATTGCGCAAGTCATAGACAATTAATTACCTTTGAGTATCTGTGTAGCACACGGAATATTTTGATCTAAGATTAACTTGCAAATCATATTAAGTATGGGTCTGGACTCATTAAAAGGTAAATGTTGTCTAATCACTGGAGGTGCTGGTGTCATCGGAGAGGCCATCGCCAGAGCGTTGGCATCTTACGGTATTAACATAGCCATCCTGGATATGGATGGAGAAAAAAGTCAAAAGCTAGCATCGGCTTTAGAAAGGGATTATGACATAATAGGGAAAGGATATTCATCTAATGTATTGGATAAGAGTATTTTAAACAAAAATTTAAAGGAAATACTTAACGATTTTAACTCGTTTGATTTCTTAATCAATGGGGCAGGAGGGAACTCTCCAAAGGCCACAACATCTTTAGAAGAGATACTACCTGAAACTGAAGAATCGGACTTTGAAAAATCATTTTTTGGTCTTGAAGTAGAAGGATTTCAACATGTATTTAACTTAAACTTTTTAGGTACCTTGTTGCCGTCGATGGTATTCGGAAAGCATTTGATTACTCGTAAATCTGGTGCAATCGTTAACATATCGTCTATGAATTCATATCGTCCGTTGACTAAAATTCCGGCTTATTCAGCTGCTAAGGCTTCTGTTAACAACTTCACGGAATGGTTATCGACACATTTTGCGAAGACAGGAGTGCGTGTAAATGCAATAGCTCCTGGGTTTATTTTGACCAACCAAAATAGATTTCTTCTGATTGATAAGGAAACAGAAGGCTTAACCGAAAGAGGGAACAAGATTATTAGCAATACACCCATGGGAAGATTTGGAGAACCGGAAGAGATGACCGGTACTGTGGCGTATTTATTATCCGATTTAGCGGCGTTTATCACCGGAGTTACTATACCGATTGATGGTGGATTTAGCGCTTATAGCGGGGTTTAGTGTTTCACAACCAAAATTTCTGACAAATGGAGCAAACATGGAGATGGTACGGACCAAATGACGGTGTTCAACTATCACATATCAAACAGGCAGGCGCTACAGGTATTGTAACGGCTTTACATCATGTTTCAAATGGAAACGTGTGGACAGAAGACGAAGTAGAGAAAAGGAATAACTTGATTAAATCTGCGGGACTTAAGTGGTCTGTTGTAGAAAGTATTCCTGTTACCGAAGGTATTAAGACTAAGACTGGGGATTTTAAACGGCATATTGAGAATTATAAACTTTCCATTCGAAACCTAGCCAAACAGGGCATAACTAGGGTATGCTATAATTTTATGCCTGTTCTAGATTGGACAAGGACGGATTTAGCTTATGAAATGCCAGATGGGTCGAAGGCGTTGTTTTTTGATAATATTGCTTTTGCAGCTTTCGAATTATTTATTTTGAAGCGAGAAAATGCTTCAGAATCGTATGCTGATCATATAATAGATAAGGCTCAATTATTCTTTAATAAGGCCACCACATCAGAGAAAGACCTGTTGGTCAGAAATGTCATTGCGGGATTGCCGGGAGCGGAAGAGCATTTTACGCTAGATCAATTTAAGCAGGCATTATCTGCTTATGATGAGATAGATGAGCAAGCACTTAGAAGTAACTTACTAGACTTCTTGAAAGAAATCGTTCCGGTGGCAGAAGAAAATGGCGTTCTATTAACTATTCATCCAGACGACCCTCCATATTCGATCTTGGGACTGCCAAGAATAATGAGCACTGAAGCAGATGCTACATGGCTGACCTCTTCTATTGATTCTGCTAGTAACGGGCTTTGCTTTTGTACAGGGTCATATGGTGTTCGAGCGGATAATGATTTACCCGGAATGGTCAAGAGATTAGGGGATAAAATTCATTTTATACATCTGCGGGCGACGAAAAGAGATGAAAACGGAAGCTTTTTTGAAGCAGATCACTTAACAGGCGACGTGGATATGTATGCAGTGGTCAAGGAAATTGTTGCACTTGAGCAACGACAGCGACAAAAAAATTCTAGTTTTAATCCTATTCCAATGCGTCCTGATCATGGTCATCAGATGCTAGATGATCTATCTAAAAACGCCAATCCCGGGTATTCTGGAATCGGAAGATTACGTGGACTAGCAGAGCTTAGAGGATTAGAATTAGGTATATCTCGTTCGTTATCAGATTCTAAAAAGAACGTAGTTAGTAACGCTATAGAAGAGGTTACGCCATGATAGAAAGATATCTTTCTATCATAATTTAGTACTATTTGTGGATTAATACTGAAATTGCACAAGCAAGTTGTTTTAAACCGGTAAAATAAATATTTTTGCGTAACCGATTGCATTATTTAATGTTCATATTGGTATACAAAATTAGTCTGTGAGTAAAAAAATCACCATACACGACATTGCCAAAGCGCTAAATACTACAGCCGCTACGGTTTCCCGAGCACTAAACGATCATCCTAGAATTAGTGATGAAACAAAAAAGAGAGTTCGTGAATCTGCCGTGGAAATGGGGTATGAGCCAAATCATCTGGCAGCAGCGTTTCGCAAGGGGAAGAGTAATACCCTTGGTGTTATCGTTCCGTTGACGGATCGTAGTTTCTTTTCTTCTGTAATAAGAGGTCTCGAAGAGGTCACCAATCAGAAGGGGTATAACGTACTCATCTGCCAATCTCATGATCGGTATAAAGATGAGATCAGGAATATTGATGCTCTTCTTCAGGCTAAAGTATCTGGTATTGTCATCAGTATTAGTAAGGAATCAGCAGGTAAAACAGACCATCTTCATAAGATATTGAATAACAATATCCCTTTGATCATGTTTGATCGAATCTCGGAAACACTGGATTGTAATTCCGTCATTATAGATGATCATTTAGGAGGATATCTGGCTACGGAACACTTGATCAAAAAGGGATTTAAAAAAATATGTTGCTTTTATAGTGACCCGACCCTGAATATTTACCGAGAACGATTTCGCGGTTATCAAGATGCCATGAGTGATTATGGATTGTCTTGGGATGAATCGATGACTCGAAAAATATGGAGTAGCGTTGAAGAAGGTAAAAAAGGAATGGCCAGCTTATTGGAAGATGTCAAACCACCCTTCGGTCTATTTTGTACGAGTGATTACACTGCCATTGGGGCATTACAATACCTCAGAAACAATAAAGTAAAAGTGCCCGAGCAAGTTTCGCTCGTGGGATTCAGTAATGAGCCAGTAACACAATATTTGGAACCCCCTCTCTCGACTGTAGATCAAAAGGCAAAATCTATGGGAGAGGTAATTGCTAAAACGTTTTTGGAGCAAATGGAAAATGATGAATCTATTTTTGCCACAAAGAAGGTGTTAAAACCAGAACTCTTAGTAAGAGGGACGTAAAGTCCTATATTTTTTAATATTCAATGTAAACGATTACACCGATGACAATAATAAATGATAACTTCTTACTTAAATCGCCCCATGCTGAAAAGTTGTTTCACGACTTCGCTAAGAGCGAGCCAATTATTGATTATCACTGTCATCTTCCCCCAGACCAACTTGCAGAGGATAAACGTTTCGAAAATATAACACAGTTATGGCTCTATGGTGATCACTATAAGTGGAGAGCCATGAGAACGAATGGAATCGATGAACATTTCATTACTGGTGAAGCCAGCGATAAAGAAAAATTTTTAAAATGGGCTGAAACCGTTCCACAGACAGTTAGAAACCCATTATTTCATTGGACACATTTGGAGCTGAGTAGGTATTTTGGTGTTAATAAGTACTTAAACCCTACTTCAGCTGAGGCTATATATGAGGAATGTAACGCACTGATTCAAACAGAAAAGTTTAGTGCAAGGAATATACCGCTTAATATGAATGTAAAGGTCATCTGTACCACAGATGACCCTATAGATTCACTTGAGCATCATCGTCTTCTTCAAGCAGAAGCATACCCAGTAAGTGTATTTCCGACTTTTCGCCCAGATAATCTATTGAAAATTGATCAACCAGATTTCTTTAGGGGGTATCTTCAAAAATTAGCTGCAGTCTCCAATAAAGTCATCTCGTCAATAGAAGATTTTTTAGAAGCTATCGAGCAGCGTATTGATTTCTTTCATGAAGTGGGATGTAGACTTTCCGATCATGGTCTGAATTACATCTTCGCGTCAGATTTTACACTATCCGGGGTTCGAGAATCCTTTTTGAAGGTGACGAATGGTGGGACTATTACCAGTGAAGAAGCGGAGGCTTTCAAGTCTTTTCTGCTGTATGAAGTTGGTAAAATGTATCACGCTAAAGGTTGGACACAGCAGTTCCATCTAGGTGCGCTACGTGATAACAACGCTCGATTTTTAAGAACGCTAGGTGCCGATTGTGGTGTAGATTCGATTGCTGATTTCGAGCAAGCTGAGCGCATGTCACGATATTTTAATCGCTTAGACAATGAAGACGCCTTGGCTAAAACCATCATTTACAACCTTAACCCATCTCAAAATGAAGTTTTTGCGACTATGATCGGCAACTTCCAGGATGGCAAGATCGCAGGTAAAATGCAGTTTGGTTCTGGTTGGTGGTTTCTTGATCAGAAAGATGGTATGGAAAAGCAATTGAATGCATTATCGAATATGGGACTTCTAAGTCGCTTTGTGGGAATGTTAACCGATTCTAGAAGCTTTCTTTCATATCCACGTCATGAATATTTCAGAAGAACACTATGTAATCTGTTAGGTGAAGACATCAAAAACGGTGAGTTACCCCATGATTATGAATGGATTGGTGGCATTGTTAAGAATATCTGTTATGGAAATGCGAAGCAGTATTTTGGGTTTAAAGAATCATTAAAAGAGAAAGCTGATCAACAGGTAGCTATCTCTTACTAACGGGAAACTATATACAAATAAGTAACTGATCATCAAATATTTAATATCTCAAATTTAATTCAATGAAAAAAGTAGTAACATTCGGTGAAATTATGTTGAGGCTAGCGCCTCCAGGATATCTTAGATTTTCACAAGCCTCGTCTTTTGACGTAGTGTATGGCGGGGGTGAGTCTAATGTTGCCGTTTCGTTGGCTAACTATGGTATACCTGTAGAATTTGTAACGCGACTTCCGAAAAATGATATTGGAGAATGTGCATTGATGGAAATGCGCAAGAGAGCGGTAGGAACAAATCATATTGCTTTTGGCGGCGATCGTTTGGGAATTTATTTCCTTGAGACTGGTGCCGTGGCGCGTGGAAGCAAAGTAGTATATGATCGTGCACACTCTGCTATGGCTGAGATAGAAGCAGGTATGATCGATTGGAAAGAGGTGTTTAAAGACACACAGTGGTTTCACTGGACAGGTATCACTCCGGCAATTTCGCAAGGTGCCGCTGACGCTTGCCTGGAAGCAGTAAAAGTGGCCAGTGAAATGGGCGTTACCATTTCAACGGACTTAAACTATAGAGCGAAGCTTTGGAAATATGGTGTTCCTTCGGAGCCGATTATGACAGAGTTAACTTCGTATTGTGATATTATCCTTGGTAATGAAGAAGACGCTGAAAAGCACTTTGGTATTAAACCAGAAGGTTTGGATATCACCAAGCAGGGACATGAGGTAAAAGCGGAAGCGTTTGTATCTGTTTGTCAGCAGATGATGAAAAAATTCCCTAGAGCAAAGAAAGTAATCACGACTTTAAGAGGTTCTATTTCTGCTTCGCATAATACCTGGGCAGGTGTCATGTACGATGGTGAGAAGACTTTTGAATCAAGACAATATCAAATTACAGATATTGTAGACCGAGTAGGAGGGGGAGACTCTTTCATGGGAGGTCTTATTTACGGATTAATCGCATATCCAGGTGATGATCAAAAGGCTCTGGACTTTGCAGTGGCAGCTTCTTGCTTGAAGCATACGATCAAAGGAGACGCTAACTTGGCTACTGTGCCAGAGGTAGAGAAACTATTAAGTGGAGACGCTTCAGGTCGAGTAGCGAGGTAATTGTTAATATTAATAGTTTAGAGTAAAAGGTTGAATGTTAAAGGTTTACTAAGTTTTATCAAACCTTCAACATTAGACCCTAAACCTATAAGAACATGGCAAGATTTTCAAGAATAGAGGTAGCGATAAAAATGAAGGAAACGGGTATCGTACCGGTTTTCTACAACAAGGATATAGAGGTTTGTAAGCAGGTATTAAACGCTTGCTACCAAGGAGGTGTTCGTGTATTTGAATTTACTAATAGAGGTGATTATGCACATGAAGTGTTTGCGGAATTAAATAAATATGCAGCGCAAGAGCTTCCAGAAATGATTTTAGGGATCGGTTCGGTTGTTGATCCTGGTACTACTTCATTATACATACAGTTGGGTGCAAACTTCATTGTATCTCCGGTGTTAAACCCTGAGATGGCGAAGGTTTGTAACCGTCGTAAAATTGCCTGGTCGCCAGGCTGTGGATCGGTAACTGAGATTTCTTATGCCGAAGAGCTTGGAGCTGAGGTAGTTAAAATATTCCCAGGTTCTCAAGTTGGAGGTCCATCGTTTGTGAAGGGAGTAAAAGGACCTTTCCCTTGGACCAGTATTATGCCAACCGGTGGAGTTGAGCCAACCGAGGATAACCTAACGAAATGGTTTAAGGCTGGTGTCCACTGTGTGGGAATGGGATCTCAACTGATCACTAAAGATGTATTAGCAAATCAAGATTTTGCGAAGCTGGAAAATACAGTTAAAGATGCTATTGCTCTTGTGAATTCAATACGAAATGCGGGTTAATCACGTATTCCATATTATTTTCTTAGCTGCGACTACGGCCTTTTTTGGCTGTAGTCGTACTGGGAATGTAAAAGTTATTAAGCTAGCTCATGGTCTGGATGTAAGTCATCCTGTACATAAGGGCATGCAATTCATGGCTGAGCGATTGGCCGAGAAATCGAACAACTCATTACAAATTAAGATATATCCTAGTCAGCAACTTGGGACGGAAAGACAGTGTGTGGAACTGTTGCAGATAGGTAGCTTGGGTATGACAAAGGTTTCCTCTGGTGTGTTAGAGAACTTTGCGCCAAGCATGAAGATATTTGGCTTACCCTTTCTTTTTGAAGACAAGCAGCATGGTTACCGTGTGTTGGACGGAGAAATAGGAAAGCAACTTTTAGATGAAAGCGCTAAGTATTGGTTAAAGGGAATAGCCTTTTATGACGCTGGATATCGCAGTTTTTATACCAAAGATAGATCCGTTTCTCATCCAGATGACCTTAAGGGATTGAAAATAAGAGTCATGGAAAGCGTGTCAGCCATGAATATGGTACGCAGCCTCGGTGGATCACCAACCCCCATCTCATGGGGTGAATTATATACTTCATTGCAACAAGGAATAGTAGATGGGGCCGAAAATAACCCTCCTTCTTTTTACCTGTCTCACCATTATGAAGTCTGTAAAAACTACATTCTCGATGAGCATTCTTATCTACCTGACGTTTTGATTATGTCCACCATCGTTTGGGAGTCTTTGGACACACAGCAGCAGAAATGGTTAATGGAAGCAGCTCAAGAGTCGGTAATCTATCAACGTAAGATATGGGCTGAAGCTGAAGAACATGCGTTGGCCGAAGTAAAAAAAGCAGGTGTTAGAGTCTCATATCCAGATAAAAGACCATTTAGAGAATTTGTTTCATCTATTTACGAAGCATATGGTAAGAATGAGACGTTTAACACCATGATCAAAAAAATTAATGACTTAAAGTCACCAAAAACCGACTCTACTCTAGTTACTAATTTGGTAGAGGACAACTAAAACAGCAATCTCGTGAAACGGAAGTTAGATAGTATTTTGGGGTCAATTCTCGTAGGGCTGCTTGCTCTGATGGTATTGGCTGTATTATGGCAGGTATTCTCTAGATATATATTGGATGCTCCAAGTTCTTTTACCGAAGAACTTGCTCGCTTTTTACTAATTTGGATAGGCACACTAGGAGCGGCATATGCATCGGGACAGAAGCAACATCTTGCGATTACCATATTACCTGATAGGCTATCTGACACTGGACGAGACAAGTTACAATTGGTTCTGAATGTGTTGATTATCTTTTTTTCCGTAACAGTATTCGGAATAGGAGGAAGTCGTTTGGTATATATCACCACGATATTGGGCCAGAGCTCTGCTTCATTAGGTATTCCAATGGCATTGATATACGCAGTATTGCCTTTAAGTGGTGTGCTGATTATTCTATATAAAACACTAGAAATCATCCATCCTAACAACACACAAGCTTATGGTAGTTGATATACTCATTCTGGTAGTTTCCTTTTTGATATTATTAGGAATTGGCCTTCCTGTAGGATGGAGTATTGGTTTGGCGAGTATGGCTACGATGTTGGTATCCATTGATGCTTTACCGGCATTTACTACAATCGCGCAACGGATGGCTACGGGTTTGGATAGTTTTTCTCTATTGGCGATTCCATTCTTTATTTTGGCCGGTCAGGTTATGAATCAAGGAGGAATAGCGAATCGCTTGATTGACTTTGCTAAATCTTTGGTGGGATCGCTACCGGGAGGTTTAGCTTATGTAAATATTATTGCGGCGATGCTTTTCGGCGCAATATCGGGTTCGGCAGCAGCAGCGGCTTCGGCCATTGGAAGTATTCTTGGACCAAGAATGGAGAAGGAAGGGTATTCCAAAGAATTCGGTGCGGCAATTAATATTACATCTTCTACCACTGGGTTAATTATTCCTCCCTCTAATGTTCTAATTGTTTACTCTTTAGCGAGTGGTGGCATTTCCATTGCGGCCTTATTTTTAGCTGGCTATATACCGGGTATAATTACAGGGCTTATTTTAATGATCGCTGCAGCGATTTGGGCCATTAGAAAAAAATACCCTACGGGAGAAAGAACTTCTGTAAAAACCATCGCGATTAAACTTTTGGATGCATTACCGAGTTTATTTCTGCTAGTAGTAGTCATTGGAGGCATCGTAACAGGCATTTTTACCGCGACAGAGGCTTCTGGTATCGCAGTACTCTACACGTTGGTCTTAAGTACCATTTATAAAGAGCTGACGCTAATAAAACTTAAGGCTATTTTCCTGAATTCGGTGAGTACTACTGCGGTCGTGGCACTATTGATTGGTACATCGATGAGTATGTCTTGGGTGATGTCTTATGCCGATATACCCCAAACGGTAAGTGAAAGTTTATTGGGACTTAGTGATAATAAGTTTGTGATCTTACTGATCATCAACCTTATTTTATTGTTTGTTGGAGTCTTTATGGACATGACTCCGGCAGTGTTAATTTTCACTCCTATTTTCCTCCCTGTTGTTAAAAACATTGGTATGGACCCTGTTCATTTTGGGATTGTAATGGTGCTCAATCTATGTATTGGCTTATGTACACCACCAGTTGGTTCGGTTTTATTTATTGGTGTTGGTGTAGCTAAGACGAGCATTGAGAAGGTAGTTAAGCCATTGGTTCCTCTATTCATTATCATGATCGGCGTGCTCATGATGATCACGTATATTCCAGAATTAAGCTTATGGTTACCGAGCGTTTTTGGAGATTAAAATTTTGTGGGTTCTTGCATTTTATGGATACGTACATCGCTGAGCTTCTCAATTAGCCATATATTTGGCTTTAGGCCAAACTAAACATTATGAAGTTCAGATCTGTTCTTCTTCTCGCGATAGCTCTTTCGTACGTTGTTTTCTTTTTTGCTCAATGCAACCGTAACGCTAAACCTAAACCGCCAATCACGCATATCAGCGGTGAAGAATTTGCTGGATCGGCTTCTTGTCAGTCATGTCACGCAGAGATATACGAAGATCATTTGAGGATGGCGCATTATACCACTTCACATGAGGTGGATGCGAAATCGTTGCAGGTGATTTATGATAAGAACGATAATATAATTCCGCTTAAAGGAGATAAATCCTATAGAGTAGTGAGGAAAGGTGGACAGTATATCCAGCAGGGACTTATAAAAGACTCTATTGTTTCTCAAGGAATTATGGGTATTACAATAGGTTCAGGAAATCGAGGGCAATCATTTTTAGAATGGAGAGGCTCGTTTTTATTTCAACTGCCGGTATCTACGTTTTCACCAGGTGAGACTTGGGTCAATAGCCCAGGCTATCCGAAGGATAGATTTAAGCTGAAAAGAAAAATAAGATCGGCATGTATGGAGTGTCATGCAACGCATATGACCAATGTGGAAGATGTTTTTGGCTTTGGAAATAAATATGATCGATCAAAGATGATTTTAGGAATCACTTGTGAGCGCTGCCATGGTCCGGCAAAAAAACACGTTGATTTTCATTTGAACAATCCGTCAATAGAAACAGCAGAGCACATCATTAAATTTGCGGATCTCAGTCGTCAGCAGAAAAATGAAATGTGTGCAATGTGTCACTCTGGTCCTCAGCGACATATCACAGAACCCTTTACCTATAAAGTTGGGGATACTTTAGATCATCATATTCTTGGGGTTAATGCTAGCGTATCAGCTAATAAATTAGACGTACATGCTAATCAATATGGATTATTGAGAGGGTCACAGTGTTTTCAGAACTCTGAAATGGACTGTTCTACTTGCCATAATACGCATAGAGATGAATCGGAGAACCTGAAATTATTCAGCCAGCGATGCATGAGTTGTCATCAACATGATGATCAGATAGACTGTGGTAAGTTCGCTTCAATGGGTACTGATATTGAAGAAAACTGCATCGACTGTCATATGCCGGCTTTTGAAACGAAGAACATTACATTGACCAAGAAAGGGACTTCTGAGAATTATTCTATAAAGATGAGGACGCATCTAATTGCGATTTATGATGATAACCTT
>CAYMST010000056.1:0-22066 GCA_964393115.1 uncultured Roseivirgaceae bacterium | reverse complement strand
AAGAAGAAACTAATGTCTTCATTTAGGGTGAAAGGTGGGGCTCGTCTAAAAGGGGAGATCACGCCACAAGGAGCGAAAAATGAAGCGCTTCAAATTGTCTCTGCTGTTTTGTTAACCTCCGAAACAGTCGAGATACATAAAATCCCCAATATCAGAGATGTCAACAAGCTAATCGAGTTGTTGGCAGATCTTGGAGTGAGCATTGAAAAAAACGGTGAAGAGTCCTATAAATTCACTCCGAAAAATATAAACTTAGATTTTCTTGACTCTGAGGAGTTTGCAAATAAAGCAGCTTCATTAAGAGGCTCAATTATGTTGCTGGGCCCTCTATTAGCGCGATTTGGAAAAGGAAGGATACCAAAACCGGGTGGAGACAAGATAGGTCGAAGAAGACTGGATACACACTTCATAGGCTTTGAAAAACTGGGGGCTGAGTTTCATTATGACGCAGACACATCGTTTTATGATGTAAAGGCCACTAAATTAAAAGGGACCTACATCCATCAAGATGAAGCGTCTGTAACCGGTACGGCAAATGTGGTGATGGCAGCTGTTCTTGCGGAAGGCAAAACAACGATTTACAATGCTGCCTGTGAGCCTTACTTACAGCAGTTGTGTAGAATGCTTGTACGTATGGGGGCTAAGATAGAAGGTATTGGGTCCAACTTGCTAACTATTGAAGGGGTATCAGAACTTTCTGGAACCGTACACACGATGCTACCAGACATGATTGAGATAGGAAGCTTCATTGGTCTGGCAGCGATGACGCGTTCAGAGATTACGATTAAAAACGCTGGTGTCGAACATTTGGGAATCATTCCTCAGACTTTTCAGCGATTGGGTATTCAAATGGAATTTAGGGGGGACGATATTTATATTCCTTCGCAAGAATCGTATGAAATAGATACCTATATCGACGGCTCTATCATGACTATATCTGATGCTATTTGGCCTGGGTTTACTCCAGACCTTATCTCTATCGCACTAGTTGTGGCGACACAGGCAAAGGGTACAGTGCTTATTCATCAGAAGATGTTTGAGAGTAGGTTGTTTTTTGTAGACAAACTTATCGATATGGGAGCACAGATTATTCTATGCGACCCTCATAGAGCCACCATAATCGGGTTAAACAGAAGTATTCCTTTAAAGGGTATTCAGATGACCTCACCTGACATTCGGGCAGGAGTGTCTTTGTTGATTGCTGCGCTCTCGGCTGAAGGTACAAGTATCATACATAACGTCGAGCAAATCGACAGGGGCTATCAGAACATTGAGAAAAGACTAAGAGCTTTAGGAGCTGACATAGAGCGGTTCAGCGCTTAAACCTTATTAAGATTACCTAACAAATTCATCCACTTGAAAATATCTGCCTCTTTATACTCCAATAGAGAAAGGACACTGACTGACTTAGCAACGGAGCTAGATGAATGTCATATTGATCTTTTTCACATTGATTGTAACGATGACCTATCTGTTTTTGACGATATCAAAGAAATTAGAAAGGTTAGTAACACTCCTATAGATTTGCATATTATTTCTGATACTCCAGAAAAGTACTTTTCTGGGATAGCGGATCTAAAGGTGGAATATGTGACATTTCAATATGAAAACTTACCTTCTACGTTTAGTTTTCCTCAAAGTGAGGATACAAGCTTTGGTTTGGCGGTTACCACAAATACTGACATTAGTGTCTTTAATCACTACAAAGAAGTTTGTGACTTTATTCTGATAATGACCACTGTCCCAGGACAGAGTGGAGGGAAATTCAAAAAAGAAAACTTCCAAAAAATCCGAAAGTTCAGGAAAGCATTTCCAGGAAAGAAAATCCATGTAGATGGAGGTGTAAACGATGAAACAGGCTTTATCCTGAGACTTCTAGGAGTGCATAGTGTGGTTTCAGGCTCTTATTTAGTCAAAAATAAATCGGTACCATTGTCACTGCTACATCTACGTAGCTCGATCGTACACTCCGATTATCAGCTCAAAGATTTCTATATAGATTTAGCACATACTCCTCACTTAGATATAGAGACATCAGGATTTCCGGAAGCTTTAAATACAATTGATCAGTATGACCTAGGTTTCGTCTGTTATACTAAAGGAGACAATGAGTTTGCCGGACTTTGTAGTAATGCTGATATTAGAAAAGGGCTTTTGAAAAATATGGGTAGTCTGGATAGCATAGACATGACTCAGGTAATAAACCCGAATCCAGTTACTATAAATGAGGACGCCTCTATTTCTGAGATGCTACATTTAATACAATCTAAGGAATTTGTTATATCCTTTTTACCTGTCGTGGATAAACAAAATAAATTAAAAGGAGCTGTTACCTTTTTCAATTTGATAAGAAGCGAATCATGATTATACACCTTAAAGAAATTGATGCTCAAAAGGCAAAAGAGCTGGCTATCCAAACCAGCTCAGTATACTATCTGAAAGATGAACAGTATGTATTTATTACGAGCTCTGGTGTGAAGGAATTGCCAAGTGTATTGGAGCCATATGCGGATGAGGTCTTTGTGTTATCATCTGATATCCAGTTGGCGAGTAAGGAATATAGACCTGAGGTAAGGGAGATCGATCTTGGAAAGGTGAAAGTAGGAGGTGATACTCAGAATACCATGATGATTACCGGACCCTGTTCAATAGAATCTAGAGAACAGATTACTGCTAGTGCAGAACTTTTGAAAGAGCTGAATATTTCAACATTGAGAGCCGGTTGCTACAAACCAAGAACCTCTCCGTACTCTTTTCAAGGATTAGGGCTTGAAGGACTCAAGCTACTGGCAGAAATTCGTGATCAATATGGATACAATATTATTACAGAAGTACGTGATGCCTCCCATGTAGAAGAGGTCATAGAATACTCAGACATTATTCAAATTGGTGCTAAGGCCATGTATGATCATGGAATCTTAAGGCGATGTGGTAAGTCTGAAAAACCGGTGTTGTTGAAAAGAGGTTTTGGTACCAATCTACAAGAGTTTGTACAATGTGCAGAATTTATTCTAAGCGGAGGAAATGAAAACGTCATGCTCTGCGAAAGAGGAATTCGGACATTTGAAACAAAAACCAGGTTTACGCTGGATCTTTGTGGAGTGTCTTACCTAAAAGAGCATGTTAACCTTCCAGTTGTCTTGGATACGAGCCATGCCATGGGGTACAGTTATGGCGTGCCAGATCTTACCAGAGCGTGTGTTGCTATGGGAGTTGATGGTTTGCTTATTGAGTCGCACCCTAATCCAAAGGTGGCCAAGTCTGATGCTGCTCAGCAACTAGATTTTGATCAGTTCAAAGATATGTATAGTAGTCTCACTCCAATTGCTGCCGCTATTGGACGCAAAATCGTTTGATCATGCTCTACGAAAAAGTAAAAAAAATCAAGCTTGTTATTCTAGACGTCGATGGCACCATGACTGATGGTGGAATCTATGTTTTTGAAGATGGTAGACAAGCTAAAAAATTCAATGCTAAAGATGGTCTTGGTATCATTAGAGCTCGAAAAGCAGGTTATGAATTTGGTATCATCAGTCACAGCTTCGTAACCGGTATGGTGGAGGCCAGAGCCAAAACGATCGGTATAGAAAGATTGTACATAGGAAGAGAATCTAAATTGGAGATCCTTTCCAAGTGGTGTGAAGAAATGAAGCTAGGGATGGAACAAATCGCATATGTAGGTGATGATGTCAATGACCAGGAGGTCATGGAGCATGTTGGCTTAGCGGTTTGTCCGGCTGATGCGGTCAGAGACATTCGGTCCATTGCTCATCTAGTACTGACTAAAAATGGTGGTGATGGTGCTGTTAGAGAATTTATAGATGACTATTTGTTGATTTAGTGTGATGGGTGATTTTTATACCTGAAGTATTTCAATTTAATAAAGCTTCCAAAATTTATTCATATGTTTTCTTGTCATAAGTTTTGCCTTAGATACTGTTTTTTGATCCTTACGCTGCTAGTAATTTCTGGAGTGTTAGTTTCATGCGATTCATCTTCTGACGCGGGGTCTTCTCAGTCAGCAGAGACCAGGATTTTGGGTGAGTGGGTGGATGATCACAGCGAGTCTATTTGTGGAGAAAAACGTGAAGTTTTTGACAACACCTGCGATAGCCTGAACTGCGTAAGTTTTGACTTTGATGAAAATGGTTACGTATACATTACTTCCTTAAGAGGAGGAAATACTCTTTCGTTCAAATCATCTTATGAAATACAAAGGGAAAGAATAGGTGGGGTTAACCGAGTTAAATTGATAGCTAAGGAGATTTTTTTGGAAGCGATAGTGGAATTTCAAGGAGAATATCTTTTTTTGGACTCTGATAATACTGGATGTAAACAACTTCGGTTTATGGAGAGAGGAAGTGTAGAAAGTAAAGTTTCTGCGCTTTAACTGCAGTGATTATACACAAGTTCGTTAAATTCCTGTTTAACTTCTGTTAAGTCTTTTTTTAAATGAGGCGCATACCCCTAGGTATAGGTCAATAACTGTTAAAACCTTTTAAACTATGTGAGGAAAACACTCTTTTTGCTAATATCTGTGGAACCGAAACGTTTTAATAGCGTTAAATAAAGCATAACCTGAATATTAATGACAAAGAAGTTTCTGGATTATTACAAAAGAGTATTAGAGAAGGTGAGTTTTGACGCCAATCTCTTTAACAAGGAGTATCACAAAGCAATGAACACATTAGCCATAGAAGATCAAGCGGCACTCAAAGATTGGGTTAGCTCAAGTAAAATTATCAAAGAAGAATATATACCTATTGACAGTAAGACGTAGTATCAAAATAGACATCTTTTTCTAATCTGTCCCAAATGCTTTTCCGTTTTGAATAGAATTATGTTAGAACCATCATATCATTTGTGGTATATGATCGCGTGTTAGTAGTTTACGGTAATTTTTTTCCATTCAAGGTGAAAAAACGTAGGCGCTATCAGCGCTAGGATGCGGATGGCCATGAATGATGAAGAACGAAAAACAACAACAAATACACGTTGTTATATAGTGCAAATGGTATTACTACCGAGTAAGAATGATTATCGTCCTATCTGTAACAGGGTATCTGTACTTTTATCGAGTTAATTTTTAAATTTGCGCCTAAATAAAAGGAATGGATAATCCAGTAATCATATTTGGGGCGAATGGGGTAGGAAAAGTGGCACTTGAGATATTCAAGAGTCATGGTGTAGTGGTTTATGGTTTTTTGGACGATAACGAAGAGCTACATAAAAAAGAAATTGATGATGTCATTGTACTCGGTAAAAGTGATGATCATGGCTTCTTAAAACTTATCGGCCACAAATGTGAAGCCTATGTAGCCACTGATGACAATTCTACCAGAAAGGAATGGACCGAAATGTTGATCAAAAGTCGAAAAACAATGCCGGTTAATGCTATCCATAGCCACGCGTTGATAGCAGAGTCTTCGGCTATTGGACATGGAAACCTGTTGAATACGGGGGTGAGTCTTGGTGCTAATTCGAAGATTGGTAACCACTGCTTGGTGCATACCGGCGTAGCCGTGGATTATGATGCTGAAGTAGGTGATTATGTTCAAATTGGTGCTGGTAGTGTAATTGGTGCCGGTGCGCTTATCGAAGAAGAAGTGTTTATCGGGTCAGGAGCAGTGATTGTACCAGGTGTTAAAGTTGGTGCAAGGGCCAGAATAGGTGCTGGTTCTGTGGTGGTTAGAGATGTAGATGCCGATGATACGCTCTTTGGTAATCCTGCTCAGTCTGTTGAAAATTAATCAGACATTTTATAAATTTTTTCTTTCACTAAAAAATCACCTTGATTGAAACAAGGAGGAAGTATATGGAAAAGAAATATCAGATTCTGTTGTATTACTGCTACGCAAAGATCGAAAATGCAGAAGCATACAGAGAGGAACATCATATGTTCTGTATTGCGAATAATCTAAGAGGAAGAATTATAGTTGCAGACGAAGGACTAAACGGCACTGTTTCTGGATTGCCTGAAGATTGCCTGAAATACATGGAATATGTAAAGTCAGATCCTCGTTTTCAAAAAACAGAGTTTAAAGTAGAATGGCACCATGAACATTCTTTCGCCAAATTAAATGTTCGCTATAAGCCGGAGATTGTACACTCCAGTCTGCGCAATATTGATCCCAATAAAAGAACGGGTAAGTATGTAGAGCCAGACGAGTTTCGTGAGATCCTGAATCAAGAAGATGAGGACACCGTCATTCTTGACGTCCGGTCCAATTATGAGCATATGATGGGGAAATTCAAGGGAGCAATGACGCTCGATATTGATAATTTCAGGGAATTTCCGGATAAGGTAAATGAACTAGGTCATCTAAGAGATAAAAAAATTATTACCTACTGCACAGGTGGCATTAAATGTGAAAAAGCTTCTGCTTTCCTACTTGATCAGGGATTTGAAAACGTTTACCAACTACATGGCGGAATTATCAAGTATGGATTAGAGGCAGAGGGGGAGAACTTTGATGGTAAATGCTATGTCTTTGACAATCGCATGGTTGCTGATGTTAACACTGTTAACCCTCAAGTTATTTCCAAGTGTGTCGTTACTGGTGAGCCAACAGAACGCGTTGTGAATTGTGCAAACCCACACTGTAATGATCAAGTACCTCTTTCAGATAACGGTGCCGAAATTTACAAGGGCTGCTGTTCTGAGGACTGTATGAACAATCCAGATAGTCGTGAGTGGAATGGTACTGGGTATTATTCTAAGGAACAAAATGGTTATAACCCCAACAAAGGGTGGAAAAGGAAAAAATGAGTAGATATAAGTCCTAAACCCTTCTAATTAAGAAAGGTTTAGGACTTGATGTTTTTTATCCCCGAAAGAAAATTTTATTGTACCAACTCCTTAATTTCCATGCCAAGGTCAGTAAGGTCAGAAAACTCTTCGGCCATATCGGCTGATTCATCGTCTTCTTCTTCGTAATACCATACTGCACGTACCTTGATTCCCACTTCCTTAGCTTCGGATGCCTTTTTTATTAATCTAAATATGCATTTCGAAGAACTCGTGTTCATATAGTTGATGTTAATAATCAAATTAAATTCTTCAGGTTTGACTGCAATAATTTCTTCCATCAACTTGAATACTGGCGCATAAAAGTCATAAGGGTTTTCTGTATTGGATCTTCCTTCCAGCTCTAGGGTGCTTTTTCCAACAGAGAACTCAATCTTAGGGGTGTTTTTCTTTTTCTCGATTAATAGGTCTAGTAAATCTTTCATACACTCATAGAATTGTATATCAAATATAAAATTTGCCGTGATTAATTTACAATATCTACTCATCAAATTTCGACGAGAATATGGTTTTTTGGAAGCAAATGTGCCCTACACAAAAATGAAATTTACCTTTTCTAAAATTCTGCGATTAAGTGTAAATCGTTCTTGTGTGACGTAGAACATATACTTCATTTCTGTAACGCCTTATCTTTATATTGTGTTTTACCTTTTCGTGTAAATAATCCAAATATTGGAGGTATCCGTGGTTATTACGGATAAAATGGGCTTTTTAGGTGTGTTAAACGCCATGAGAAGGAGTTTTTTTTGAATATACACAGGGAGATTTATCCAAATATGAACTTGATACAGGGTATTAGGAATGGTCCATATGCGGGGTTTTATTGGTAGAGCGTTTATTCCGCAGTCCATGCCCCGTGCATAACTGACCGGTGCAATCATGCATAGGTTTTACTCTGCTATCTCCTATGCAGTGATTCATGGATTACTTTCTTGTCGATCTAAGATGGCCGTTGAACCTAACTGTTTTAATAGTATTCACAGTATTTTTTGAGGTTTATTCGCGCTCATGAGAAAGATAGGTCTCTTTATTTAGAGTATCGGCGATGTTGGTCTTAGCCATCGCGTTCTCATCTCAATGTCAGATGACAGTACTCGATCAGGTAGGTCAAATTCTGTAATGGAATGTGACTTTTTGGATGTTAGAAAACTATCTGATTATGGTGTAGGTCATTTGAGTCATGCATTGGATGTTTCACTTGATGATTTTTAATGATAAGATGCATAAACTTGACAAGTGTATTCGGTACAAAGTTTAATTTGCTTGAGGGTATCGCCCTATGATTGTCAATTCTATACTGAAATCAAGAGTTTCGAACATTAAGTAAATATAAACGTGGGATACAAAATCGGTTTGATGAGAATTTTTGTAACTATGCTTTCATGATGAGTATGGATACCATAACCAAGATAAAAAGAGTATTGTCACTTGCTCAAATTGGATTAGCCTACACCGAATCAAGTTACGACAAGGATCGCTATACCGAGTTGGAGCAAATCGCTTTTGAGTTATTACAGGAAATAGGTGATAAACCACTGGAGGTAGTTCGTGATTTTTTTCCTCCTAAGAAAGTTTATGTTACCCCCATGGTGGATGTGAGAGCGTTAATAGTGCAAGAAAATCAAGTGCTCATGGTCAAAGAAGAAGTAGACGGGAAGTGGTCTTTGCCAGGGGGGTGGGCAGATGTTGGCTATACACCAAATGAAATTGCAGTTAAAGAGTCGTTTGAGGAAGCTGGTGTAGAGGTTAAGCCAATAAGACTGTTGGCTGTTTGGGATAAAAAGTGTCATGAACATCCAGCACAACCGTATTATGTTTACAAAATATTTATTGCCTGCGAGTTAGTCGGAGGTAGCTTTAAGGCGAACTATGAAACTTTGGACGCTAAATTTTTTGATGTCGATGCGTTGCCGCCGCTATCAGTAGACCGAAATACTACATATCAAATAAAAGAAGCTTTTTCAATCTATAAGCAAAACAAATATGCTCCTGTTGATTGATTGGAAGAGTGCTTGATTCTTTTCCTTTAGAAGATACTGGTATATATATCGGGATGGTTTTCCGCTAACCAATCGATAAAGCGGTCAGGATCCTTATTACACTTTTGTAAATAAATATCGATTATAAAGTTCTCCCAATCATCAAATCTGTCTCGGTATTTTTCTTGAATTACGGAGAAAATAATATTTCTTTTTTGTTCCTTAGTCTGTACAAATTGGATTTGTCGATAATGATTGAGTCGCCATTTGTCCTGACTATTCACCACATCGTTTTCACTACTCCTTTCGGTGAAGTCTCCCAATAGCTTAAAAAACAACTCTGTTTGAAAGGCGATCATGACTTGATCAACCTCATGATGCATTCTGCATTTTTTCAAGAGGCTTTCGTAATCGCATAGAACCTGTTCTATCTTTCGAGAGTGAGTTTTATCCGTTGAATAAATTGTTTCTTCAACAGCATAACGCATACTTTTCATGATTTTCAAGTAATGCTTCTTCAGACTCCAAAGATCATGTGCTTCTTCTGATACTTCCGAAAAGGTCTTTTGTCCGTAAAGTTTTTTGAATAACTGACCCAATACTGGGTTCATCATTCTTATAGCGTCTATATCTTGCATAGCTTGATTAGGTATAAGTACCAATACGCCAGCGGCGATTATTTTTAAGCTTCGTTCCTATCGGCCCGAACAGGATTAAATGTACTATTATTTAACGCCAAAAAAGAAATAAGTTGCTCGGTTTCGATAAACCGTTGATTAAAGAATTGTCAATTATAGACCTTGTTGGTTTAGTAATGTGTAATGTTCAAGAGTTATGCCTGAAATAAATTTGGATAGGCTTTTGCCGTCTAGAGTTCTAAATTGAAGCCAAAAGGATCTAAAGGAAAAACTGTAAGGACCTGAAGCAGCAAAGTACTCCCATTAATTACAGCTATATCAGTGAGCTGTTTAGATATATAAGGTCAGTGCAGAGAAGGAGATATAAGTGCTGTAAGAAGTATAGATAGAAGGGATGAATAAGCCACCGAGTTTATACAAGAGATTTCGATGGCTTATGGGTGTCAAGGATTTTTTACCTCACTCATTGGATTTGGAAACATATCGGTTTCGTTTTCCCCAGGTCTCTTATGTAGACACTGAAAGTCTTTTTCAACAAGTATTTTCAGGCCTTCTGAACAGTCCTCAATTATTTTATCATTATTGAACCCAACCATTTCAGTTTCGGTCCATTCAACGGCAATTTTTTGAGGTACTTCGATAGTAATAACGTCATTCTCAAATACAGCGCTTACTTCTTCTATATCTTGACGGTTTTTGAGGGTATAGGTGAGCGCACTATATCCAAAGTCTATAGTCTCGCTAAAGCTTCCCGCGTCTTTGAATGATTGAACTTCTTTTTGTGAGAGTCTGAGCCTTATCGAATTCCCATTGATTCGTAGCTTCATGATCAATAATTTTAGTAAAACATTAATATAATTCCTCAAAACAGGTAGTACCTGATTGAGCGATAGTTTGTAAATAGATGACTAATAGACAGTGGGCTAGTATAAACCCCCTATATATTTTGTCTATTTTTGTATTGACTGGAAATTACATTTCTAGTCAAATGCAAATTTCTTAACATTTTGATAATACGTATCTAATATACGAGCTTTTGTTTAAAAAAATATCAGTCGCTCATGAATGTTAGCATTTTGGCGTTTGGAGTTGTTAGAGATCTCGTTGGATCTGATACAATTGAAATAGCTATTGAAAATGACACCAGTGTCGATGAATTGTTGGGACTGGTCAAAGATCGTTATCCAGGTTTGAGCAAATTAAAATCGCTGGTGGTAGCCTTAAATGCTTCATATGCCAACGGTGATGAAGTCATCGGAGAAAACGATGAGGTAGTTTTAATTCCCCCAGTAGCTGGTGGTTGACATGATGATAGAAATAACGAACGAGAAATTAGAAGTACAATCGGTTCTTGACGCTGTAGATTCTGAAAAATCAGGGGCGGTAAATCTTTTTATAGGAACGGTCCGGAATCATACCAGTGGAAAGTCTGTTGATAAGCTATATTATGAATCGTATGATAAAATGGTTATCAAGGAGTTGGAGATCATTGTAAATAAAGCAAAGTCTACTTTCGATATTCATAAAGTGGCTGTAACACACCGAAAAGGAGAACTTAAAATTGGTGATATGGCTGTGCTTATTGCCGTATCGTCAGCACATCGCAAGGCCTCTTTTCAAGCTTGTGAATATATTATCGACACGATAAAACAAACGGTTCCTATATGGAAAAGAGAATACTTTGAAGACGGAGAAGTTTGGGTGAACGCACATCCATAAAGTTTGTGGGTGTTTTATTTTGACTATTTGGCAATTGATTTTTTCACCTCTTCATATTCTTTTGGCGTGTTTACATTTTTCAGGAATTCCGTATTTTGAGCTTTGACGAGTTTAATGTCGCTATTCATGAGTGCTTTTTGTGGACTGCTGTACCCTAAAGAAAGTAACTGAAGTAACTTGGGATAAGATTTTGGTTCCCAAATAGTCATTAGTGGGTCAGGGAAATTGGTTTCAAGATTTAAATATGCAGTTCCAAATTTAGCGGTATCTCTATTTTCAATAAGTGTATGAATATTTGTCTCTTTGACTAGAGGTAAATCACAAGCCATAACTAACCAGGCCTTATTCGGATGTGTTTGAAATGCACTTAAAATTGCTCCATATGGGCCTAATTCGATAAACTTATCAGTGATAACAGAATCCGAAAATTGATCTTTTTGGTCGTGTCGGATCGAATAAAAAACTTTATCACATACTGTTTCCAATAGCTCCTTGGTCCACTGGCGTTGGTTGATACCGTGATAGTCAATAAGCCCTTTGTCTTGATTCATTCGAGTACTTTTTCCTCCTGCAAGCACTAGCCCGTATAGCTCAGGTTTTGAAACTGCCCCTATAATGTGCTCGATGGCCAATTGATGCTCATGCCAACGAAGCACGGGAATGTCATTAGCGTCTAAATGCTCTCTCAATTGTTCGGTAAGTGCTTTAGTTTCCTCCATGAGTATGATTAAAAATGGATCATTGATTTTAGAAATCCACTTATTGATATCTTGATCTGAGTCTATCAATAAGATCTGTCTACTAGTTTCAAAATGATTGCCGTTAACAAATAATATGTCGTTTTGTCCAAACTGAATTTGAATAGCCAGCGCATCGATTGACTTAATTTTGATGTGATTGATAATCTGGGATCTATGAATTTCTTGACCAGTTCGTGTGTTTAATGAGTTTTCCTGAAAAATATCAAGAAAGCCAATACTTAACTGATGACTAATTTGAGGAGCTATGGCCTCAATCCATTTTTTGATATTTTCATCATTAGACCCTAAAACTAGAAACTCCTCATTGTGATAGATTCCTCTATTTACTTTGGTAGCAGGCTTGATATGTTTATGACGCTTTTTCGTCATTTGCTTACTTTTTCATAGTCACTTTTGCCGCCAGTCTTCTTTATTAATTCTATATCGGTGATCTTAATCTCATGCGACAGAGCCTTACACATATCGTAAATTGTTAACGCCGCAGCCGTCACGCCAGTAAGCGCTTCCATTTCAACACCCGTTTTACCACTAATTTTAACTTCACAGTTGATGTAAGCACAGTCCCCTTCTACGTTTATATTAACCTTGCAACCGTTGATCATTAGAGGGTGACAGAATGGAATGAGGTCACTTGTTTTCTTAACGGCCATTGTTGCAGCAATAATAGCAGTGGAAAACACTGCTCCTTTTTTCGTATGAATCTCGCCATTGGAAAGCTGGGCTATAATATTTCCTCCTAATATTACTTTGCCAGAGGCTTTAGCAACGCGTATGGTGCTATCTTTATGGCTTATATCAACCATTGTGGGATTGTTATTGGAATCCACATGGCTAAATTCATTCTTGTTATTCATTATTCAAAAATAGGATATGATCTCTGTTTCGGAAGCCGACGCAATACTTAATGCCAATCTTTTTCGAACTAAGGAAGAAATTGTGGCACTCCAAGAAAGTGCATGCCGAGTACTAAAAGAAAAAATCTATTCAGACCGTGACCAACCACCGTTCGACAGGGTGATGATGGATGGTATTGCGATCTCACTAGACTCTAGTGGCTTGAAATCTTCATATAGGGTTGTAGGGATTCAATATGCTGGAGATCAAGAGTTGACAACTGATGACTATACTCATGCTGACTGTGTTGAGGTGATGACGGGTGCTGTATTACCAAAATTCTTCAATACCGTCATAAGATATGAAGATGTTGATATAAAAAATGGCGTAGCAACTATCCATGCTAACCTAGATGTCAAAATTGGAAGTAATGTCCACGATCAGGGTAAGGATTCGTCAGAGGGGGCTTTGCTGATGACGGAGAACCTAATTATTCGTGGTGCTCATATTGGAGTGCTAGCCTCAGTGGGAAAAGACTTGATCAGAACATCCAAACCGCCAAAGGTGGCTTTAATAGCTTCGGGAAATGAACTCGTGAGTGTCGAAAATGTCCCTTTGCCTTACCAGATCAGGATGTCTAATGTGTACTCACTAAGTGAAGCGTTAGAACAGTTGAAAATTCCTTTTAACATTTTTCATATTCCCGATGATCACAAAAAGTCTGTTCAACGGCTGACAGATATCGTGCAAAGCCATGATGTATTGCTGTTTTCTGGAGGGGTTTCGAAAGGTAAAAAGGATTATATACCCGGAATACTGAATGATTTAGGTTTTAACAAACTGTTTCACCGTGTGAAACAAAAACCAGGGAAGCCGTTTCTTTTTTCCAAAAATGAAAACAATCAATTTGCTTTCGGACTACCGGGAAACCCGGTATCGACATTTATTTGTTTTTATAGGTATGTAATGCCTTGGATTAAACGAAGCTTGGGAATAAGTGAAGATAACCAAATGACTGCTCAGCTAACAGAAGATGTCTTATTCAACCCTCCGTTGACAAGATTTTTATTGGTCTCACTTCACATGGAAAAAGGAGTTTTATATGCTAAACCTGAATCTATGAATGGATCTGGAGATTTTGTAGGACTTGCAGGATCAGAGGCTTTCCTTGAGTTACCCCAAGACCTTTCTGGATTTAAAAAAGGTGAATCCTTTCCGGTGCTAAAGTACAGTTGATGATAATTTGCTGCTCAAAATTTTGATGATCTGCATTTAGATCAAAATTAAATGGACTTTCAAAAAACTAGATGGTGACATAAAGCTCTTTGAAAGTCCACCAAATGAGTTAATGTTTTGTCATAAGCTGACTTTAAGGTTCAACTGATCTTAAATCCACTTTAGGTCTATCAACCAGGGATGATTGCTGGCATTTTCTTCATTTTTGTTCCCGTCGCCACAAGCAAAAAAGCTCATGAGTAGTGCATAGCATAGCAGCACTACATAGAATTTGATTTTTTTCAGTTCAACCTTCATGATTAATGGAATTTACATGCAATAAAACAGTGTTTTTTTAGGTGATTCGGCTTCAAAGACTCATTTTGTTGAATATTGTTCAAAAATCGAGGTTCTTTCAGTTCACCTAACCAATTCTTGAAGTCTGTCCAAATATCTGAGTTTTTTAACCGAGCGTTAAATTTAAAATTTTTCTTAAAATATGACAATAATCCTTGCGAAATCCCCTATGGTAAAAGATATTTTAGTCATTAATTTTGTAGAAAATTCAGATTATGTTCGAGAATCTCTCTTTTAAGTTAGATAAGGCATTCAAAAACCTTAAGGGGCAGGGGAAAATAACGGAGATTAATGTCGCTTCGACTATTAAAGAAATACGTCGAGCACTAATCGATGCCGACGTTAACTATAAAGTAGCTAAAGAAGTTACTGATACCATAAAAGAAAAAGCACTAGGGATGGATGTTTTAATATCCGTATCTCCTGGTCAACTTTTGACAAAGATTACTTCTGAGGAGCTTTCCAAATTAATGGGGGGACAGAAGCAGGATATTAATCTGAACGGTAACCCGAATATAATTCTTATCTCTGGTCTTCAAGGGTCTGGTAAAACTACGTTTACTGGTAAGCTAGCGAAGTACTTGAAATCAAAGGGTAGAGATACACTCCTAGTGGCCTGTGATATTTATAGACCCGCGGCGATCGATCAGCTAAAAGTATTAGGAGAACAGGTCGGTGTAGAGGTTTTCGCTGAACCAGAAAACAAAGACGCTGTTGATATTGCGCAAAAAGCGATCAAACATGCTCTAAAATCTGGAAAGAAGAACATTATTGTCGACACTGCCGGTCGTTTGGCAGTGGATGAGCAAATGATGAACGAGATAGAGAGCTTGAAAAAATCTATTAAGCCTACTGAGACGCTTTTCGTTGTGGACTCCATGACCGGTCAGGATGCTGTAAATACGGCAAAAACCTTTAATGAAAGGCTTGACTTTGATGGGGTAGTCCTCACTAAACTCGATGGTGATACACGAGGTGGAGCAGCACTTTCCATTCGTCACATTGTTAATAAGCCCATCAAGTTTATTAGTACAGGTGAAAAAATGGAAGCCATCGACGAATTCTATCCGGACCGTATGGCCAATAGGATTTTGGGGATGGGTGACGTTGTCTCCCTTGTAGAGAAAGCGCAACAAGCTTTTGATGCGGAGGAGGCACAGCGACTCAATAAAAAAATTCGAAAGAACCAGTTCGGTTTAGACGATTTCCTAGCGCAATTGGCGCAAATCAAGAAGATGGGTAACATTAAAGATCTAATGGGGATGATTCCTGGGATGTCGAAAGCACTTAAAGGCGTAGATATCGATGATGACTCATTTAAGCCTATTGAAGCCATTATTTTGTCTATGACGCCAAAAGAACGTCAAACCCCGGAAATATTAAACGGAAGTAGGAAAAATAGAATTGCAAAAGGTAGTGGTACTTCCATTCAAGAAGTCAATCAGCTCTTGAAGCAATTTAACGATATGCGTAAGATGATGAAAACCATGAATAAGATGGGAGGCGCAAGACGAGCTATGTCTGCTATGAACATGTTTGGTAAGTAAATACCAGGCCGCATAATACTACAGCAGGTCTTGTTGGATATCGAGAAGACCTGTTTTTTTTGACCAATAACTCCTATTCCCTATGAAGAAAGTATTATTACTGTACATTATTCTTTACCCAACGGTATCCTGCTTCTCTCAAGCTTCTTACGATCTTTCAAGTTGTGCTATGGAGCTTACAAAACAGGAGGTAACATATGATCCCAGCTATTTCAAAATTGACTATCCCAATGGCGATGTGCCAGCGAATAAAGGTGTGTGTACAGATGTGGTGATTCGAGCTTTTAGATTGTTGGGTATTGACTTACAAAAGGAAGTTCATGAAGATATGAAGGCTAATTTTGCTCTATACCCTAAGATATGGGGGCTTGAATCAACGGATAAGAATATTGATCACCGTAGAGTTCCAAATCTTATGACCTATTTTGGAAGGCAACATATGGGAGTTTCGATTACAAATGACCCCGGAGATTACCTGCCGGGAGATATTGTCTGTTGGAGTCTTGGAGGAGCAATAACACATGTTGGTATCGTAGTAGACAAACGTTCATGGGATGATCAACGGTTTCAAATCGTTCATAATATTGGGAATGGGCAGGTACTTGAGGATATACTTTTTGACTTTGAGATAATAGGACATTATCGGTTATTGGAGTGACGTACTACATAATGCATCTACACAAAAGAGTTGGTTTGAATATTGTAATGCTGAATTTTATATCGGCTCTTAAAATAGACTTTGTATAAATGCTTTTATAGAAGAAGATTACAGGAGATAAAGAAGGATAGTTATTAACGGACGCCTCATTACTCCTGAATATTTCTTTTCTACCACACTTATGAGGTAGTATTATTCTTAAATCGGAATAGCAACCAGATGGAAATCAAGTTTGGCAGTAAGAACATTATAAACGATTGTATAACACCTGTTGAATCTGCAATTATACCAGCCTGAAGTCCGGCTATCAGATCTAAAATATCCATAACAAACCGAGCAAACAAAGCAGTAAGAATGGAGCTGAATGTACGGAATATCCATATGCCAGCTATCATGGCCGCCGCTAACGCAATATATCGGCCTGCAGAGTTTAGCATGATAAAATCGCTAGCCCCTCCTGTATTGATCCCAAATGCTTGCATCATACCATTTCCATCAAAGAAATTGTAAACACTAAAAGAAATGGTCCATAGTGTTAAGTATCCGGGAATAATGAACCACCAACTGGGAAGCTTAAATACGTTATCTGTTCTTGTTTGCATAATGATCTATTTGATTTTGTTTGACAATTGTCAGTTAAATGTCTAATAAAATCAAGTAGTCATTAAAATGTTATGTAGTTTGCTTTTTGCGACTAATACTGTTAACCAGTTGATTAAGTGTTGTAAAATGATGATTTTACATTAAACTTAAATCCCTTAATGCTTGAGTATGATCGTCTCTTTGGCTTATATAAAGTTTATTTAAGAGCAGGTCTAAAATCTGGTAATATGCTGTTCAAACCAACTATTTTGTGTGATTATCTTATGGATTCCATATAATCACCTGCAAATTAGGAAGCATACAGAAACCCTAGCTGAAACTACATAGCGATGGCTTGTTGCGAAATTTATTTGATATTGGACTACAAAATTTTGAAACTGGCCAAAATGACTTTTAAATATGCACAGGTTGAAGGTGCGTTTAATGGTAGTTGAAACATATCTCTAGCACAATAAGATAGCTTACACGCCAGGTAGATAGGACAACCAGAAGAAATTTGAATAGTATGAAGACTACTTTTAGGGGACGAAAGTAAGAATGGACTATGCTTCTACCTCCTCAAAGTCTTTAACTAACCCATCAATATGTTGTCTTAAATCTTCACTAGGCATTTCAAGCGGTTGTCGCACGTAGGGTTGGCATAACCCCATAGCGGACATAGCATATTTGATGCCTACTGGATTCCCTTCAGCAAAGATGGCTTTGTTAAGCTCTAAGAAACTAAGATTTATCTCTCGTGCTTTTACGAAGTCGTTAGCAAGGCATGCTTTTACCATACTGCTAAATTGACTTGGAAGAAGATTTGCGATGACCGATATTACCCCTTCTCCACCCACAGACAGTATGGGTAATGTGATGACATCGTCACCAGAGACTACCTTGAAGTCAGGACCTAGTTTAGACACTAACTCGAAACTGTTAAATACACTTTCGGTAGCTTCTTTTATCCCAAAAATATTATCATGCTTCGCTAGCTCTGAAATGGTCTCTAGACTCAACTGTACTCCGGCTCTACCTGGAATGTTATAGAGCATTACTGGAACTTCGCTTCGATCTGCGATGATCTGAAAATGCTTAATAAGCCCTGCTTGAGAGGGTTTGTTGTAGTATGGAGTCACGGAAAGAACGCCATCATAACTTACACTAGCAAAATGATCAAAGTCTTCCATGGTACTGGCGGTATTGTTTCCACCTATACCAAGCATTACAGGAACTCTTTTATTGGCCGCCTCAACGATTGCAGTAGCTACTTCCAGTTTTTCACTTTTAGTCAATGTGGGTGCCTCAGCGGTAGTGCCGAGAGCAACCAAGTAATCCACGCCACTATCAATGCACCGTTCTACAAGCTTTTTGAGACTATAAAAGTCAATACTCAAATCCTTATTGAATGGTGTTATTAGCGCTACTCCTGTTCCTGTAAAATCAAGACTCATTCTTATCAATAATTTTTAGATATCGATGCACCTCTCGCAGATATTCCTCTAACCCTTTTGAGGAAGCTATTTTGACAATCATCTCATAGGGAGATTCTCCCTGATGTTCGATGCCGCCAATTCTGCATTTAGCTTTCGAGGTGGCAAATATATAATCAATGTATTTATTGTGATCTCGATCGAGGTTAATTAAGTAGTCAAAAGGCTCTTCGACAAAAGCTTTGACCTCAGGAGATTTCCAATTCCCAGAAATAGTTAAGTCTTTATTAGAAAAAGCTAATCCGCCATCTTCCTCTCGTTTTTGACTGCCAAGAAATTCACATACCTGAACTGTCTTACCTTCAAATTCAAGTTTTTTTACGAAACCATCTAGTTTTTTCATTTGGCCTGTGGAGAGCGCGGAATGTACGAAACCGACTTTTTTGACATTAGAGTAATTCGTAGTACTCCTTAGATCAGAGTTGCTTTTATTGGCTAATTTTCTGATTTTATAGTCAATAATGATTTCTTTAATCATCCTTGGTGTATTAATGTGATAAAATCCTCTTCAGAAATTATGTTGATATTTAGGTCTGTTGCTTTCTTTAGCTTGGCAGGTCCCATTTTTTCACCTGCTACTAAGTAATCTAGCTTACTGGAAATTGAGGAGACAACCTTTCCACCGTTTTCTTTTATAGCCTCTTTGATGCCATCTCTTGAGAATTGGGAGAAGGTACCAGATACTACAAATGATTTGCCTTCGAATAAATTACTACTTGCCTCGGTTTTTGCTACCTCAAACCTAAGACCAGCTTCTTTTAACGCCTGGATGTGGTTTCTGTTTTCTTCCTGTTCAAAATATTGCAACAGGCTAACCGCTATTTTCTCGCCTATCTCAGGTGTTTCCAACAGCTGCTCGAGGTTTGCATTTATCAAGGTATCAATGTTTTCAAAGTGTTCTGCGAGTTTTTCGGCCACAGTTTTACCAACATACCGTATTCCTAGTCCGAATAAAACGCGTTGAAATGGAATTTCTTTGGATGAGGAGATAGAGGAAATTATATTCTCAGCGGACTTCTCGCGAATACTTCTCGTAGACTCTTCCCCACTTTTTCCGTTCACCTTAAACTCGAGTCCGTTGAGGTTATCAAAAGTAAGTGTATATAAATCACTAAACCGTTTTATAAGACCATTAGATAATAAGCCTCTTAGCGTCTCAGTTCCCAGACTTTCAATATTCAGGGCATTACGGTGGATGAAATGCTCAAATCTTCCTAATACTTGAGGAGGGCAAGAAGAAACGTTGGGACAATAATGTGCTGCTTCACCATCGATACGAATAAGAGGGGTTTCACATTCTGGACAATGTGTGATGTATTCAATTTTTTCAGCCTCGCTTTTTCTTTTGGAAAAGTCTATACCAGTTACTTTAGGTATAATCTCACCACCTTTTTCTACAAAAACATGATCATCATGGCAGATGCCCAACCTTTCAATTTCGTTGGCGTTGTGTAGCGAGGCTCTTTTTACAGTGGTGCCCGCAAGGAATACTGGCTCTAGCTCAGCTACTGGAGTAATCGCACCAGTTCTACCAACTTGATAGCTAATACCATGTAGTTTCGTAGAAACTGATTCTGCCTTATACTTGAATGAAATGGCCCATCTAGGACTTTTGGCCGTAAAGCCCAGTATCTCTTGCTGATGAAGACTATTTACTTTGATCACTACTCCATCAGTGTCTACAGATAGTTGATGACGTCGCTCTTCCCAGTGCTTGATATAGTCTATTACTTCTGTGGAGTTTGCGCATTTTTGGTAGGTAGGGGAGACCTGAAATCCCCATTTCTCCAATAGTCGAATCCCTTCTTCGTGCGAGGTGTGCCCTAAATTTTCTCCGAGAAGGTAATACAGGTAGCAATCCAGTTTTCTACTGGCTACAACGGATGAGTCTTGCATTTTTAACGTCCCAGAAGCCGTGTTTCTAGGGTTCGCATACACGGTTAGTGCTTTTTTTCCTTCTTTTAAACGTTGCTCATTGTCTGCGATTAGATCGCTTTTGATTCGGTCGAATTCTTTGGTTGGTAAAAACACTTCTCCGCGCACTTCAAAGTCTTCAGGTATGTCTTCTCCTTCTAACTTCAGCGGGATGCTTCTAATAGTACGGATGTTATTGATGACATTATCTCCTTTTGTACCATCCCCTCGAGTAATGGCTTTTTCAAGAATACCATTTTTATAGATCAAACTGATGGCGACCCCATCAAATTTTAGTTCGCAGATATACGCGTACCGTTCTTCTCCCAAAGCTTTATGCACTCGACTATCAAATTCGTGAAGTTCTTCTTCAGAGTACGTATTGCCGAGTGACAACATGCGGTAGCGGTGTTCAATAGTCTCGAAAGATTTTGTTATGCTACCACCAACGCGTTGTGTAGGAGAGTCTGGAGTTTTGAATACCGGATGCTGCTCTTCAAGATCAATTAACTCTTTTAAGAGCGCGTCAAAGGCCTGGTCGCTTATTTCGGGATTACTTTGGTCGTAGTATAATGTGTTATGTCGGTTTATCTGTTCTTTAAGGTGTTCAATTTTGTCTTTTATGAATTGATTATCAGATTCTTGTGGTGAGGGTTTTTCCATTATGGCAACTTCTTGTCCAGTCGGCAAAAGTAGCAAATCCTAGAGATCATGACAATCGGGAACTAGTAGATTATCGTCAAAGTGTATTATCCTTTTTGGATAGAGAAATAGGTATTGATATGCCTAACGTAAAATAACCTGTTCTGGTATTGTCAATAGTACTCGTCTCTGTGATATTAGAACTGTCGAAAAACTCATCCAGTCGAGTGTCGTAGTGGCCTACTTCAATGACTTCTTCTGTCCTGAAAGGGATACTTAAGTTATAGGTAAACGCAAACGAAATTGTGTTGATGAAAAATTGAAGCGATATCGCTGGCATGAGCAAGATGCTTTCGAAATTCTTACCAATACTGGACTCATACTCCAAAACGTTTGAAACTAAGGAAGTTTCAATATCGTCTAAAACATCATTAACTGCTGCTGCAAATCGTGGTCGGTTACGGTTTTGGTAGAGCATTGGGTAATTATTTCGGAACAGCTTTTGTACCTCTTCCGAAAGTAGGTCTTCATTAGATATGGTGTTGTATAATGACTCGTTAACTGTATAATCATCCTGATACCTGATGTTATCGCCAAACATGGCGGCTAGGGAAGTGTTTAGCGTAACTTCTTTTAACAGAGGGATCTGTTTTAGTGTAGCCGAATGGGTAATTCTAGGTGTGATCCGGTTGAGAGTTCCGTCACCTATCCATTGGGAGTAGCTTAATGCAAATGTCCAGTTTTTGATTTCATAGCTTAAGTTCCCACTAATGGCATGGTCAAATTGCTCAAAGGGAGAACTAGTAGTGTCAGTTTTAGTGGGGTATACCGAGTATTCATAGTCAACCATGTATGAAAATTGTTTACCCAAGTTTCCGAATTTACCGATATTGAAGTTCCAGCGATTAAATGAAGGATC
>CAYMST010000055.1:11679-22325 GCA_964393115.1 uncultured Roseivirgaceae bacterium | reverse complement strand
AAGTAAATGGTGTTTGGAGGAATATGGGGTATGTCGTTCGAGACATGCAGATTACCATTTTTGCCGATGACAACCTGCCTCCAGAAATTGTTGCGCCTGACCCTGTTTGTGTGATCGCGGGAGAGACGGCTTCCGGGCTTTTTACTACGAACGATCCCGATGGCGATTCCACAACAATCTTATTTAATGGTGCTCCAATGCTCGAAGGCTTTGTAAGAAACCCAGCTCCCCAGCCCCCTTTATCGTACAATGAACTTGGAGCGGCCTCCGCTCTTTTCGAATGGGAAACACACTGTGATGATATCCGTGATCAAGCCTATACCATAGTAGGTAAAGTAACAGATATACCCTCGAGATCCAGTGTACCACTAAGTGATGCTAAGTCTTGGGAGATTTTGGTGGTTGGTCCACCACCAGTGCTCAATTCAGCAGATATCAATACGGATGGAAATATTGTACTGAACTTTGACGCATACGACTGTCAGGATGAAACAACTATAGAAATATGGAGGAGGTCTGGGGCTTTTGATTTTGTTCCCGAGGACTGCGAACTTGGACTTCCTGATAGGACGGGATACGTTAAGGTAGGTGAAATACCAAATGTAATCCGAGATGGGAGCTTATTTACAAATACCACAAGCTTCGTAGATACCAATAATGGCAATCGATTCACGCCAGGTGTAAAATACTGCTATCGCCTTGTGGCAAGTTTCGACGGACAAACCAATAAAAGCATGGCTTCCAATGAGGCTTGTCATCAGTTTGCACTTTTAGCACCCTTGGTCACCAATGTTGATATTGTCGAGACTGATCGGCAAAACGGAGAAATACGCGTTTCCTGGACCGAACCATTGGATATAGACCCCATCGTTTTTCCACCACCATATCAGTATGAGGTGATACGTCGGGAGGGTTTTGATGATTCGGGACCAGTTACGAGAAGCTTCGAGGTTGGTACGGATACTTTTTTAATCGATCAAGGTTTGGATACGGAACAGTCTCCGAATAACTATCAGGTGTTTATGTACATCAATAACGGTCAGGATCTCATTGACTCTTCGGGAGCTGCTTCCTCAGTGTGGTTGGACCATGTTCCAAACGTTACTAGTATTGACCTGAGCTGGTCTGCAGAGGTACCTTGGAGCATCCAAACGCAGTCTTTTCCTTACCATTATATATACCGAAACCGGGTTGATGCTAGTGACCCGACGCGTTTTGTGCTTATTGACTCCGTTAATGTCACGCTGCAAGGGCTTAATTATTCTGATAACGGCAGGACTACACAGCCTTTGGAAAAAGATGTTGAGTATTCCTACTTTGTTGATACTAGAGGAAGTTATGACATTGATGACTTATCCTATGTACTTATCAATCGCAGTCAAATTATATCCGCCTTTTTGGCAGATATTACTAATAACTGTCAAATTGAGCTTACGCTCTTAAACCCGAATTGTGAAACTGATTTTGTAAACCTTCCATGCTCTGATGGAGACTTATTTAATGAATTGCAGGTTATAGCGGATAATACTACCGGAGAGTGCAAAGATATAACTGATTTTATTTTGTTCTACTCACCAGAATGTACAGACGATTTCTTGATTTTGGATACCGTTCCGTATCGTGATACGGTGGTCTATTCGCATATCCTAGGTGAGGGACTTGATAACAGAAAGGGGTGCTATTTTGCAAATACCTTTGATCGGTCGCTTAATATTGGTACGGCGTCAAATCAAGTGGTAGCCCGAAACTGTACCAATATCATTTTTCCTAATGTATTTACACCTGATGGAGATGGGCGTAATGATCTTTTCCGTCCTTATAGGCCGGGAGATGAAAATAGTAATCTCTTCGCTGATGGGAATTGCCCAAGATTCATTCGTTCGATCGAATTTAAGATTTTTGATCGTTCTGGGGTCACCATTTTTTCCCAAAATGGAAGGGTCTCAGATATCCAATGGGACGGAAATTCTAGTGGAGGCGCTAAAATGCCTGAAGGAACTTATTACTACATGGCCGATGTTACTTTTAATAAACTTGGAGAAGATAAAAATGAAGTCTTCAAGGGTTGGCTTCACCTTTTCAGAGGAAGATGAAAGTAATATTTTTTGATGGTGTTTGTAATCTATGTGAAGGATCTGTACAGTTTGTCATTAAAATTGACAAGCAAGCCATCTTTCGGTTTGCCTCTTTGCAGTCGGCCTATGCTGAAGAAAAATTGGCCACTTTTGGAAAGTCTAATCAAGACCTAGACTCCTTCATTTTATTTGATGAGGATAAGATTTTGAATAAAAGCAGTGCTGTCTTACAAGTATTGCGACTTATTGGTGGCTGGTGGTATTTGACCCAAGTATTTTGGATTATACCAAAGGTTTTAAGAGATGCTATTTACTCTTGGATTGCCAAACACCGATATACCTGGTTTGGAAAAAAAGAATCATGCATGATGCCTACGCCCGAGTTGAAAAGTCGGTTTTTGGATTAGGCTAGATCGACTACTTCCATAATCTATAGATGGTATTATTCATGGATTCATTAAAATTCCAATTTGATTGATAAGTTTAGTTTAAACCACATTAGTTATTTGTTATAACCTGTTGATTCTTAGATTTGCTGATGTAAGTTTTCTAAGCTTCACTCCGTGAGTGTTTAGTGGCTGCGCAAAAATATTTGTGAGAAAATTAGTTTGTGGATGAAAGCATATGTTTTTCCTGGGCAAGGTGCTCAGTTTCCAGGGATGGGTAAAGACCTTTATGAAGGTAGTAGCAAGGCCAAGTCAATGTTTGACAGTGCTAATGAAATTTTAGGTTTCGACATAACCAAGGTGATGTTTGAAGGAACTGATGAAGAACTTAAGCAAACCAATGTGACACAACCTGCTATTTACCTACATTCGGTAGTGTTAGCAAAAATGCAGGAGAGTTTTGAGCCTGCTATGGTAGCTGGACATAGCTTAGGGGAGTTTTCTGCCCTTGTTGCTAGCAATGCTTTGTCATTCGAAGATGGTCTAAAACTAGTTGCCCAACGTGCTGCGGCTATGCAGAAAGCATGCGAGGTAACTCCAGGTACTATGGCTGCCATTCTTGGTTTATCAGATGAGATGGTAGAGGAGATTTGTGCCGGTATCGACGACGTAGTAGTGGCGGCGAATTACAACTGTCCGGGACAGTTAGTGATTTCTGGATCTACAAGTGGTATCACTGCAGCTTGTGAGAAAGCAAAAGAAGAAGGTGCGAAGCGTGCCCTTCCATTGCCTGTTGGAGGAGCTTTTCATTCTCCGTTGATGGAGTCTGCGAGAGAGGAATTGGCGATTGCCATTGAAAACACCAATTTCAATGCGCCAATATGTCCTGTTTACCAAAACTTTGACGCTCTCCCACATACAGACATCACCGAGATTAAGACAAATTTAGTGTCACAACTGACTGGTGCGGTGAGGTGGACACAAAGTGTGCAGAATATGATTGGGGACGGTGCTTTAGAGTTTGTTGAGTGCGGCCCAGGAAAGGTACTTCAAGGCCTAGTGAAAAAAATAGAACGTTCTATGACCGTTTCCGCGGTATAATTTCATAGCCCACCTCATGACGTTTTTGGGAGGTGGGCTTTATCAAAAAACAATCTATGCAAGAGACACCTCTCGTTTCGGTCATTTGTCTCTGTTACAATCATGATAGGTTTGTCTCCGAATGCTTGAAGTCCGTATTCAATCAGCAATATCAAAATATTGAAGTTATTGTTGTTGATGATGCGAGTGTCGACAGTAGCGTTGCCGTGATAAATGGGTTAAAACCCTTTTATGATTTTACCTTCTTGATCAATGAAACTAACCTAGGGAATTGTAAATCCTTTAATCAAGCATTGTCTTTAGTTAAAGGGAAATACATCATTGATCTGGCTACTGATGATGTACTTCTTCCAGAAAGAATCGCTCGTCAAGTTGCTTTTTTTGAAAAGCAAAACCATAAGTGCGGTGTGGTTTACTCTAATGCTCAGATTATTAATGAACGAGGTACGCCTCTAGGCTTAGAAAGCAATCAGCTATTACCATCTGGAGACCTGTATGAGCAATTAATCCAAAGGTTTATTGTTCGAGCTCCTACTATGATGATGAAACGTCAGGTTCTGGCAGAGCTACAAGGGTATGACGAATCTCTCGCCTATGAAGATTTTGACTTTTGGATTCGCTCGTCAAGACATTACCACTATGCCTATCAAAATGAAGTCTTGACAAAAATCCGTCGTGTTCGGGGGTCCCACTCTGATAATCAGTTGCTTAAGTACAGTCGACAAGTAGAATCAACCTATAGGGTATGTGAGAAAATTGAATTACTTAATCGATCTGTTGCGGAGGAGAAAGCCCTTGATGTTAGGCTAAGATATGAGTTTAAGCAGGCGGTATTGTTCGGGCATTGGAAGGTATCAAAGTTGTACCTAGAGAAAATTAGGTCTCGTAAAGTTCGTTTAAGTTGTTTTGAAAGAGTCATTATTTTGGGAATCTTGAACCTAAAAATAGATTTAGCAAGGATTATGCACTGGCGTAAACGGTTATTTAGATATTAAGGCAAGGAATAGAATGAGTTTGGCAGGTATATTGACCAGAAATACACCTTAAAGTACCAATTCGTATAAAAACAATGTTATTTATCGATTGATAAAGTATAGATTCCAGCATTATTCATTAGATTGGTATGAGCATAAGAAATGCAGGTGAATCATGAATAACGTAGTCCTTTCTCCGGTTGCCATGTCCATATTTGGAACAATCGAGGTGTCTGACGAGTCCATTACAAACTATGGGTATGCACTATTAGCCATCGCTGGTGCAGACCATGAGATTTCAGAATTGGAATATCAATGGCTGCAAACCAACTTCTGTGAATTGCTATTCATACCACGTCATGTGGAGTCAAAGTTTCAGCTTTTTGATTTTAGAAATGCTGATATAGAGAAAATACTCTCTAAGATTAATATTAAGTCCGAAGTTAACATTAAGATGCTGTTGATATATCATAGTATGCAAATGGCAACTGCGGATAACAATTTTCATAAAAAGGAACGAATTGCACTGGAAAAGGCCGCTAAGCTGCTAGGTATATCAGAGTACCAAGTGCATGCCATTGAGCACTTAACGAAGGTAGAAAGATCACTTACAGATATGCGAAAGGCTCTTTTTGAAGTAAAAGAAGAGGCCCCAAACATTAAAATTGATAAGGACATTCGTTATAAAATGAACTCTTGGGTTACGTTAAATTTTGGACATACTTATACCACTTACGAGTCCTTAAAAGCATATTATCAATTGCTGTTGATCATTTGTGGTTCTGATGGAAAAGTAGCCGATTCTGAGATGGAATGGTTGGAAATGACGGCACTAATAGCAGGTACACCTCCTGATATCATCGAGTCCCTAAGATCTTATGATTATAAGAATGGTGATGTTGCTAAACTGTTTTCGCGCATTGTGACAGATACCCACCAAAATATGCAGCGCATTAGCCTGTATTGGGCCATGCTGATGTGCCGTGCGGATGGCATCTATGCGGATAAAGAGAGAAAAAGTATAGAAGATGCCGCGGACTTATTGAATGTAGAACATGAGGTAATTGATTACTTAGAAAACCTGGTAGAGGTAGAGATCTCCGTAGAGGGCTTTAAGAAGAGACTCCTTTCTTAGACAAGAAGAAAAAATTACGTATACTTACTGCTTAATTTGGACTTACTATGAAAAATATCCTTTCTGTATTCTTTGTAATACTAATGTTATCAGCATGTGTAAATGACGACGCTGCTGTTGAAAATAATCCCGCAATGGACTCAGTAACACCTTTCTCCGACAGACTTACAGTGTCTACCATAATGAATGATACGGCAACTGTCGTATCCGAATGTCCCGGAAAGCACGTCTACTTGCGTAGTAGTCGACATGGAGATTTATTTTTGGGGTCGGATGACTCTACTATATATAATTTGTTCAGAGATGTAATTTATACCCCAAGTGTGTCAGCCAGACTTCAGAATACACGTATTGGTTCTGTTAACAACCCTTGTATTATGAATAGTTTGTTCAGCCTTGAATTGGCTTATTATGTGGATCTTAAATTTATTTATTCAGGAGAAGTCAAAGAAAAGCTGTCTGATGATGAAGGTGGTCATAGTGAAGCTCAACCTTTTCAGGTTAACTCGATTGAAAAGCTATCAAACTGTCGTGTTGCGTATTCTACATCTATGGATAGTATCCCACTATTAGGGACTCATTGGAAAATGATTGGACTGGTGAAAAACGAAGTGGACACCATTTTTCCTCCGTGTGAACAACAACTTCGCTCACTTTACCTAGCGGAAAACAAAGCAGAAAGTTATGAAGGTCAGCTATTGGGTCAGGTTTCCGTCAATTTATCAGACGCATGTATCAGATACTATGAATCGGTTGGGTCAAATGAAATCTCGTTTGTACACGGTGTTTGTCTAACTGTTGCGGTTTTCACTAGTAGGGAAATGAGAGAATTTGCCAGTCAAGCATCAGTATTCTTTAATGGTTCAACACAATACAATATAGAAGAAGGCATTCTAAGCCTTTGGAAAAGCGACTCACCAAGTGAGAGATTAGTTTTTTATGTTGATCAATAGGGTTTTCCGCTTGCTTCTTAAATTTGGGATGAACTAATCATATTCGCTTTGAACATTAAAATACAACATATCCCATATGAGCTCACTTGGGATATGCGGCATCGCGTAATGTGGCCAGATATGCCCTTTGATTATGTGAACTTTCTAATGACTCTGATGGTAACCACCTGGGTTTATTTGGAGATGAGCGGTTAATCTCTGTTTTATCTTATTTTATTTTAGATGGAGAGGTACAGTTTCGAAAGCTGGCCACCTTGAAGGAGTGTCAAGGCTTAGGGTACGGCAGTGCAATCCTTCGCTACTTTTTTGATCAGCTTAATGATACCCACATAACACGCATTTGGTGCAATGCCAGGTCAGACAAGACTACCTTTTACGAACGATTTGGAATGGTATGTACGCATACTGAATTTGACAAGGGAGGAATTCACTATGTCATTATGGAAAAGTGTTTTATGAATTAACGCTTTCTAGAGGCTTACATCACTATTTCGAGAGCATAACCGAACGGTCTCGGCAATGTCATCGATGAGATAAGGATCTTTTTCTAATGCGTTACCCACCACAATAAGATCAGCACCAGCATCAAGAGCTCTTCGCGCTTTTTCTTTGGAGTTGATACCGCCCCCGACCATAATTGGAATATCAATACCCTTTCGTACGCTTGAAATGGTCTTGGCATCGACAGTTTCTTTTGCGCCACTTCCCGCTTCCAAGTATATCATTTTTAGCCCAAGCATTTCACCTGCGATAGCCGTTGCTGCGGTGATCTGAGGTTTGTTGGATGGAATGGGAATAGAGTGACTCATGTAACTCACTGACGTATGATTGGCGGCGTTGACTAAGATATAACCAGTTGGAATCGGTTCCAGCGCACTTTTCTTAATAATTGGCGCAGAGATCACATGTTGGCCAATTAGTAACTCAGGGTTCCGTCCTGAAATAAGGGAAAGGAATAAGATAGCATCAGCACTTCGGTCTATTTGAAAGTGGTTTCCGGGGAAAATAATCACTGGTATTTGACAATTCTCCTTTACCCGCTCTATGCAGTCATGAATGTCACCATCGATGAGCAAGCTTCCTCCGATCAGAATAAAATCAACTTTTGACTCAATACAAATATTAACTACTTGCATCAAGTCAGAAACCTGCTTGACCGAATCTGGATCAATAAGCACGCAAAGTGCTTTTTTGCCATTCGCCTTTAAGTCGAGTATCTTATCGTATACCTTCATCGTTTACGAATCAGTCTTCCTATTGTACCAAGTGTACTAATCGCAATACTAATACTCTCTCTATTATCGAATAGTTGCCTAAAGAATTGAAATGAGGACTTCTTTTTCTTCTTAGGTTTAACTACTATTCTCTTTGAGCTTTTTTTTTTCGGAAGGAGTATTTTGTAAGCAACAAAAGAGAGTATGATACCACCACCAATTAGCAATAGGCGACCACTTTTTCGGGCAACATTGCGCTTGATCTGATGCTTACTTTTCTCTAAATCTTCACGTATGGCGGCTTCTCTTTCATATAATTCGGCACGCCGCTCTTCGAGTTTACTGATTTTAGTCATCTTCCTCCTCTATCTCTTGTTCTTCTTGACTGGCTAGAAGCGCGTCTTCGATTTTTTCGTGAAGTCGCCCAGATTTTATAAGTCTCATAAAGATCACTAGCCCTAAAAAGTAGAGTATGGTGACCATTAGAAAACCCAAATATGTATTGTCTAAAATATGGTTGAGGTATAATGCTAAGGTCACCGAGGCAAAACCAATGACCAGAAAGCTGACCATGAGCGTGACGAGCAATGCGATTACCTGCACGATGATCCCAGAACCCTTTTCAATAAGGTCCATTTTCAGGAGCTCGAACTTAATTTTCAAGTACTCTTGTGCTTTCTCCAGCAGGTTATGAATACCAAGTATTTTACTCAATGCTCTTTGTTTATGTAAAAATCTGCAATTAGCAGTAATCTATGAAATAATTACCCCGATTCATTAAAAATATTGTGTGACCAAATTAATTATTGAGAGAAAGGATACTTTTTATAGTCGGTTTTCTAAGGGGGGTAAAACCAAATGCATGGATCATGCAAAGCGACTGTTTCGAGAAATTATTTCATGTGTATTCGTCGTTTCCAATTGCAACCGCCCGCTGCGACCCAGGTGATGTATTCATTCTCAGTGGGTACACTTATATGATTGAGTTTGTACTCATTTCAATGGGTTCTCTATAAACGCTAAATGTATTTCCGCTTCTAATGCCATTTAAATCGCTATTTGCGGCCCCAACGTATTTGATATAGAATGTTTCCCCAATAAGCTTTAGTAAGTAGTTGACTGGTTTAGAGTCTTGAAACCTGATTGTTGCTGTGTGTTCGCGTGTGTATTTCGTACTTCTTCTTTGGGGTGTTAGCGCTTTCCACCTCCTTTTTATTCAAGGATATAAGGGTAAAGGGCAGAATGAAAAAGCAAATGAGGATATAGACAAACCCAAGAAAACGGTACTTAAACGTAGCCGAACTGAATCGCTCTGCCACCATAATGGGCACTTGAGACAAAAACGGAAATGGCATGAATAAGAGTACTCCAATAAAGTTGAATAACAGGTGGACTAGTGCTATTGATATAGCAGCACTCGACATGGTATAAGCGGCCAAAAACGCAGTCAAGGTAGTTCCAATATTTGCTCCCATGATAAACTGGAACGCTCTTTTTAGGGTTACTTTACTCGTGGCGACCAAGGTAACAATGAGGGAGGTTGAGGATGAACTAGATTGAACGGCAGCAGTAAATAAGGTGCCCCAGGCAAATGACTTCAAGGGACTGCTAAAAACCACTTTCTCTATTTTGATAAATGACTGACCAATGAGATTACTATAGATAAATTTGGAGAGCACCTTGATGGAAACAAAGACCAGCACAAACGCCACCACAAGTAGGGCAAATCTGTTGTTAATTAGATCTTTGATAGAAAGAAATATAGGCTCCAAAAAGGAAACTTGTCCCCAGAAAAAGGCATCTCTCGGAATACCTGTATACACTATATGTGTTAGCTCTGAAGCCGCTTTGGATAAAAATCCATAGTAATACTCCAATGGGAATAGAATCGCCGCGACCATAATGTTAAATAAGTCATGAATGACTCCCGCGGCGATAGCTTGTTTAAATTCTTTTTTTCGAGTGATGTACCCTAATGATATGATCGTTGATGTAATGGTAGTCCCAATATTCGCTCCCATTATGATCGGGGTAGCATTAGAAAGGGATAACGTACCGGAAGCCACTGCTGCCACGACCATACTTGTGCTGGTTGAGCTACTTTGTATAATTGCGGTAATCAGCAAACCTATAAAAAGCCCTATGAATGGATTAGCGGTGACATTAAGAATAGACGCGACAATATCCTGTCCAAGATTTCGAAATGAAAAACTCAGTAAGGAGACGAAAAAAAAGAACATAGCAAGCACGATCAGAAAGGTGAATAACCTTTTGATATAGGTACTAATATTTATGTTGCTATCTTCCTTCATTGAGTATCCGCTTCCGTTGTTCGAAAAAATTTGCCAAATATAAGGGCTTATCAGTTCTATTGACTAAGTACAAAATGATAGTTATGTTAACTTCTTCTTCCACAAAGTTGTCAATATATGAATATAACTACTTTTTATGACGCTAAAAATTGTTGTCAGTTAACAATATCGTAATGTTGCATATAACTTAGTTTTATACTTTTACCGCCTAGTAATCAGATCAGGTTCTGGTACTAGTTGAGATTAATATGTTAAGGGACAAGAAATACTTGGTAGTATTAGGGCTGTTGACCATCTTATGTTTGGTTTTACACCCGTATCGGCAGGCAGCCATGTGGCTTTGTTTCGTACTCGCCGCATATTCTGCTATTGCTAATGATAGTATTCAGACAATAGGTACATTCATTTCTTCCAATGCCCATCGACGGTGGTATTACCTATGGGCATTTATGGGAAGTATATTCATATTTACGGTCACCTATAGCTGGATCAATTA
>CAYMST010000055.1:0-11669 GCA_964393115.1 uncultured Roseivirgaceae bacterium | reverse complement strand
CAAAGGTTGATGACGAAGGGCATCAATGAAGCACCACAAACTTTTTCTTTTCTACAAACCTTCGCCCCAGTCGTTCTTCTTATGCTCACTCGGCTTAAAATGCCGGTGTCCACTTCTATACTGCTCTTGAGCGCGTACTCTACCAAAGCTAGCTCTATCGAGAAGATATTGATGAAAAGTCTTTTCGGTTATGCTCTAGCGTTTATTGTCGCAATTATCGTCTGGTTAGTGGTTTCACGAGCGATGAAGAAGATTTTGAAGACACCTGCTCAAAAGTTTTGGACTCCATTGCAGTGGATTACGAGTGGTTTCCTGTGGTCAGTATGGATCATGCAAGATGCTGCTAATATCGCTGTCGTCCTTCCTAGAAGCTTAAGTTTTGGAGAGTTCTTTGTCTTTACATCTGTCATATTCCTTGGACTTGGTGGGCTTTTCTATATGAAAGGAGATAAGATTCAAGAGATTGTCAACGAAAAATCTTCTGTTGCCGATGTGCGCTCGGCTACACTTATTGATTTTATATACGGCATCCTATTATACTATCTAAAAGTGGTGAGTAGTATCCCAATTAGTACTACTTGGGTGTTTATAGGGTTACTAGGTGGTAGAGAACTGGCTATCAATATTATGAAGACTGCTGAAGAGAACCGTAAGGTTGGTATTTTGAATAGCTTTAGGCTTATTCGAAATGATGTCTTGAAAGCTTTCATTGGACTGTTAGTATCCATGATATTGGCTATTGCCATCAATGAAAATCTGAGAAATCAGTTTTTTGGTCTTTTTTCAAAGTAACGAGACAATACAATAGAGATATTCTCAAAGTGGGTTAATACTATTGAAACTCGTTATTCTCTATATCAATACTAGTAATGTTAGTGCCGAATAGTATAACGAAACCTCTAGTGTCAATAATGGGTGTCTTTATTGTGCTGTTCATCGGAAACCTAATTTACATGGAATCCATAAGATAATTATAAAAGTGTTTGCTTAAACGATGTACTGATCGATTTTACATCGATTCTTAATTAAAACTTTATAATCCTTCACTCATTATTTTCTTGAACTTGCTCAAAGTGCACCTTTACAATTTCCGCTTTGCTCTTGCCAATACTAGCGATGAGCGCTTCTAAAGTAGCTTCCTTGATCTTTTTTACTGATTGAAAATCTCTTAGCAGTTTAGTTTTGGTCTGAGGGCCTATGCCTGAAATGCCATCTAGTGAAGAGCTAAACTGGGACTTACTACGTAAGTCGCGGTGAAACGTAATCGCAAAACGGTGTGCTTCGTCCCTTAAGTGCTGTAGCAGTTTTAAAGACGGCGAGGTCTTAGCGATGTGAACAGGAATGCTATCTTCAGGGTAGTATATTTCTTCCAGACGCTTGGCAATGCCCACAATCGGAAGTTGACCATAAAGCCCCAGTTCCTTTAGTGCTTCACAAGCACTAGAAAGCTGTCCTTTACCACCATCGACCACGACTAACTTTGGAAAGGGGAGCGCTTCTTCTTGTAGCCTTTTATATCGTCTTCCGACTACTTCCTTCATTGAAGCAAAGTCATCAGGACCAACGACAGTTTTTATTTTAAAATGTCGATAGTCTTTTTTAGACGGACGCCCCTTTTTAAAGCAGACCATCGAAGCAACGGGGTTAGTACCTTGAATATTGGAGTTATCAAAGCATTCGATATGGTCTGGTAGTTCTTTGAGTTGAAGATCTTTCTGCAAAATCTGAAGTGCCTGGCTTTTGCTATCGGAGGGTTTTTGCTTAGAGATTCTGTCCTTCTTATAAAAAAGGATGTTTTTTAGGGAAAGATCTAGGAGCTTTTTCTTGTCTCCAATTTTGGGTACGAGCGTTTGGAAATCGTCCGTATCGACTTCTACATCTATGTTGGTTAGCACCTCTTGATTATTGCTATTGTATTTTTTGCGAAGCAGAAATATGGAGTGGAGTAGGAGTTCTTCCGTGCTTTCCTCCAGCCTACCTTTGGCTTCAATGGTCTCTGCGGTATTAATGGCACCATCACTTACCTTCAGGTAATTGACATATGATGTATTGTCCTCCAGAGAGATGGTAAAGACATCGACATCCGATATTTTTGGATTGACGACCAAGCTTTTGGACTGAAATTTTTCTAATAGATCCAGTTTGGATTTATAATAATGTGCAGCTTCAAAGTTCATTTTTGCTGCTTGTTCCTCCATCTTCTGCTTGTAGGTTCTGGTTACGAAGCCAAACTTTCCTTTAAGAATCTGACGAGCCATTTCAATCTCTAGCTCATAATCGGTAGTCGATTGCTTACCCTCGCAGGGCCCGAGACAGTTGCCGATGTGGTATTCTAGACAGACCTTAAACTTACCGTTATCAATATTGGACTGAGACAAGTCATAGGAGCAGGTCCGTAGCTTATGCACACTTTGTAAAAGCTCCAAAACACTGTTCATGGCTTTTACATTGGCATAGGGGCCGAAGTACTCTCCTTTGATTTTTTTGAACCTTCGCGTGGAAATCACTCGCGGAAATCGTTCTTTAATTAAACACAGATAAGGAAAGCTCTTATCGTCCTTTAGGAGAATATTATACCTGGGCTGGTTTTCTTTGATGACACTATTTTCTAGTAAAAACGCGTCAAATTCTGTGTTAACAACGACAAACTCGTACGACTCAATTTCAGATACGAGCTTTCTGGTTTTGATGGAGTGATCAGCACTTTTATTAAAGTAGCTGGAAACTCGCTTTTTGAGGCTTTTTGCCTTACCAACGTAGATTAGCTCGTTTTCGGCTGAGTAATATTTGTAGACACCAGGTGAATCTGGTAATGCCGAAAGGTCCTTAATCGGAAATCTAATGGTTACCCCCATTCACCAAGAACAAATTATTGCATCATTTGGTTGTCATCACCAAATTCTTCTTCGTCAAAAACTTCGTCTTGAACGTGTTTTGAACAGTCTAATTCTATGTCAAAGTTGGCTGGAGACCATTCGAAAGGACCTTTTTTGTATCCGAACTCTGGATTCATATACATCTGATTCATAAACTTTTCCCAAATAGGGAGCGCTGTTCGAGCACCTTGTCCCAACGCCCAGTTCTTGAAGTGGATACTTCTATGCTCACCACCAACCCAAGCCCCGGCAACGAAATCCTTGGTTACCCCCATGAACCAGCCATCAGAAGCGTTCTGTGTAGTTCCTGTTTTTGTACCGATTTCTAGACCTTCGCGTAACTCTCTGTTAAGCGCAAAACCAGAACCCCCGCGCTCTTCAGTTCCTCCTTTGAGCATATGAAGCATCGCATATGCCACATTTTCATTTATGGCTTGACGCTTTTTAGGAACAAACTCCTCAATAACGTTTCCATTTCTATCTTCGATTTTGTGAAGCAATAAGGGTTGCGTCCAAATGCCTTTATTGACAAACGTACAGTAAGCACCGACCATCTCGAATAGCGAAACCTCACCACCAGCTCCAAGTGCTAGTGAATAAACAGGTTGTATCTTACTTTCAATACCCATTCGCTTAGCGAAATTCACAACGTTGGTTGGTTTTACCTGGTGCATAATTTTGGCACTTACAGAGTTGACAGACATGGCCATCGCTCTTCTAAGCGTTAGTGTTTCCCCACTAAATTTACCATTAGCGTTATCTGGACTCCAATATGGGGGATCTTGCCCAGGAAGATCGTAAGTATGCTGTTCGTCGACAGCAGTATAGCATGGAGAGAAGTTACTTTCAATAGCTGTTCCATAGACAAACGGCTTAAAAGTAGATCCCGGCTGTCGCTTTCCTTGCTTTACGTGATCAAATTTGAAGTATTCATGATTGATACCCCCAACCCAAGCTTTGATCTGAGAAGTGTTGGGGTCCATTACCATAAATCCAGCGTGTAAGAACCTTAAGTAATGCCCAAGAGAGTCATAAGAACTCATAATAGTATCCTTTTCACCTTCCCAGGTGAACACCCTCATTTTCTTTTCTTGGTGTAGGTAGTGGTCAATAGAATCAGGCTGATCTTTTAATCGCTTCTTCAGGTTTTTATATGCTTTCGTTCGGCGCATTTGTCCTTTTAGAAAGCCCTCTATTTCATGGCCATCTTCATCTCTCCAAGGGTTTTCTCCATCCCAGTGTTTGTCAAACCTTTTCTGTAGTTCCGTCATATGCTCTTTCATAGCATTCTCTGCTACCTTTTGCATACGGCTGTCGATAGAGCAATAGATTTTTAATCCATCATCGAATAAGTCATACCCCCGGTTTTTAGCCCAATACACCAAGTAGTTTCTGAGAACAGTCCTGAAATAAGTGGCAATACCAAAGTTTTGATTGTTTACGCGATAGTTTAATCCAAAATCAGAAGCGTCCAAAGAGTCATACTCGACTCTAGTAAGCTTCTTATTCCTGTGCAAGTTCCATAACACCTCAGTTCTTTTACGCTTGGCGTTATCAGGATTCAAGATAGGATTCCATCGGGTTGGTGCATTTATAAGTCCAACGAGTACAGCGGCTTCTTTATAATTCAGTTCTCTAGGTTCTTTATTGAAATAAGTATCCGCGGCTACCTTTATTCCAAACGCATTACTTCCAAAAGGGATAGTGTTCAAGTACATCGCCATGATCTCTTCTTTGGTATAGTTACGCTCTAGAAGAATGGAGATGATATATTCCTTGACTTTGGTAATAACAGCACCACAAATGCGGTATTGGTATAACGTCCCCCTGTTGGCGGTAGAGGTTTTGTATAGATTTTCAGCCAACTGCATAGTAATCGTACTGCCGCCGCCTTGGAAGCTACCAGTGACGAAACCATAAAAAGCTCTTGCAAATCCCCTCAAGTCAATGCCTGGGTGCTTAGCGAAACGGATATCTTCAGTGACGAGCAAAGCGTCTATTAGCTCTTGAGAAAGGTCCGAATAGGTAATCGGTGTTCTGTTAGTTCGGTAATAGCGACCTAACTCTAGGCCATCACTCGAAAATAGCACAGACGATAGGTCGGGGTCTGGCTTTTCGAGTTTCTCTAAGCTGGGTAACCCTCCAAAAAGACCTAGTGCATCATTATAGACCGCTATGAATAAAGTACTGATGCCAACTAAAGCTAAAAAAAAAGCAAGATATACTGCCTTAATAGATCTTTTAATCCAATTTTTAGGCTTGTCTTCTGGGGTTTTATCTGTTTGAGTATGCTCTGACATAGCGATTCAATTTAGTCAAAGTTATAATAAACTATAGATGGTAAAAACGATATTCGAAAATGAGTAAGCTTTGATACTCGTTTTTGAGTGCTTAACGTTTGGCTCTTTTCTTTTGGAAATTAACGGGTAAGATCATCTCAGACTCAACTGGAGTGCCCTCTGGTTTAGCAGGAAACCAGTTAGGTTGTAGCTTGAAAACCCGAAGAGCTTCCTCATCACATCCATATCCTAGACCATCTACTATTTCGAACTCGCTTAGTTTTCCACTGGTCTCTACTTTAAAGGCAATAAAAACCTGGCCTTCTATGCCTTTTTTTCGAGCTTCTTCAGGGTATTTTAGATTCTTTTTAATGGATTTATAAAATCCTTTTATACCGTTCTTTGGACGAGCACCTGTAGGTGAATTATAGTTAGATACCCTATTTGCAATCTCCTTTGGATTAAAGATTGGCTCGCCCCCATCTAATTTAAATGTTAACGGTAATAGCATTTTGACCTGAACAGGCTTGCCAGAGTTTTTCCCTGGGTTCCATTTGGGCGATAGTTTAAAAACGCGAATGGCTTCTTCGTCGCATCCATACCCAATGCCATATGGAACTTTAATGTCAGATAGGCTTCCATCTTCATTTACGACGAACGACACGAAAACCTTACCTTGTACGCCGTTCCGCTGCGCTTCACGAGGATAGCTCATTTCCTTGCCTACGAATGAATAGAAAGCTCCCATTCCCCCTTTGGGCATGGGTTGCTCTTCACCAACGGCATATACTTTTTTTACTTTTTCTTCCTTGGTCTCAGATTTGACGACATCTTTTTGAGGAGTCTCTTCCACTTTAGCCGTTGTCTTAAGTGCTTCTTTTACGGTCATGAGTCCTTTGGCTTGGAAATAATAATCCAGGCTTTTCGTCTCATAACCCTCTTTGAAGTTTTGGTCTGAAATCACACAAGCGACATCAAAGGTGTCTTTAATATTTTTATGTAAGAAAGCCTCAGCTTCTCTAGAAGAACCGAAGTCTTTGATCATCAAAATATATTTTTTCTGGTCTACCAATAAGTCTGAGAAGCGATAATTAGAACTGTCCCCTATAATTTCCTTAAGTATAGCGTTATTTTCTTCTGATGCCGGTGTTTCTGACCGTATAATCACATAGTAAATAGAGTCATATGGATGATTAAATCGCCCAATGGAGCTACTAAACAGTTCGGACTGATATGTCTCTATAGATGATTTTAGCCCGTTTGCATACGCTACAAGGTCAGATTTTGGATTTTCACGAAGGAAGTGATTGATTTCAAATTGATATAAATACTCCTCTCGAGTTTTCGAAGATATGATCACTTTTAGGAACTCTAGGTTATCTAAAAAATCGTTGGGGACGGTGCAGTTGACAATGGTAGAATCCACCAATTGATAGGCTTGGTCATAAAAACCATTTTCAATCAGTTTATAAGCTGTATTGTAGTCTCTGACCAGTTGTGCTACCGCTCTATCATTGTCCTCCAAGTAGTTTGGATTGTCTATAAGCCGGGCAAATACATTATCCGGGTATTGTGCTTTTAAGGAATCGGCATAGATTAAGGCGGTATCTTCCTTTTCGAGTCCTTTGAAGATCAGGTAGTTTTGATAAAAAGACTCTGGTCTGAAACTGGACGTATCAAATTCTTCAATTACCCGATCAAATGCTGAAATGGCATTTCTTTTTTCTTCTAAGCTAAAATTATAAATGAAACCGAGGTTATATAAAGCTTCTTCTGTCTCATCATAAAGTTTAATTTTTGCTTCTTCATCAAACGGGACAGTTGCCAGGTAGCTACGAGATCTTTTTTCTAACTCACTCAACGTATCCAGTGCGGCAAGGGCAGCTGCTGCGGCAGAATCCACTTTTACAGAATCTGTTTCTAGCCCTTCACTTTCTTCACCATCTTCTGTTGCTTGTAATATGGCAGCCTTCTTAGATCTTCTCCAGTGATCTTCCAAAGTTCTTGGTCCCCAGGTTCTTTGGAATGCTGCTTTTCCTGCTTGTACAAGGGATGGATTGTAAAAGTACCATCCACCTTTATTATTTTGATTGGTTCCTACTTCCTGAAACTCTTCAAACGGATCAGTGTTTGCTTGGGCTACTGCTTTAAGTCGGTCCAGTTTCTTTTGACGTTTGGCTTCCTCTTCCTCTTGAGCCAGTTCTTCGTTGATAATTTCCTCCAGCATACCGATAAGCTCCAGGCTGTCCATGTTGGTGAGGGCGATAAGGCTATCGTTTTTCCGAACAATATTGATATTGACAACAAACTCCTTGAGAGCTTCCTGCCGCTTAACAAGGTCTTCGTAAAACTCTTCGTCTTTTGGCATCGAGGCCACAGTACTGTCGTAATAGGCACTTGCCACTTCATAATTCTGAAGACTATCGTAGTGTATTTTAGCAAGCTCATAGTATGAATAAGCCTTTTGTCGTTCATTTCCGACACTAGACTGCACGGAGTTTTTGTAGTTGACAATGGCTTCATCGAGATGGTATGTTTTGAATTCAAACCGTCCCATCTCGTAGTAAATTTTATCCTTATATTCTTCGTTTTTTCGGTCTTTCAATAGTTTACTAAAGTATTTTCTTATTTTCTTCAAGTTGCCTTCATCTGATAGGGTGGTTACTTGCCCCATGTTGAGTTTGGTATAAAAACTTAACTCGTAACTAGGACTGCTACGCAGCGCTTTTTGGTAGTATTCAAAGGACTTTGAGTCGCGGCCAAGCTCCTGATAAATTTGACCAATAGTAAATGCGATTCGAGCCTTTTTCTCACGCTTTTTAATGAGTGGAAACGCTAAAGTCAGGTTTTTCACCGTTGCCTTCAGATCTTCTTTGACTTGCGCAAAGTACGCGCGCATGATGTATAGGCTTTCTAAATTAGTTTTATCGAGCTTTTCCTTTTTTAGGTAATCAGAGACTGCTTGTGCGTTTTTATGCTCACCCGCTTCGATGAAGGTGCGCATGAGATTAACTAAAGCTTCATGCCTAGCATTTTCATCCTTACTTTTGGTGTTGACGTATTTAAAGGTTTCTACGGCATTGGTGAAATCGTAAGAGTACATACGTGCCTTACCGACCAATATATAAGCGTCATCTACCCATTTTGATTTGGGGTGCCTTTCAATAATTAAAGAAGCCTTTTTAAGACATTCCTCGGATTGGGCAGTAAACCCGGCTGCATCGGTAGAGTCAAAAAGAGGTACTACCGGTAAGATTCTATTGTAGTTCCAGTCTTGCCCATCGTTGATACTTGATTCGATGGCGACAATTTCTTCGTTTGCTAAGAAGTAAGCATTGTAATGTGCAGTGGTATTATGAAACCTAGTGGCTACAAAACCTTCACTTTGGGGCGAACATGACCATGCGCTAATAAGCAATGCTGCGAGAAACCATCTAAGTGTTGCGTTAGCTTTCAATAAAAAGTGTTTTTTGAAGGATTTGCAATAATATTTAAAACAGCATTAAGAAATATATAATTTTGTTTCAAATTCACCATAATTCTAATTCGAACGAGTGGCTCAAAGAAAAACTTTGTCTAGCTGGTTAACGACTAAATACCTGCTTATTATAAGGAATGAGGAAAATTTTGAGGAAAAAACGACCATTACCTTCAATTACTCCAAGATCGTTCTTATTCTATTAGGGATTAGTATTGTATTTCTAGCTATTGCGATTTATTTGGTAACCGTGGTCATGGATCGATGGTTCGACCCAAGATATGCTCAAATGGTTGCCAACCGTCAGGTGTACGAGATGTCTGTTAAAGTAGACTCTTTAGTTGAGCAGGCCCGCCTAAAAGATCAGTACATTGGTAATATTGAAAACATCGTTCGCGGTGAAGATATCAAGTACGTAGAAGTCGAAAGCGAGCAACTCAAAAAACCTGTTGATGAGGAATTTGATCCCAAAAAAATTGACGAGCGCCTCAATCCGATTGACTCCATATTCAGAAAAGAATTTGAAAAGGACGGTTTGGAAGTGGTTAATTTATCGCATGAGGAATATAACGACCTTCGCGATTTATACTTTTTTACACCTATAGATAAAGGGATCATATCGGATGGTTTTAATCCTTCGGTCGAACATTTAGGAATCGATATCGTAACGGTAAAGGATGAACCGGTGAAGTGTATCGCCGACGGGAGCGTGATTTTTGCTTCTTGGACCATGGATGCAGGCTATGTCATTGCTATTCAGCATAGAAGCAATTTGATTTCCGTGTATAAGCACAATTCGGAATTAATAAAAAAGGTAGGTAATTTTGTTTCTGCAGGAGAAATAATTGCAATAATCGGAAATACTGGAGAGATGACTAGTGGACCTCATCTTCATTTTGAAATGTGGTACAATGGAAATGCCATTGATCCGTCGGATTTCATTAAATTCTAAACGCTTGGTATGTTAAAAAACAAAAAAGAAAATCAGGAAGAAGGAGTAAGTACCTTGGCCAATAACATTGGTAAAGGAACGACCGTGGAGGGAAATATTGAAACTTTGGGTAACATCAGGCTTGAAGGGAAAATGATTGGTAACCTTAAAACAAAGGCCAAGTTTGTTTCTGCTGCTTCCTCTAAAATGGATGGTAACACCTTGTCGCAAAATGCTGAAATTGCTGGTGAAATTAGTGGTACGGTTGAGGTGTCTGAACTATTGATCTTAAAATCTACTGCGGTGATCCACGGTGATATTATCACCAATAAACTTATCGTAGAGAGTGGTGCTACCTTCAACGGTGCTTGTAAAATGGGCGTAAGCATCAAAGAGATAAAAATCGGACAAAACGATAATAAATACCACAACAATAAAAAAGCCCCAATATTAGAAGCCAATTAAACAGCCTCAAAAAAAACATAATCAATTTCTAAAGTACTCCGGGATCGCTTTTGAAATGATGGGCGTCATCTTGGTGGGTGTATTAGCTGGGAGAAAACTGGATGAATATTCTAGTACTGAGACCCCGGTTTATACACTCACCGCGTCTATAATTTCGGTCTTTGCCGCTATGTATCTGGTTATCAAAGGTCTTACTCGTTGATAACCGAAAATTTCTAAATACACACAAGTGAATCTTAACAGAGGTCATATGATTATATCGGCTATCGCAGCGATAGTAACGATACTAATCACAATATATTTTCCTGCACTGGCTCATCATTTTATTTACTGGATATTAGGCTTTTTTGTACTCCAAGGATTCCTTATCAATAGAATGTTAGAGTACGCCCACAAAAACAAGCCGGATTCCTTTTCGCTATACTTACTTGGTTCTGTGTCGATTAGGTTTCTTACGTCGGTTTTTACAGCAGTTATTGTATTGGTTATTGGAGTGATGGATAAGAAGTTGTTCATCATTAATTTCTTCGCTTTCTATTTGGCATACTTGATATTTGAATTAATTATTTTGTTGTCTAACTTGCGCCCGAATTTGAAAGAGCAGACCCAATAATGTCGAAAACGAAAAAATTTCACCGCCCTAATTATTTCATAGTCACTGCCTTATGTTGCGTGCTTTTTATGGGCAACTTTTTTAATGCCAGCGCTTCTTCTGGTGATGATAAGGAGGGGTTTAATCCAGGTGATATGATAACACATCACATCAAGGATGCATACGAATGGCATTTCTTTGATGGGCATTACGGAACACTCTATCTACCAGTGATTTTGTACACGAATCACGGATTTTTAACATTTTCTTCTGCTAACCTATATGATGAGCATCATCATCCGGTGCATTACAAAGGGGTGGAAAATCATCATGGTAAAATCGTCTCAGTAGAAGAAGATCTTCAAATAATTGTTGATCTGTCGATTACTAAGAACGTGGCTTCAATGTTCATAAGTGTGATTTTAATGTTGTGGCTGTTTACCAGAGTAGCACAGGGATACAAGAAAAACGAAGGTCGAGCGCCAAAAGGCGTGCAAGCATTCTTCGAGCCGATAATCATATTTATCAGAGATGAGGTGGCTAAGCCAAATATTGGCGCGAGATACGAGCGGTTTCTTCCATTCTTATTGACTTTGTTCTTCTTCATATGGTTCAATAACTTATTGGGGTTGATTCCGGGTGGAGCAAACTTGACGGGTAATATCGCTTTTACCATGGTATTGGCGGTTGTCGTATTATCCATTACTCTTGGTAGTTCTAGAAAGGCCTACTGGAAGCATATTTTTGCTACCCCTGGCGTGCCTTTTCCAGTACTTCTTATTCTTATACCAATCGAACTTATCGGTATTTTGACAAAGCCATTCTCTTTGATGATGAGGCTTTTCGCTAATATAACGGCGGGTCATATTATCATCTTGAGTTTGTTTAGTTTGATTTTCTTATTCAAGAGTAGTGCTGTAGCGGTGGTAAGTGTGCCGTTTGCCATATTCATGAATTTTCTTGAGTTGTTCGTTGCATTACTGCAGGCTTATGTATTTACACTGTTATCAGCGATGTATTTCGGATCTGCAGTAGAGGAAAGAGTGTA
>CAYMST010000054.1:0-22412 GCA_964393115.1 uncultured Roseivirgaceae bacterium | reverse complement strand
GCTAGTGGTTTCCTTCCTTAGGAGATTCATATACGCCATAAAGCCAAAAGATAAACAGTCTTTAGAATTAGCTAAGTCCATTCGGTTAATTGTTGGGAGGAGTCCGGGAAATATTCGGCTCTACACATTGGCCATGAGACATAGCTCAATGTCGGTCGTTAACGCACAAGGATTTAAAGAATCTAATGAGCGTCTCGAGTACTTAGGAGATGCGGTGCTGGGTTTGGTGGTCGCCGAGTATTTATTTACTAAATTCCCTTATAAAGACGAAGGTTTTTTAACTGAGGTAAGGGCCAGAATTGTAAATCGGGAGGTCCTAAATAGACTCGCCAAAAAAATAGGGCTTAAGGAATTAGTTATCTTTGACAAGTCTTACAAAGGTTCATTATCTCATAAGTCCATTTACGGTGATGCTTTAGAGGCTTTAATTGGTGCTATCTATTTAGACAAGGGACTGCAGCCAACCAAACGGTTCATCATTAACAAACTCATCAACCCACACTTCGACATCAATGAAATCGTAAATAACGATACGAATTTCAAGAGTAAAATTATTGAGTGGTCACAGAAAGAAAACAAGACCATCCGTTTCGAAATTTCAGAAGAATCAAATAAACATATCAAGCAGTTTACAGCGGTGCTTTTTATTGATGATGCTGAAATCAGTAAAGGCTACGGACTGAGTAAGAAAAAAGCAGAGCAAGATGCTGCACATAAGTCCTGTGAAGTTCTAAAAATTTACTAGTGATGACTTCTTTGAAGTTAGCAGGAGCCGCACTCAATCAAACTCCTCTTGATTGGAAATCAAATTACCAAAACATCATAAAAGCCATAAAACTGGCACAGGAGGACAAAGTTGATATTTTATGTCTTCCTGAGCTATGCATAACGGGCTATGGCTGCGAAGATGTATTTTTATCCTCATGGATATATGAACGTGCTATATCTGAGCTAACACAATTGCTCCCTCTCTGTCATGACATTCTTGTTTGTGTAGGGCTTCCTTTGCTACACGATAATAAGCGCTACAATGCAACATGCATTATTCAGGATACTGAGATAAAGGGTTTCTATGTAAAACATCATTTAGCAAAAGAGGGGGTTCATTATGAGCCAAGATGGTTCTCATCATGGCCGCTTGAGATCATCAATAATTATGAACTGAGTGGTGCTAGCTATCCAATTGGCCAGCTTAAAATCGACTATAAGGGAATTGATATAGGATTTGAGATTTGTGAAGATGCCTGGAAGGAGGAGCGTCCAGTGGATCATCTTGGCAAAGTAGACTTAATTCTTAATCCTAGTGCCAGTCATTTTGCATTTGGAAAAGCTAAATATCGCGAAGAACTCGTCGTCAAGAGCTCAGAGAAATATAAGTGCGTGTACTTGTATACCAACCTTCTGGGCAATGAGGCGGGAAAAATGATATACGACGGGGATATCATTGTAGCTCAAAAAGGAGTACTTAAAGGGTATCAACATCGCTTGTCTTTTAAAGACGTGCAGATGTTGGCGCTGAACATAGATTTTCAAACTCCGTCTAACTCTGATCACGTTGGGCTTCTCGATTCTCAAGACAAATATGATGAGTTCCCGAGGGCCTCTGCTTTAGGATTATTTGATTATCTCAGAAAAAGTCGATCTGGAGGTTTCGTCCTATCACTTAGCGGCGGGGCTGACTCATCTACCATTGCAGTAATGGTCGCTGAAATGAAGCGCTTAGCAGTATCAGAATTGGGTGAAGATGCATTTTGGAATAAGATTGGATTATCCCTTAATAGCCCGTTATTGCATACAGCATACCAGGGAACACGCAACTCCAGCGAAGAAACGTTTAACTCTGCACAACAACTTGCCAAATCTATTGATGCTATTTTCTATCACTGGAGCGTAGACAAAGAGGTTAATGGCTACCGTGAAATCATGGAGACCGTCCTAAACCGGAAATTATCTTGGCAAGAAGATGATATAGCCTTACAAAATATTCAAGCACGTACCAGATCTCCTATTATATGGATGCTGACGAACATAAAAAACTGCCTTTTGCTGACCACTTCTAACCGTAGTGAAGGAGATGTTGGTTATGCCACTATGGATGGTGACACTTCTGGAAGCATAGCCCCTATTGCTGGTGTTGATAAGGACTTTATCAAGAAGTGGCTTGTTTATGCCGAGCAAAAACTGGGTTATACGGCTTTGAGGTTTGTCAATAACATGGAACCAACTGCAGAATTAAGGCCTTCCGAAATGGAACAAAAAGACGAAAAAGACTTAATGCCTTACGATCTGATGGTCAAAATTGAGCGATTGGCTATTAAAGAATGGAAATCTCCAGAGCAGGTACTCGAACTGTTGGCTGCACAAAATCTTAGCCTCTCAGAAAATGAACTTCAATTGGCCATTGATAAGTTTTTCAGGTTATGGACTCGTAATCAATGGAAGCGAGAGCGCATCGCGCCTGCTTTTCAGCTGGATGACTTCAACGTTGATCCGAGGTCTTGGTGTCGCTTCCCCATACTGTCTGGAGGGTTTGACAAGCTTAGCGAAAGCCAAAATATAGGATCATCATAGTCAGAACCTTTCTTCACCATAGACTTTCAAACTATTATATAAAGTCTATTTTACAAGTTGATGTAAAATCTAGCAATAAGTCCTTCAAATCAACTTTTTTGTGTAATCACCTTATGGGTTCCATATAAAAATCCTTTTAGCCCATATTTGCGTATAGCCATACAAGCATATCCCGGTCAAGTAGTTTGAATGCGTCAAGCCGCTGGATCAATAGAAACTGTGCTAAGCTGGTAAACCTTTAATAAGCCACTATAAACCCGACTTTACTTATGAGTTCACTTCTTTTTTGCTACCAGTCATACCAATGCGTGTAATAACCAATAAAATTATAGACTTTTGCAGACTATAAACGGGGTATTTTCGTTAGCGATGCAATGGCTTAAAGTGAGGAGAGGTAATATTTTGAAGAATTTTTGGATACTGCTAGCAGTATTTTTGTTTTATACCAGTGCCGTAAGTGCTCAGCACATTGACACCCTTCACAACTATCGCATTGAAAAAATTCACTTTGTAGGTAACAAGGTTACTAAAACTTCGATTATCACGCGTGAGCTATCATTCAAAGCTGGTGACGATATCGCGGGTAAGGACCTTAATAAAACCCTAGAAGTGAATAAGACACGCATTATGAACACCAAACTGTTCAATCAGGTGCGTTTAGAACCCATGGAAATATCAGATTCCCTTCTCCATATTTTAGTTGAAGTGGAAGAACGATGGTACCTATGGCCCTCTATAATTCTACGCCCAGTTGACTCCAATTTAGCCTCTTGGTGGAGTCCAGATGAGGGGAGAAACCGTGACCTAACCAGGATAAATATAGGTGCCGGTCTTGCACATGACAACTTTCGTGGACGAGGGGAAAAACTCAAACTATCTGCACAATTTGGCTTTTCGAATGACTACAGATTGGAGTATTCGATTCCATACATCAATAAGAATCAAGATTTTGGAATCAAATACTCTTTTTCCTTCCAAGAGTTTAAAACACTTGACACGATAACGGATCAGCACGTTCGCGTGGCCAATAGGCATAAGGAAACCATAATGCTGACATCACTAAACAACAGTGTTACACTAAGGAAACGGCAAGGGTTTTATAAGTTTCACCATTTCACTTTTGGGCATAGGGTATATATGGCTCATGACTCTCTTCTACTTAAAAATGAAGACCATCTCTATTCGCTGTCGACACTGCAAGACCGGGCCGAAGAAAACTGGAACAGAAACAGACTGAGTTATCTTTTCGCTTCATACCTATTTCAAGTTGACAAAAGGGACTATAGTGCCTATCCTTTAAAAGGCTACGACTTTAATATTTTTCTACAAAACTTTGGACTAGGACTTACAAATGGGTTTGGTTTAAGTATGGTTAATGCCAATTACAAGTATTTCAAACCTCTCAAAAACAATTATTATTTCGGTACCAACACGAGATTTATGGCAAGTGGACCGTTTGACCAGGGATATATTAATTACTCTTCACTTGGAGGGCTTCGAAACTTATTGCGGGGATTTGACAAATATGTCGTAGAAGGGCCCATACAATTTATTCAAAAGACTGAATTGAAGAAAAATATTTTCAATAGAACCATTCAAATTCCACAAATGGAAAAACTAAAGAAATTTAGCAAGGTACCACTCGCTATTTATCTTAAAACATTTTTCGACCTTGGTTATGTTAAAAACTATGATAACAACGAAGAGAGCTCAAGATTGGCCGATAAATTCCTATACAGTACAGGGGTAGGTATAGATTTCCTAACCTATTATGATCGTATATTTCGTTTTGAACTTGCCTATAACAATGCTAGTCCCAACGCCACTAGCAATATTGGCAAGAACCTAATCTTCACTTTTAACATAAAGTCCGGACTTTAAGGCGTTTCCACCTCTTTTCCTTCTTTGTATATGGTTTCGTAAATCAATTTTCCGCGTTTGTTGTAGAAAAGCCATTTTCCATTTTCCTTTCCATCCTTATAATGACCACTTTGATGTATCCGCCCATTTTCATGGTAGAAGAACGCTTTACCATCAGGCAAACCCTCTCGGTAGTTAATGGTCCGCTTTAATTTTTTATTTGAGTAATAAAACCTCCAAGTTCCAGAATAGAGGTTATTGTTAAAAAGACCTTCTTTTTTAAGCACTCCATTCTCATGATAGTATTTTGCTGAATCTTGTAGTAAGTCACCTTCCCAGATTTCAACCCCGGAAAGACTACCATTTGGATGATAATAGAGCGTTTTCCCGCTAAGTTTACCGCTTTGATAATGTTCTTCGGACATCAAGTTACCATTAGGAAAATAATGTATCCATTTTCCAAACTTTACCCCATTCATATAAGTACCTGTTGATTGAATATGTCCATTCGAGTACTTCGTTATGGTGTCCAGTTTCACTTCCTGAGCACTAACGGATGTCACGAAAAAACCAATAAAAACCGGTACCAAAAGAGCACTAAACCTCATTTCACAATGTATTTCCTGTTAATCCTTATCCCTATTACTATCAAAACTAACGCTCCTTTATTATATTGCCAACCCAACCATTAAACACTATTTGGCACTCGATGTCCTTGAATCTTGTGTCAGCTGAATCGTATGAAAACGCATGTATTAACCTTGTACATGATGGCTATTTGTAGTCGTCTACTTTCGCAGTCCATTTCTCCATACACGGGAGCTGAAGTTGATGCTCTAGCGAGAATCACTAGTATATCGGTTACTTCGCACCCTGTCTTTAATAATCCGGCAAAAATACCCAATCAAAACACAGAAGCCTCTGCTGGTTATGTTTGGCGATATGGTCTGAAGGAACTCAGTACCAACTATATTTCTGGGGTATATACACTCTCAAACATGCATATCGGGCTTGGTATACGACAGTTTGGGTCAGAACTCTACAGTGAGCAGTCTATTGCATTAGGAACCGGCAAGGAAATAGGTGTCATCGCCATTGGTGGTACTGTGACAACAGACCAAATATCCGATGAGTTAGGGCGACGTGAAACGCATATATCTACTAATCTCGGCGTCACGGCTCAAATCAGCCCAAAAATTTACTTAGGAACGGTCATTTACAATATTGGCTTATCCACAATGGAAGATCGAATCCAACAACGAAGTATTGCCAAATCGGGCCTAAAATATGTTCCGTTTGACTCATTCAGTTTACTCATTGAGCTTGAGAAAGGCATAGACACCCCTGTTCATTGGGCAACGGGAGCCACTTACACCATAGAAAATAAGCTAATTTTTCGAGCAGGTTTTAGACCTGACCCCTATTTAGGATCAGTTGGTTTTGGCATCAAGTGGAAAGGATACGTCTTTGACTACGCCCTTGGCGAGACATCATTGCTGGGCATATCGCACAGCATAAATCTGACAAAAGCATTTGGGAAATGACTCGTTTGATATACGGTGCCCTCATGGTCATGATACCCATACTATCATGGAGTCAGTCGCCGCTGAACACTGATGAAGAAGTTCAGCAACTACTAGATAGGCTTGAGGTTGTTCCAGATAGCGATCAGGAATTCGAAACTTTGTTACAAGAGCTATATGATCAAAAAATCATCAAGCTGGATATAAATACTGCTTCTGCCAATGAACTCGCACGGCTAAACCTTTTATCCAATAGCGAGATAGATAGTATTATTAATCATCGAGAAAAAACAGGTGATTTTCAACACATCTTTGAACTTCAGTCTATTTTACCGCTATACAAGGCACGGGCCTTGCAGCATGTTCTGTACGTATCCAGCCCCGGAGTAAGGCATATCTTTAGGCCTTCTAGTAAACCTCTATCCAATTCTTATCTTCTATTTCGCCAAAAAAACAGTCTTCAAAAAGCGAGAGGACATCATGCAGACACCACCCCTCAAAATAATTATCTCGGCAGTCCGGGAAAAAAGTTTATCACCTATAGATATAAACGGCCGGGCCTAATAAGCTTCGGAATAACCATTGATCAAGATCCTGGGGAAAGAATTCAGTTCAACGCTCAGAATAAGCAGTATTTCTTTGATCATATTTCTGCTAACCTATCCTTAGAACCACAAAAAGCATGGGCAGAAAAAGTAATTGCCGGGAATTTCAAAATTCAATCTGGCCAAGGCCTAGTACACGGAGCAGGATTCTTTCTTGGAAAGAGTTCAGAACCGATTTTGTTAGTAAAGCGAAATAATAGTGGGGTAATTCCTTATAACAGCATCAATGAAAGCGAATACTTAACGGGTTTTGGCCATCAAGCTAAGGTTGGTAGGTTTAAGCTCACTTCATTTTATTCAAAAGTCCAAATAGATGGAACTATTAGCTGTGAATCAAATCCATTGGAACATTGCATTAGTAAACAGATAACATCATTAAAACGCGATGGTCTGCATCGCACACCGAATGAAATAGCGAAAAGAAATATCGCTAGAATTACTACGAAAGGAACTGTCATATCCTATTCCCCAGACAACGGAAAGAATTATCTAGGCCTTACTGCTAGTCAGCAACAGCTGTCGACACCACTAAATCAAATCAAAAGGTATGACAACCGCTATCATTTTAGAGGAACAACCAACTTTAACATGAGCATTCATCACAGTCTCCATATTTTCAATATTAATTGGTTTGGTGAAACCGCTATTTCCAATGGCTTTGCTTTGGCCAATCTGCAAGGTGCTTTAATTAGTCTTCACAGAAATATTGACATCTCTTTGATCTACCGAAATTATGGAGCAGCCTATCATTCTTTTTACTCCAATAGCTTTTCCGAATCGAGTAATACGCGAAATGAGAAAGGCTTGTTTGTCGGGCTCAAAGTATCTCCCAGATATAAAACGGTTATATCTGCCTATGTCGATCGATTTACTTTTCCTACTCCAACATTCAGATCAATTTTGCCGGGCTCTGGAACAGATGTACTGCTTCGGTTGGATCATTCTATTCGAAATGATACTAAGCTATCAGCGCAAATCAGGAACGAAATTAAACAAAGGCACACTCGACCGGATGAAGAACAAGAATATACGTTTCGTCAAGAATCGAAAACATATTACTTCTTGTCTTTACACCATGAAATCAAAAGAAAACTTCAACTTAGGACTCGAATCACAGGAAATCAAATTCGTTTTGGTCAAAAAACTCTGGGGATAACAATTTCGCAGGATATCAATTACCAAACTAAGCGATTGAATTTATCAGTGAGGTATGCGCTATTCGACACCGATAGTTTTGAAAACCGTATCTACCTGTTCGAACGCTCGCCTAATCAATCAGTCTCTTTTCCTTTCTATCATGGTCAAGGGTCGAGAAGTTATATTATGGCTAAATACAGATTTAGTAAGCGCATTACCTGTTGGTTTCAATACTCAACCTTTTATTACCTTAACCAAACAAGTGTAGGAAGTGGACTCAATGAGACAGAAGGTCCAAGGAAAAGCGATGTAACGCTTCAACTCAAATTCAAATTATGAGTCGTATAATGCGAATTATAACAGGATTTCGTAGATTAGACTACAAAACTTATCATCAGGTAGTAAAGACGAATCGAATTACGAGGGTCTGATACCATTTAAACCATATAACGGCGTATATTTTGCTACTGTTTTTTCCTTCTTCTTCGTTAAAAAGCCTTATCCTAGCGCTGCTAGGACTGCATTTTTTGCCTTGAATTAGAAAAAAACACTGACGTAAACTAACATGACCTTATATAGCCTAAATGGTATTATTTTGTTAAACGAGAACCCAGAGTGCTTCGATCTATCAATCAAAGTTCATGAACAATAATACTTTTTCGATCGGCATAGTAATATTGCTTTTACTCACTTTTTTTGGGTTTGGCCTAGTCGTGCCTAGTTATCAATATCAGGTTGATATCGTTATCGATCAGCCTAAGGAGACTTCATTTTCATATTTCAGGCATTACGATTTTATGGGAGAATGGGTAGAAGGATTTGAAGACGTGAACGTCTTGGAAGGAGATGGATATTCCGAAGGTAGTGTCAACGAATTATACTTTATCGAAGACGGTAAAGAGAAAGTGGCAATTGAAACTATTGTATTACATGAAGATCCAGACCGAGTAGAAATTCAAATTGCTTACGACCGATATGTTGATGACGTCGAAGTTGTTTTTAAAGAGAGAAATAATCATACCCGTATTACGGCGATTCATACCATATCAGGGACAAATGTTTTCTGGAAAACGATCTACTTCTTCAAGAAAGGGAAAATGATTGCTAAATCGTTTTTGGAACTGGAGACGCTAAAACGGTTAATTGAAGACTAAGGAATTAATTCCTTAGTCTTCAAAAAGTGCTTTACTTACCAGCGCCAAACTTATAGGTTAATCCCACGCCAAATACGTTTTTGTATTGTATCTGTGGACCTTTGTTCTCTTCAAGGCCTGTTTCAGGGTTTGTCTCGATCAAGTCTATATCGTCATCGTATAATAATTGATTGATGAAGTTCACCGATAAGAACTTATTCACCTTCATGACAATCACATTTTCCCAGTTAACATCAATATTTCCTGCGTTTTCAGCATAATTGGTAAACAATTCCACTCTAGTTTCATAATCTACGTTTTCAACGATTTGCTTCTTCCAAGACATCTTAAGAAAAGAACCCAGCTCAGAGCGTACATTCTTATTTGCGTCTACACCAAATGCTCCTCTTGCGGATAATGAATCATCCATTACAAACGTAATTTTACCCGTTACTGGTGAGTAACTAAGTGAAAACTCATCATTTGGTATATAATCCAAACCAGTGGCAATCAACAAATAACCTGGAGCCATAAACTCGGAAATAACGTTTCCTTCAGCGTCTATACCCTCTTGAAATTGTGTTCTGAAATCTAATAATGTTGACCAATACAAATTTTTGTCACTTGATGAAAGCTTATAGCCAAATTTTGAGATTAAGTTGATTTTATCATCTGTCTTCTGCCAGTCCGCGTTGGTATCGTCACTACCCTGACGGATCAACCCGTAACCCATTACCAGGTTATTTTCCCAAATGGTTCTATCCTTCTTATAATTGGCAAAAACGTTAACAAACGCGTTAAGCGATACCGAGTTATCACCACCAGCTGCCCAGTTAGAAAGTGACACCTGATTAAACGTCAATGAAGTAACTCCCCCATTGGACCAATAAGACGTGTCTTGCTGAGCAAAAACAATGGCAGATTGGAAAATTGCTGCTAAAACAATAATCTTTTTCATCAGTAAATAATTTTTTGTTTGGGAAACCACCAATCTGGTATGAATTGGTATTTCGTTTTCTAATTAATGTTTTGACCTGATTTTTATGCGAAAAACACATCGTATCTTGGTCAAGGTGAACAATTGATTTTCTACGACAAAATTGTCGAATAATATGATGAACAGGTACAAAAGATCGTTAATTATACGCTTAACACTGTTTTTTTTTCATTTTCCCTCGGTAAATAAACCTGTCCTATTGCTAAAGCCAGACAAAAAGCTATTTGATCCAAGAATAATCACATGAAGTATTTGGTTTGCTAACAGCTATAAAATGTATTGCTTTCAAACGACAATCGCGATATCCTAAAAAAATGTAACTTACTCTCTCAATACAGTATTGCATAACCGCTTAATTGTCTCGAAACCTTACTCCAAAACACATGTAATCCTAGAGGTAAAGTTAGGGTTATATACTGTTCGGTTTCCACAACTTTTAAAGTAGACCTTAAATACATATGATGCGCTTCAAAAACAGCTTACTCTCTATGTGTATGCTAAGTATCTTCTCAGCATACGCACAAGACATCATGGTTTTGGATCATGATGATTCTCTGGTTATTCAACATCATTTAGAGTACGCCAATCATTATTTTGAAAGACAAGAATCTCGAACCGCTTCTGAGTTTTTTAATAAAGCGGCATACATCTATTGGGAGCACGATCTTTATCTTGAAGCCTTAAGACATTATAAACAGTCATTTACCATTATTGAGGGATTGGAAGATAAAAACCTACTGGCAACCGTAAGTAATAACATTGGCACGCTTTACGGTGATCTCTCCTACCCTGATTCAGCACTATATTTCTTTAAAATCAATCTTGAAGCAAGAGAATCATTAGGACAAAAAATTGGTGCCATTTCTGCTTTGGTGAATATCGCCGTTATCTATAGTGTGCTAGAGCAATATTCGGATGCCATAAGGCATTTGGATAAAGCTAGGGATTATGCAGTTGATATAGAAGATTACAATCAGCTAGGTCGGTGCTATGCGGCTTTATCAGAAGCCTTTGGTGAGCTTGATAAAACGGAAGCCTCAATGGGGTATTTTCAACTTTTTAATTTTGTTAACGATCTTAACAATCAGGGAGCGACTTCACAACACCTGATTGAAATTCAAAGTCGAGAGAAAAAGATACCACGCTGACAATTTATTCGTCCTAAATTGGTTTATTTTAACTGTTATGAAATTACAAAACATGCTTTCAAGATTACTCACCTCAGTTCTTTTTTTAGTTTGCCTTCAATTATTTGCACAAAAACCACCTGTTTACGCCACTAAGGATGGTGCCGTAGCAGGCTATGATCCTGTAGCCTACTTTCTACTATCACAGCCCACGAAAGGGAGTTCTGAATTAGCATATATCTGGAATGATGCCACTTGGCATTTTTCCTCAGCGGAACACTTAGCATTATTCAAGTCCAACCCAGAGAAATATGCACCAAAGTACGGCGGGTATTGTTCTTATGCTGTAGCCAATGGGTATACTGCTAAAATTGACCCCGAGGCCTGGAAAATTGTTGACGAAAAGTTATACCTCAACTACAGCAAGAAGATAAAGGTAAAGTGGGAAGAAAAACAAAACAAATACATCGAGAAAGCTGAAAAAAACTGGCCAGGAGTACTCGATTAAGATTAAATTCTTCACTAGAAATCCAATAAAAGACGATTTGTTTTGAAATATTCCTACTGGAATAACGAACGTAAATTATTTAAACGGTTTTTTGAGTGCTGTTTTTATGTTTCGCATCTCCTGCAAGTATCCCATAAAAAATTCAGTTTTATGCTATTCGCTAAATTGAATTATAGCTCTGACTCGCTTGAGTCGGATTTGAATTAATGTTTGACAAGAGGAATAGTACTCATGGAACTTGAAGAAATTAGACTAATGAAATACATACCCTCTTCCAACTGTTGAAGGCGAGTGTTCAATAGGTCTTCTAACTCTTTTAAGTTTCTGCTACCAGATGCGACAACAACTTCTCCTCTTAAGTTGGTGACAGAAGTAACGTAAGTGCTTTCTGTGTCTCCTTGAATGTGTACGTAACTGACTGTTGGATTTGGTCCAACTTTGATATCAGCAATAGGGTCAACCTCAACATATACGACTGAACTGAATTCGAACTGACCATCATAATCTATCTGGCGAAGTCTGTAGTAGTAGCTCTTATTATTATGATCATTTGTGAATTTGTAGTCATTTGGTAGAGCTGTAGTGCCATTACCTGCTACTCGACCCACTATCTCGTACAAGAAGCCATCTCTACTTCTTTCTATCTGAAAGGCCTCATTATTAAGCTCCGATCCGGTGCTCCATTTCAGTTGCACCACATCGTCTTCTATCTCTGCACCGAAACTTGTTAATTCAACGGGTAGGCTTGATTCACTTTCGCACGGATAACATCCTCCTATGGTATCAAACTCAAATGTAGCTCCTACAGTATTGTCAATCTCACCTGTTACATATAAAGACCCAATACCGGTTACTACACTGCCGGCATTATTCATATTGAAATCACCGTTTATTTCTAGCGTACCGTCAATGTTAATGGTTGCTATCGAACTTCCGTTCGGAGCACCAACGTTTGCTATGCCTTGAGCATATACATAAGCCCCTGGCTCTATAGTAAAAGTGGCTCCTTTTCGAGTACCCAAATTTCGTCCAATAATAAGTGAATCTCCCGAAGATATTAATACGTCATGACCGTTTGCTCTGAACGTTCCAGTAGTCGAACTAACGTCTCCAATAGTCATTTTTATCCCTGTTCCATTGGTCTGAAGATCACCGGTTGTAATTAAATTACCAGAAGTAGAACAACTTGTGCTTATTGTTCCTGAGGTTGCACACGTCTGTGTATATGCTGAATTAATCGACAAAAAGGTAATGCCGATGAAAAGAAGTAAACCTTTTAATACAAATCGTTGATACATGAGTTTTTCATTTTATATGTCAAAGGACGTCAGTATGAACCGAGTGGTATATAAGAATTAGTCGACTGGTCAAAATCGAGAGCCATTAGGTATTCTATGGCTCCTTTTCGGAAATAATCGATTTGAAGGCTTGGAACAGGCAGTGATACTTAACCTTGAAGTAATTTAAATTTTCCAGGATCGCCAATAAAGACGACTACCAAGACATGAGTATTTAGTAACATGGAGGACAAGGAATATCTATTTACGTGATTGGTTGCAATAATAGTCAGACACCTTCATTCTTTTGGATGAACAAAAGCGGTATTACCACCACAGAATAAATGCTAATTCCAGCAATCAACTTCAATAAGATTCACACATTTCTGAACCGCATAGGCCACTATCGCTTAAATGCGCACTAAGAGTGTGGAATCCCATCAAAAGTTCGGACTCGGCATCGAAATCCTGACAGGTTCTGTTTTCGAACTCAAAGTTTAGAATCCCCTCAAAAGTTAGGACTCGTCGTAGAAATCCTTACAGGTTTTATTATTGAGTTCATAAAAACCTGTAAGGATTAGCTCAACAAGCCTGGCCCTCCTTAAAACAACAAAGCCCAGTATCGCTACTAGGCTTTATCTATATCTTCGTCGCATTACGAGAATGCTAATTCTCTGCTACCTACTTTAACAATAGTTAAGTATAAACACCTCAGTTGGATTGTATTAGGCACAAGTTGAAAAAACTTGCGCCAGACTTACTGAAGACTTAAACCAGAAGGGGTGACCCTACCATTTAAACAACTTCAATGATTTTAGCGACTATCTTCTGGCTCGATGGACTTTTGATCTTACCGATATGACGCACGCGTTTAGCTATCGCAACGCGCGCGATTGGGGGACTTCAAAGCCAAACAAGCATACGCCTCCTAAAACAACAAAGCCCAGTATCGCTACTAGGCCTTACCTATATCTTCACCGCATTAAAAATGCTACTTCGCTGCTTCCAACTTTAACAATAGTCACGCTTTACAAAAGCGCGCCAGAGGGGGATTTACGGACAGCAAATGCTATTATCGATCAAATGTTTACCTATCTTCTTCATTCTTCTTTATACTCTTCGTCATAGAGCAACAGCACTTTCTTTGGGTATTTACCCAGGTATTTACAATAATATTTGTCTCCTGGTTTTAGTCGAAAAGTCTTAGTATGTGAGATGGGAATGACCCTTCTTTTACCAGAACTAAAAGTCACTTGGGCTTTTGCACCTAAACTAGTATGCTTAATAATCTCACATGCACAACGTTCTCCATTTTTTAATACTTCTTTATTTGTATCCAAAGCAATACTAATACTCCAAATTATTATTGTGAGGACTAATATAAAACTTAATATTGCGATAATTCCCTTTAGTTTTTCGCTCATTAGTTTCTGCTATGTGTTTTTTCAACTTTTGCTCTTGTATTTGAGGAGCTTTTCTTATTTGATGAGTCTGCTTTCTCTTCTGTAATCACTAACTTTTTGGTTCCTTCCACCACAGGTGCCACTTGAAAACTCATGACTTTATTGGCTCCATTCTCCACTAAGAATACAGTTACCTGGTTTTCTAACCCAGATTCACTGGCAATATCTTTAGCTCCTTTACCGATTACAGCACCAATTGTTTTTGAAGCGGTAAAATCGAACAACACTTCGTCAGCACCTTTCTTTTTTACTCCTTCTACTCCATTTATATCCACGACAGCTTTAACTCCATCTAAAACATGATACTTCTCGGCCTTTTTTATTACTTTGTAGACTGTGCTGACCTTAGATGCTCCTAAAGTCGCTGAGCTTATCACACCATCAATTACGGCATCTCCGTAATCAACCTCTAAAAAAGCATCTGTATAACTTTTGCCCTCAAAAACTTTCTTAGTTATTACTTGTATTGCCACCTCACTAGTGAAACCAACAACAAAACCTATTGCATAATTAACCCACTCTCCATCCGGGTCAATACCATTAACAGGGTTATTTCCCATGCCGGCGTAAGGTGAATCAAATTGCCTAGCCGGATCCGGGACTAACCATCGACCGATAATAGGGTCAAACTCTCTAGCCTCAAAATGATTCCAGCCTGTTTCTTTGTCCTCTTCGGAGAACTGACCTTGAAAACCATATCTCACATCACGTTCACTGTCTCGTCGATTCTGATTCATTACTAAACCGTAAGGGTAGTAATCTTTAGTTTCAATAATCGTGAGACCAGCCTGACTTACACAAAGGTCATCAAAGAATACTTCTACTCCTTGGCTTTCATTAGCTACGTAAATATACATAAACCCATCCTCAGGCACCGATGGAATCGAAATCTTTAGCTCCTCTGGACTATCGGCCGCCACACTGATCTGGCGGTAGTGATTAGAAGCATCTCCATCGATCCAGATCGGGTTGTAGTCCTTATCGAAGTACAACACACTCAGATAGGCTCTAGGCTTGCCGTTGTTAAAGCCAGCTCCTCCTGCGAGGGCCGTCAATGCAGCACTTAGATCTGTTTGCTGTAAGCCCTCAGACTCTACGCCCGTCGAAGCATTCGTCGACTCGGTAAGTGCTCCTAATACATTACTCAATGGAATCAAGCTCCCTTGACTCCCCAAGTACTTCGCCTCTACTTGTATCTCTATGCGGTCGCCAGCTCGTACCTTCAGCGACTTGGTAGGACCTACCAAGTGACCAGATGCTGCACTCAAACGTGATACCTTATTGCCTTCGCGACCATCACGTAAAACAGTGGTATTATGAACAGCCGAGGTAAAACGACTATCCAAGCTACCAAATTGCGACTCTTCATATGTGGCATGTTCCGTCTCCATTGTCGCCACTGATAGTGAAACTATTTCACTTACTACTGCGCGTACTGAACCTAAATGGTCAGTCAACTCATAGGTATACTTGTCATGGTCAGGAAACACAAATGCCGACCCAATCTTCCCTTTGCCGTATATCGGCCACTCATAAGGGACCAAGTTACCAGTACCATCCATAGTATAGATACAAAGGATATTACCGGACGCATCTCGTACGTAATGTGTAGTTCCAGACTCGGTACCATTGCTTTTTTTGATTCGATAGCCTCTATCATCATAGGTATAGGTGATCGTTTCATCACCTTGATTGATAGAAGTAACTTTTCCAGTCACATCATAGGTGATCGTCCATGTTTCACGTATAGATCCGTCCTTTTTGTAATAAATCAATTTATCTAACTGACCTATAATATCATACTTATAGGTTGCATAACGTTCTCCAGCACCGAACACTCCATTGTCATCCCAGTCAATCAAAACCTCCGATAGTTTATTAGTATTTTCTATGTACACATACTTAAGCTTGTGTAGCATCCCTCCGGTGCTATCCCGACGATCCAAGCCCTGGATATTACCATTCTCATCATAACTCAGATCACGTGTCGCGTTGATCTTATCGGCCTTGTCATCGGCAAAGGTCTCTTGTGTTCCGTAGTAGGCATCCTTGAGCTGGTTCTTTTCATCATAGCTATACGCATGTACATTGGACGTCCCCTCTCGTACGATCCCTTCACTGGTAAAGAGTACTTCAAACTCATTTCCTTCTGTACTAAATCCATCTGATAGTGTCACAGAGTGTTGTGCGCGTACTACTGGTTTCTCATACCTGGATAGCAACAAGTCGTCTTCCGGATAGATCACCTCATCCTCACTGTAATCAATCGACCAGCGAGTGGCCATGATAGTGCCGTCATATAATTGCTCTAAATCAGCGTCACTCATCAAGTAATCAATCTCAGCTCCATGGGCCGGATCACTGAAGTCTATATCACTTTCAAAGTCGTTTTGGTGGTATTCTAAGCTCATTCCAAATACATCCTTGTACTGAACACCTCCGGCTCCACCATCACCTCCAGGATCAGCATTTGGATTCGGGTAGTTAATGGCTTTCAACAAGCCATTTACAGTATAGGTGTAATCAATTCCTTGAAGCGCATTTCCCACTACCATTCGTTTTAGCTGTCCATGCAGAAAATACTCAAAGCTCCCCTGCTGATGAGCCATGATTCCATCAGCACTTCCATCTCTACTCGTTTTCACATTGATCAAGCGTTGATTATTATCATATCTATAGTGATGATCAAACCGCTCACCTTCTTGGTTTTTTTGGAATATGACATGCATCACTTTTCCAAAGTAATCATATTCATAATCTACGGTAAAAAACTTATTCACTTCTGGCGCCTTAAAATACCGTACCATCCATTCTACACGCCCTAAGGCGTCATAGTCAAACCATGTTTTGACTTGTTCGTTTTCTGTATAGGCTACGGCTCCTGATAAAAAGTTCGGAGTTTCATATCCAGTAGGGTAACCAACTGGCAGAGATTCGTCGGCTAGATCATAATAGGTATCAATCTTTTCACTAAACGTTCCTGAAGTTGGCAAACCACCAGTGCGATCGGACCTATCATACCCCATATTCTCATCCAATATACTTATTAAGTTTTCAGATTGAAATGCCCAATCACTATCAGCATAGGTATATACACCAGACTGAATTGAGCGATTGCTCTGATCATAGTTCGTATAAGAGTATTGTTCTCGTTCCTTTTGTCTATCATTTTGAGAAAACCGTACGCGACCATCCCGTGTATACATATATCTAGTTGTTCCTGCGTCAGGTTCATGTTTTTCTAATAACCTACCTTGAAGGTCATAAGTATAAAATTTTGTAAAGGGTAATTCATCAATTGTTTCACTATCAAAGTCATCAATCGATAACGTACCATTTCTAAATAGCTCTACACCATTTGAAGCCATAGTAGCAATTAGCTGTCCTACGTCGTTATAAAAATTATATACATGTCCACCAGTCATTAAATGGTACCGAAATTTGGCAGCATTATTTTTTTTAACCCGATAATATCCAGCAGGAATATCGGCTTTATTTCCAAACCCTTTAAATTCTTGTTTAGTAACAATATTGACTATTTCGTAATTCACATTTTTATTGTTACCATCTTGATCCAAAAATCGGATATAACTAGAATTTCCGGCTTTATTGGACATATAAATATCCACATAATCATTTTCCATTCTGGTCATATCAAAGCTTCCCACCGTTGTATATTGGTCGTTCATGAATGCAGAAGCAACATTCTTATCTCCTAGGGAATATTGAACACCTTCGTGACCTTGTAAATTGACAGAAACCTGTTTGACCGTGTTTTGAACTTTAAGAATATTTTGACCAAGAAGCTTATTTCTAAGTTCCAAATAAAACGGTAGTTCTCCCTCTAAAAGAGGCATCACAAAAGTCTTACTATATCTGCCTTCTGCCTCGTGGTACTTGTCACCTACTTGTTTAACCCCTACTATTTCTTCGCTTCCATCCTCCAAGAACACGGTTTCTGAATAAGGAAACTTGGTATAAGGGACACGGTCTTCAATTGTATTATTCGGAGAATAATAATATCCTAAAGTACCTTCCTGATCATTTAATGCTTGTCCTTCGGCATCAAAATTTGCAAAGTAATCTCTATAGTAAAACCTATCATCGTTTGTGGGAGCCTCAAGTGTTTGAATGTGCTGGCGATCATACTCATCATAAAGAGGCTGTGAAGCAAAGTATTTTTGATTTTGAAAGTCATATAGCTGAGACTGACTAGGTTTACCTGCCCAGTCAAAGTAATTCTTCGTTTTACCATTGATTTGTTCTGCTTCATCGTAGGTGTAGACAGAAGTTCTGTTAAACATATTATCACAGTCTTCGACTAACTCAATATTTCGAATGGTCCATGGAGAATATAAGGTATAGTTATGTACCACGGACTGATTTGGTCCATCGCCTTCGCTTTCATAGTCATGACAAAAAGTGTAGTCAGCCCTTGTCCTTGTTTTAATTTGATAGTTACCAATATCCTTCAAAAAACTAAAGTCAGCAGTAAATCCTTCTCCGATAAGGTCATTCTCATAGTACCATTCTACTGTTGTAGACACATTTTCCGATCCGTCACATGTAGAAAGTGCATACTCCTGTCCTGAGTATAACTTAAACCTTTTTGTTTTAGGAATATTAACTGTTTTTCGATTTTGAAAGTAACAAAATTCAAAATCATCTTCTTCTATTTGGTCCGACGTTTCTATGTGTCGAGACAACGTTTCTACGTGATGATGAGGAAGCTCATCATCTTCTACCTCCACTTCACAAACCGCTCCATATCTTGAGAAAACAGCATTATCTACCGTCAATCCTATTCTACTATCACGGGCTATTAAGCTTGGCGTAATGGTGGTCTGATTAATGGTACCAGCAATTGGTGTACCGTCAGAGGTCCATTGCCAATCTAGCGTATAATGATCTGCATAAGAAACCATTGATATAGTACCTGGATCAAGAAGGTCATCAAAAACGCCGGTTTGATCGTCAGCAAATATTCCATCCAAAAAGCCTTCGGTAGTGGTTACCATATTTAGATCAGGAGGGGTTACTTGATGTATATCCAAAATACCTTCAGCCTTTCGATACACGTTGTCAATCAAAGCTATTTCTACATCGTATTGATCAAAAGGCAGCGGTGCTCCGTAGTTGAACAATAAAATATTTTCATTCCCATCTTGATACACACAAAACTTTTCTGCACCCAGGCCGGTTGTACTCTGATCATCTCCGCAATCATTTCCGGTGCCTTTAGCAAACGTTAATGGAAAGGTATTTATCGTCCTACTCTTAAACCGAATAGAAGTGATATTATCTGTTGGATCAAGGACATTATCAAAACCAAACCTCAAGCGTCCATCGTTTTGTTCTCCAGCACATGTCCATATATCGCTGGACTCGTCTATTACCAATTCAGGTGGTAATAGCGTTACATTATACGTTGGTAATACGGCTCTAAGTGGAGCCGCACAACTTCTGGATGCTACACTGACGTTAGACAACTTCACACTATATCCTCCGTTCAGAAGAATATTTTGCTCGTCGATCGTAGTTACCCCGTTAGTACCCGAGATATTTTGTCCATTCCGTGTCCAGTTCCAATTGAGACTTAGATTACCACCAACTCCAGAAAAAGTTAATGATCTGGTTGAAGCAGGATCATCAGTTAGGTTGAACCCAGATTCCCCCTCAAAGTTTTCAGGATCTAAATTTAGAGCACCTAATTCTACATAATCAAACGTATGGTTCCTAAAGGCGGAATATCTAACAAAGGAATCATTTGTTCCTTGTCCATCATAATTAATACAATAATTATACGTAGTCTTAATTCTTGTCTTAATGGTATGTACCTCAAGAGTTCCTAGATGCGTGCCATAGTTGAATTCAAAACCTTCTTGTAGCTTAGCACTAGAATTGCCTGTACTCCACCACTCCAAGACACTACTGTAACTACCATCGCTATTAGAACAACTCCCACCTGAAGCCGTAAACTTCTTAGTTTCCGGAATATCGTATCTTTTTGTTTCTGTACTTCGATCATAATGACATAATGCCGTATTTATTGTACCTAGTTGATTGTATGCCTCATTGTGAAGGTTTGCGGTGATTATGGGTGCCGTACTTCTATTCACGTTAGTAGATAGTTCAATTTCATATGTGGATGCGGGACAAGTCAGTCCTCCAGTGTTGATCTCAGAAGTAGTGACTTCTATACCGTATTCTCCACCAGAAACAAGATTAAGTATTGACACATCGTCAGCTCCAGTAATAATAATCCCATCTTTCTTCCATTGCCAACTCGTTGTTACATTGGCCGGTGCATCATTAGATAATATTAAACGACCAGAATTTTGGTTATCACGATAAAAAGCGATGTCTCCTTGATAAGCAAAATTATCTGGGGTAATAGTAAAACTATAGCTCGGAGGAGTACCTAGACTGTTAAAAACAAGGTTACCTGTTGAAGCCTCCACCAGTGCAGTAGTGGGCTGATCTACATACAACTGATATGTCCCATTTGTGAATGCACTACTATGTTTGAGTACAATCTTTGCTGTAGTACTATTAACTCCATCTACACAGAACCTACCAGCTGGAAGACCTGTGCAGCTTGGAGCACTGGTAAACTCTAATAAAGTACTACCTCGCTTGAGTACAATCCTATTCGGTGTTCCAATCGAACCACTACCAGCTGATATGTTGAAGACAATTTCACTAGGTTGAGGCTGGCCGGCGCAAGTGGTATTTGTAAATCCAGAACCTCCATTCACATTGTAATCATAAGAATGGGAATACTGATATGTAGGCATTACGGCCCTTATCGGACTAGCACAAGCTCTCCCATTAGAACTACCAGATGTAAAACGTAGACTATAAGTGCCGTTACTATTTATTTTCGATTCGTTTATTGTACCAGCGTTAGTAGTTCCGCTTATATCATCACCATTCTTTGTCCAAACCCAGTTTAATGCGTTAGAAGATCCATCGTTGAATCCAATTGACCGTGGAGTTCCGTAAAGATCCTTCAATGCAGTTCCGCTCACCTCAGAAAAGCCTGAAAGGGACAAGTTAGTAGACGAAGACAGCTCCCGATAATCAAACGTATGTGTTCTATATCCAGAATAGCGTACAAAAGAATCGTTCGTTCCCTGATTATCAAAATCAATACAATAATCATAACTTGTCTTTACTCTTGTTTTTACCGTTACGAGTCCTGTATTATTAAAGTGATCTCCGTAATTAAGCTCAAAACCTTCTTGAAGCTTGATACTAGGACTTCCGGTACTCCACCATTCTAAAACACTGGTATAGCTCCATCCGTTGTTTGAACAATCTCCTTCTGATATGATAAATCTTTTTGACTGAGGAACGGAGTACATCTTAGTTTCACTGTCAAGATCGTAATGACACAACGCAGTGTTAATTGTACTCAACTTGGTAGAGGCCTCATTATGCAGATTCGATCTGACTACCGTGACATTATTTAGAAATTCATAATCTTTGATTTCTATGGAACAATCTGAACATGAGACTCCGAAAACTTTTGGTTGCAAACTATAAACACCACCTGCATTTGTATTTATCGATGTTAAGTTATCCGAACCATCAATTTTAGTATCATCCCTTAGCCAGCTCCAAGTCAATCCATCAGAAGCATCGGCATCATGGGAAACAGTTAAGGTACCTGGGTTTTGATCGTCTCCGTAAAAGGCGATGTCTCCTACATGAGCGAAGTTAGTCGGTGTGATAGTAAGATTAAATGAAAAATTAGCTGCATTAAAAAAGTTAATATTCCCTTGTGTAGGATAACTAACATTGTCATTTCGAACGAAAACCATTTCAAATACACCATCAGGAAACCCACCGGATTTGTGTAGGGTTATATTTTGAGCGCTTCCTCCGATACAAAACTCATTGTTACTTAAGTCTCCGACGCTCATAAACACTCCCATACAATCATGCACTTGGTTACCTTGATAAGTAGGGGCGAAAAATTTCAAATCAGTCCCTCCATTAAGGCTATTAAACCTTACTTCTTTAATTTGATTAAAATCAAAAGGAAAACCAGACATGTTTAATTGAATGCGCTCTGGATGGTCCCCGTTACTTTCTCGAACATTTAAATAGCCATCTCCACCTTCAATTAAGATTTGAGCTTGCGCCGGTAAAAGGCATAAGAAGGTGAAAAAGAATAGTAATCCTTTTGTCAATAACAGTTTCATA
>CAYMST010000053.1:0-22437 GCA_964393115.1 uncultured Roseivirgaceae bacterium | reverse complement strand
GTCATCGTTAAGTGGGTTAAGGAAATGCAAATATAAAGCACTTGAAGGGTTATTTCCTTCTAAGTGCTTCTATTTCTTGCTGTTGGGATTGGTTCTCTTTCTTGAGTTGGATGACATATAGGGTCAGCTCTTCTATTTTTTCAAGCAGTTTGGAGATCATCTCGTCTACTTCAAGTCCTTCTTCACGGAACTCACTAGCACTAGGTACGCCAGGAAGGTGTTTGTGTTCCTCAACAAAGCTTTCTACTTCAGAAATCGGCTTTAGCTCATAATCCTTTTCGAATACATAATCGGGCATGTTGAGGATAGCAGAAGTATTTTCGATTTTGACTCCGTGCGAACCGATCTTACCAGGAACCACTAGCTTATAGCCATTGGTATTCCCAGAAAAGTCCATTTCCTCAGGACCAATACCGACAAAGCCATTTGTCACGAAGTGGATGTTGCCGTCTTCGTAGGATTTGATGGTGAGGTGGTCTTTAAGGGAAAAAGCTTGTGCTGAGCTAGTGCCTTTCACTTCGAAATTGTTGGTTCCTGAATAGTCGTCACTCGGATGTCCTATAGTGACGTCCCCCTTGTCATAGTACAAATCCGACTCATTCACCTGAGACCAATGTGAGAAGTATCCGCCATTGATGCGGAAGCTAAAGGTGCCTTTATTGCTAGTTGCCGATTGTACTTCCAAATAATAAAAAGCTTTACTTGAGATACTCAGATCATCATACTCGAGTTCATTACAGCCTAAGCATTCATTTGTCGCAACCGGAATTGGGTTAATTACTCCATCAATTTCCTCGTATAACCTTAGATTGTAATGACTAATGGTTCCAGGAATAAAATCTATTAATATTTTCTCGTTGAATGCTTTAAGCTTAAAAAACATGTTAGGATTGTCAATATGATTATCGCCGGTCCAGTCAATGTCATTTCCTTCTATTGTAGTAGTATTGAAATAGAAATTGGATAAGTTTTGTGTAACAAAACCATCCTGATGTGGAATAATTGTAGCACCACTGGGATAGTTATTGTCAATTTGTGTACTAAAAGTTAATTCAAAAGGCGGAGGAACCAATTTTTGTGGATGTCTTGCAATATACACTTCTACAAAGTATTCTTTGTTCTCTTCAAGACCATTACTTCTAAATATCATATTTGTGATACCACTTCCCCGATAGTTTAGTCCAGATTCTTCCTGGATTAAGTTGAGTTCAAGCGGTAAGGTTGTCGAATTACTGCGGTTTTCATATAGCTTAATTTGCCAAAGGCGAATGCCATTGTTCGTTTCTATTTTTATGAATCCTGAGGTTCCAGCTGTGAATGAGTACCAAATGTTTTTGTCTAATGCGTTTACCAAATCACCATTAGGAGCGCTGTAAGACAATAGTTTAGCGTCAATAGTTTGTTGGCTTTCAACTAGTTCCCCTAGGTTAGTCGCTCCCTGAGGAAAGTCATTATCGTAGTCAAAAGAGTAGTTTAACATAAATGGACTGTCCGTAGTGACTTCACGATCGAGGTATATTTCTGCGTAATACTCCTCTCCAGGGGTAAGGTTCGTGCTTCGGAAAATAATATTCCACCATCCGGAGCCATTGTAATTCGACGTTTGATCCGAATCGATTAAGGTAGTTCTATCTGAGTTGTATACCCGAACTCTCCAAAGACGTAATCGCTTGTCAGAGTACATTTTGATATAAGATTTGTCATCCGGCATCCTGAATTTGAGCCAGATGTTTTTATTGTCGGAGTTAATGTAGTTTCCACTAGCATCCACATAAGAATAGTAGCGTAACTTAATTTCCTCACCTAATATTTCATTAAGGCTTTTTGCCCCCTCAGGGTAGTCGTGGTCTATTTTACTGGTATAAAACAGATCAATCGTTGGTACCGCATATACAGTGGAAACCTCAACGTAATATTCTTGTCCAACGATTAGGTCATTTCTTCTGAAAATCAGTTTACTTCTTGCTGCATTGTATGTACTTGCGTTTTCTTTTCCATATCCGGATTCTAACGTTGGGCTTGTGGCACCAGGAGTAGTGTTTTTATATAGTTGTATGTCCCATACCCTGGAATTCGTTGTTGAATACAACTTTATAAATGTTTCGTTCGCCGTGAACTTAAACCACCTGTTTCGATTTCTAGCGTCTGGTTTTGGATTTCCTTGGTAGTCTATGGCAGATCCTCTTGTCAGATCTAAGACAACACTGTTTTCAGCGTTGGTAAGCGTAATAGGGATTGCATCGATGGGAGCGTTTCCATCTTGTGCAAAAACCGAAAATGAAACATTGCTAAACAAAACAATGTAAACAACTTTAGTTACAATGGTTTTCATAATTTTTTATTAGTAGAATAGGGAAATATTATCTTCAGACGGTAAAGGTATTCGTGTTTTTCCTAAATGCCAGGTATTCAGTAAAGAAACATACTTGACAATGGATATTACCTCCTCAATACCGCCAGCATAGTGAAGTAATAAGGTAATAGCGGGATTTTGTATCGAGCAAGCGTTCCGAAATTATATGTACTGACCCCTACCGCAAAAGCAAAGATGATGGCAAATGTCAAACAAAGGATGAGCACGGGGGCTTGTGTTAGTCTCTTGAAACGTCCTTGTATTAGTAGTCGCAGTGTTAAAAACGTGATAATCAGGCTCTCGAGAGCGCTAATCAGCATCAATGGATTACGCACTTCCCATAAGAACGGTCGGAAAAGTGATACAGCCACCGCTTGCGGTGCTACTCGCAGTAAACTTCCAAAGCTCCCGTCTAGCTCTCCTAGTGTGTATCCAGAGTTTGTTCCCAATCGAGCCCCCCAGCCATATCGGATGTCATAAGCTGTTATCTGCGCTGTCTTGGCTATATTATCTAGTGCATAGCGACTATCGATGCTTGATATTTGGTCTAAGGCCAAATAACCTGTTCCTAGGGCAACTAAAAGAAGTACCGGCATTGCCATTACTTTTATGACAGGATTATCTATCGAAGCGGTATATCGATAAAATAGCCAAACGGATACAGCAGCAATCAAACTGAGAAGGATGTAAATCTTAAGTGATATGATCAACCAAGAAGTAAAAATTAATATGATAACGCTAAAAAGAATGCGTCTGCGAAATTCAAAGATATTTAACAAGGCATAATTTGCCCAACCAAGCGCCCCTATGGTTAGAGTATCCTTAAGTAATCCGCTCCCCCAGAAAAAAACTGAAGGGACAAACAGTATAGCGATAGCCAACCGCTGATGTATTGGTGGAAAGGCCCGATAAAAGCTCATGAACATGGCCCATAACCCGATGAAACTAAAGAAGGCAAAACAGCAGGCTGTAGCCGAGTAGGTATGGAAGGTAAATAAATCAAAAAAACCAGCTATCCTAGCTACGAAATAGGAAGCAGCGTCTCTCTTGTACCAGATGTTATCCCAATAACGAAATAGATCAATGTCAGGGTTGGCATGATTGGTAAATATCATTTTTAAGCCTAGGATGGGACTATCAGTAAAGGCCCTCCATATCCACTTGGCCCCTCCGTTATAGAAATTGAAAGTGTCACCCCCACCATAATAAAATTGGTAAACCATACCTAGGGCTATAGCACCTACAAAACGCACTGTCAAAGCAGGAATGAAATACCGTCTTGTGATGCTATCTGTAGCTGATCCTCGGAAAAGAAAAGCAACGCCATAAAGAAGCAAGAGAATAATTGGAGTGACGATGAAGTCTTGAGAAGTCATGTTTTAGTGTATTCTTCCGGTCGTTATGGATGTAAAAAACAAATTTAACCGAATGCTCCAATAAGCAACGAGAAAAAAAGCTCCTTAAGACTATTGTTTTTTGAGCAATAGCTCACCAGTTGGTTTGTTTTAAACCTAAAAAAGTAAGTTTGTTCCGATTTTGGATCGTTGATCGAGTGAGCGTATTATGGAAGTAATTAGTGACAATGTATAGGATATTTGGAGGTATTAGTCTATTTCTAGGCTTGCTGTTTTTGTTTTCATGTAAACATGAGGCTGTAATTTCACCATGGAGGACCGTAGAATTGGCTTTTCATTCGAAAACGCAATATAAAAACCCTTATGTCGATATAGACCTCTCTGTGTCGTTTACTAGTAATCAAGGAGATTCATTGATACGCCTCGCTTTTTGGGATGGTGGAAGTACTTGGAAGGTGAGGTTTGCCTCACCAAAACCAGGTGTAAAGTGGACTTGGGAATCAATATCAAACAATACCAGGGATTCTGGATTACACGGAAGGTCGGGAAGTATTCGTGTGGGGCAGCTACTAAATCATGAGGAACACGGTCTTCTAAAAATGTCGCGCCAAGGAAGAAATGCTGTTTTTCATGACGGCACACCGTTCTTTATGGTGTCTGGAACCGCATGGGCGATGCCCTTCAGAGCGACGCTCGAGCAAGTAGAGCACTATGCTAAGACACGTCATGATCAGGGATACAATTCAACATTGCTCATGAGCCTCCAGCCTGATATAAAGGCCGAGGGACCAGAAGGCCGAAACTTGGTCAACGCATTTGAACGAGCATTCGAAGATTTACACCAAGGTCATATCAACCAACTGAAACCAGGTTATTTTCAATATTTAGACTCGATTGTGGATATTCTACACGAGAATGAAATCGTACCAATATTTCAGCCCGTATTTCACGGCTATGGGTGGAAAGGGTTAACCACACTAGGAACGAAGATCGAGGCCGAAGAGTACGTTCGCTATTGCAAGTATCTACTGGCACGATACGGAAGCAGACCCGCAATTTGGTTACTGAGTGCTGATAATAACGGACAGGACGCCGGAGTAAAAGAAAGTGGGGAGATGCTGGAAAAGTGGGATTGCTATGGTCAGCCGACAGGTATTCATTATAATCCATTTGGGATATATGAACCGGAATGGGCTAAGGACTATCCGGATACAAAATGCATGCACTATGATAGCTCTTATCAATCTGCTGACTGGTTGGATTTTCAATGGACGCAAACTGGTCATAAGGGATTGCATGACTTCTCTAAAGTAGCCAGGATGTGGAAATACAAACCTGCCAAGGGAATTGCAAATGCCGAGCCAACATATGAAGGAATGTATAACGGAACGGCCGGTTTGGACTTATGGCAGATGGAAGAGGCTTGGGGTAACTTGATGCATGGTGGGACAATGGGTGTGTTTTACGGAGCCGCAGGCCTCTTCCAGTGGAAGATAACTCCTGATGAGGAGGGCTGGCAAGAATGGCTGAACAATGACTTATCTTGGGAGCAAGCACTTGATTTATCTGGTGCTCGCTATGTCGGAAACGTGGGTAAAATTTTGAGCAACTTTGACCCATCGGATATGGAAGTAATTCGATTAGATACGATTCAAGCTATTATAAATACACAGAATGATCTTGTTGCTTACCTAAAGCCTGGAGAAGGAGTTCACTATGAAAAGGAAAGGAGCTCCTTATTTGTTTATGATCCACGTTCGGCTACTTTACTAACTAGGTCGGCGCATTCGAAAGCTTCAATTATGAACAGAACGGCGAACGCTCAGGTGATTTTGGTAAAATAAAACTGTCTTCTTTACGACTTCTTTCGGTCAAAAAGTATTCAAAATGTTTCAGCTTAATTATCTTTAACTAAAGTCAAAATTGGTTATTAACTGTCAGTATTTCAGATGATTAAGTATAACAAAAGTGTCACGGTAATGTCAAAATTCATTCACATTTTGTTGGTTTTCATGCTCTTAAGTTGTATCGGTGAAGACATAGTCCCTGACGAGCAGCGAGATCAGGAGTCCTTAACCATTGGGACGGGGATTAGACAATTCGAAGTGAATACGACCTTTGATTTTACAGCTGATTATATCAATAAGAATAATGCTATTGAACAAGTTGGGTTGACTTGGTCGTCGACAAATACAGCAGTCGCCAGTTTTTCGAACGCCTCTGACGGTTCTGCTCAGTTTAATGGTGTTGGAGAGACGGATATTGTTGTAGCATTTGAAACGCTTACAGATTCCATCACCATTTCTGTAATAAATACAAGTTCTAATGGGGATTCTGATATGGATGATGATAGTGGTGTGGCTGCTGAGCGAATAGCGACATTTCAAGGTGATAACGGCTATCGGGTAAGCGGTAGAGCAGCGCTAAGAGAGTCTAGCGGCGGGACGATAACCTTAGAGTTATTAGATGATTTTTCCTCTCAAAACGGACCTGATCTTTTTGTTTACCTTACGAATAGTGACTCAAGAGTGGATCAAGGGCTTAATTTAGGTGAACTAAAAAGTACAAGCGGCCCAGATACATATGCTATTCCAGCAGGAACCAATTTAAATACGTATTCCTATGTTTTGATTTATTGTGCACGAGCTACAGCATCCTTTGGCTTTGGACAATTTGAATAATAACGAACGCTTAATTTTAACGAAACACATCATGTCAAGTATATTATATAGAGGGGTTAGCTACGTATGCTTTTTTTTGGCAGCAATCTCATGCTTTGCCGGTGGAGGTTGGACACAAGGAAAGAGTAAAGGATATTTGAAGCTAGGTCAAAGTGCATTAATCGCCCCTAATCAATTCACACCTTTAGGTGAAATAAAATCTATCCCTACCATTTCGATTTATACGACATCGGCGTATTTAGAATATGGAATAACGGACCGCTTAGATGTTATTGCCTATGTTCCACTTTTCGTCAGGGTAACACAAAATACTCAGAAGACAGTAAGTGGAATCGTACAAGTAGAAGGGAGTGATAAAAACACATTTTTGGCAGATACTGACCTGTCACTAAAATATGGGCTTGCCAAATACGGAAGGTTTAAAGTGGCAGTGACAGGCACTCTTGGTTTACCACTTGGGGATGAAACCGAGTTTTTACAAACTGGCGATGGAGAGTTTAATCAAATGTTGAGTTTCGATGTGGGTACATCGTTCAATAGTTTTTATGCGAATGCTATGGTCGGTTTTAATAACCGTACCAATGGTTTTTCTGACGAGTTCAGAGCGGGCTTTGAAGTCGGGTATACCCAAAATAAGCTTACGGGACTTTTACGAATCCTTAACGTCACCTCTCTGAAAAATGGGGATGAATCTACAGGAGATAACTCCGAAAGTGGGGTGTTTGGGAATAATGTCGAGTTTTTGAGTGTGACACCAGAGATTATTTACTCCGTCAAAGAGTCATTTGGTGTTGCTTTATCATTTGGTGGAGCAGTTTCCGCAAAACGAATACTTGCTGGTCCCAACATCGCAGGAGGACTTTTTTGGAAGCTTTGATACAACGGAAATAGAAAAGAATATGCAATTGAACTATTAAATTTTTCAATTGCATTGTTAGGATATTCTTTTCGATATTAAATTTGGCGTAATTAATCTTTTCCAGGAATGGCTGAACAAGCAATAGCATCAAAAAGAAAACCTAATAATACCGGCACAAAAGTACTCTTTCAAAGTAAATGGGTAGAAGGACTGACAAGGACACATATAGCAGCCCCACTTACGGTATTTGGTATCATATCTAGTGTTCTTATCTACATCGGTTTTACGAGGTTTGCACTCTCCGCGGGTCAACTTGTAGGACTTTTCTTTGCAGGATTATTATTCTTTACGTTGATAGAATACGTCATGCATCGATTCGTATTTCATATTCCGGCTAATACGCCAAAACGCGAAAAGTTTGCTTATGCGGTACATGGTGTTCATCACGACTATCCGAAAGACAAGGATAGATTGGCGATGCCGTTGATTCTAAGCATCCCCTTGTCTGGAGTGTTTTTTCTGGTTTATTATGCCATCATGGATGTATATGCTTTTGGGTTTCTACCTGGATTCCTAATTGGTTATTCGTCTTATTTATGGGTGCACTATATGGTTCATGCTTTTCGTGTTCCAAACAATGCTTTTAAGATTCTATGGGTTCACCATGGTATTCATCACTACAAAGAGCCAGAAAGAGCATTTGGTGTTAGTTCTCCTCTTTGGGATGTGATTTTTGGTACAATGCCGAAGACAAAAGGGTCAAGCCTTAAGATGAAGGATATTTAAGTATTATTCATCCTAATTTTGGTAAAAAAAGGCACTGCGAAATCTCGCAGTGCCTTTTTTTATGAAGTTCTGTAGTACATTACAGCACAGTTATTTGTTGACTCATATTATTGCTCACTAATCCAAAAAATCACCTGTAGTTATGGATTCAACCGCCACTTACATATTAGCTGCTTCGCTATTCATTATCATGATGGGTATGGGACTTTCACTAACAATTGATGATTTTAAAAGAATCTTTGTTCACCCTAAAGCAGTGTCTATTGGGATTTTAAATCAAATTGTGCTTCTGCCACTTATCGGTTGGATATTAGTCAGTTCACTTAGCTTACCGCCAATAATAGCCGTTGGAATTATGATACTGGCTGCAAGCCCTGGAGGCCCAACATCCAATTTATTTAGCCACCTGGCTCATGGGGATACAGCTTTATCAGTTTCGTTAACGGCTATAAATAGTATTGTAACTATAATTACGATTCCAATAGTTGTACAGTTAGCGTTAGTTAACTTCATGGGGGACTCTACAGAGGTGGTGTTAGACGTTCCCAATATTGTGGTTCAACTCATTGCGATCACTCTAGTTCCTATAACTATCGGAATGGTACTTAAGGCGAAAGCCGCTGAATTTGCAGAGAAAATGGCTAGGCCAGTGAGAATAGCTTCGGCTGTTATTTTAGCACTGGTTATCATTGGTCTGGTACTAAAGGAAAAGGCAAATATTCTGGTGTATTTTGAAAAAGCAGGATTTGCTGCTTTTCTGTTAAATGTGACGACTATGATCGTTGGGTATTTTAGCGCATTGATGTTTAGGCTTTCTAAAAAACAAAGTATAACCATTTCTATTGAGTCTGGATTACAAAACGGAACACTGGCTATTGCCATTGCAACGGTTACTTTAGGGAATACGGAATTGGCGATTGCTCCAGCGATCTACAGCTTAATTATGTTTTTTACCTGTGGGCTAATAGCTTGGATAGGGACAAAAGTGTTGGATTTATAATGAAAGTGCCTTTTTGGTTTTCAGAACTCTGTTCGGTTTAGTTTGAAGGAAAATAGTAAAAAAGTAATATCGATTCTTGGCTTAGGCTGGCTTGGACTTCCACTCGCTGAAACATTGGCTAAGGATGGCTATCAGGTAAAAGGGTCTGTGAGATCAAGAGATAAAGCGCTTAAGCTGTCTAGTTTATCAGAACTTAGCCTTTTTGTCGTAAACTTGGCGCCCCGGGATGAAGATATAGATCAAAGCTTCTTTGACTGTGACGTGCTTATCATTGGGATACCACCTAGAGTCAGAAGACTCGGGGGTACTCATCATTTAGAACAAGTTCAAGGGCTTCTGGATCGCATCGGTAGTCAAATCAAAAGAGTTGTTTATTTAAGCTCGACTTCTGTTTATCCAAAAGTTGATGGTGAATATGGTGAGGATTTTGTGTTGTCTCTAGATCCAAATAACGTTCTTATCGAGGCGGAAAACAGATTAAGTAGAGCGCTTGGTGATAAATTGACCATATTGAGACTCGCAGGACTAATGGGATATGATCGGTATCCTGCTAAGTATTATTCCGAGGCTAAGCCTGTGCCCAACCCTGATCAGCGTTTAAATTATGTGCACCGGGATGATGTAATCGGTGTCATTCGAGCGTTACTCGCTAAAAACAGTTTCTTTCCTGTACTTAACGTCGTCGCACCTGAGCATCCAACACGCAAAGAAGTAGTGGAAGCAAACGTCAAACAGCTTGGGCTCGACCCTCGACCCTACGGTGATCATAGTGAAGCTCCGCGTGAAAGGATTATTTGTAGTATCTGTATCAGTAGTCAATTGGGGTATGTCTTTAGGTATACCAATCCGTCTTCTTTTTTCTACTCTTCAGAGAAATAAGAAAATAATTGAATCAAATTTCGCTCTTATTGGTTTATACAGTAATTTTCTATTACACAAAGTTGACAATAGCCGAAATCATCAATCGTTGATTATTGGCAATTGATGTAGTTGTGTGATTGTTTTTGGATCCATATAATTCTTACTAAGCATGCTAGGCTATCGCTTCACGAAATACATTCCACCAAAACAACAAACGGCAGGAGACTTTGAGTCACTTCTTAATATATTTATGCAGCTCATGGTCATCACCTCAGGTGATGTTTCTGAGGCGTTGAGTTGGATGACTGACCTCGATCGTCAGCATAGCCTTACTAATGGTGATTATGGTATTGGGGATTTCTTTGATGATTTGAAGGAAAAAGGATATATCTCAGATGACAATCAAGAGGGACAATTCAAGATTACTGCCAAAAGTGAGCAAAAAATCAGGAAGAGTGCCTTGGAAGAAATTTTTGGTAAATTAAAAAAATCTAATCGAGGGAGTCACCGAACTCCGCAAGCAGGAATAGGAGACGAGTTGAGCGCTGATAGGAGAGAATATCAATTCGGAGATACACCAGATCAGATAGCCATGACCGATTCTATTCGAAACGCACAAATCAACCACGGATACTCTGATTTTACACTTACGGAAGGAGATCTGGAAGTGGTAGAAAAGGAATATAAGACGAGTACCTCTACTGTCTTAATGATTGATATTAGTCATTCTATGATTCTTTATGGAGAGGATCGTATCACACCTGCAAAGAAGGTGGCGATGGCATTGGCAGAGTTAATCACGAAGAAGTACAAGAAGGATACACTAGATATCATCGTTTTTGGGAATGATGCCTGGCAGATACAACTCAAAGACCTTCCCTACCTCCAGGTTGGACCGTATCATACGAATACCATCTCGGGATTAGAGCTGGCAATGGATATCTTGCGGAGGAGAAAGACGAAGAACAAGCAAATTTTCATGATCACAGATGGTAAGCCAACTTGTATGAAGGTGGGTATTAAATATTATAAAAACAGTTTTGGGCTTGACCCAAAAATTATTAATAAGACGATGACATTGGCGGCGCAGTGCCGCAAACTTAATGTGCCGGTTACCACGTTTATGATTGCTTCTGACCCTTATCTGAAGAAGTTTGTAAGAGACTTTACTGAAATAAATAATGGAAGTGCTTACTACAGTGATCTGAACAATCTTGGGAACATGGTGTTTGAAGATTATCGCCAAAATAGAAGAAAGAACCTTTAAAAGAAAACGTTAACTGCGTTACAAATTTTATTCATGAATTATCAGGACATTTCTATAGACCATCTTTTGCAGATAGATACATTGGGTAAGCTAAAAGAAGCTGGCTATCAATCACGATCCATAAAAGAAGAACTTCGTTCGAATCTTATTACCTCAATTAAATCCAAGAAGAATGTTTTTGAGGGCATATGGGGGTATGAAGACACCGTAATTCCAGATGTAGAGAGAGCTATTCTTTCGCAGCACAACATGATTTTCCTAGGGCTTCGTGGTCAGGCCAAAACAAGAATGGCCCGTATGATGGTCAAACTTCTGGATGAGTATATTCCGGTGGTCTCGGGATCAGAACTAAATGATGATCCTTTGATGCCTTTGTCAAAGTACGCTAGAGACCTAATTGCAGAGAAAGGTGATGATACGCCTATATCATGGTGGCATAGAGATGAGAGGTATGCTGAAAAATTGGCGACACCTGACGTCTCAGTAGCAGATTTAGTGGGGGACTTGGATCCTATTAAGGCGGCCTCTTTGAAGCTTTCATACTCCGACGAGCGGGTCATCCATTATGGGATTATACCGCACTCACATCGGTCTATTTTTGTGATCAATGAGTTGCCAGATTTACAAGCTAGAATACAAGTTTCCTTGTTTAATATTCTTCAAGAAGGAGATATCCAAATTCGTGGGTTTAAGTTGCGCTTACCTTTGGACATACAATTTGTCTTTACAGCGAACCCCGAAGACTATACGAATCGAGGAAGTATTGTCACACCGCTAAAAGATAGAATTGACAGTCAGATTATCACACATTATCCTAAGACTGTTGATTTGGCTCGAAAGATTACCGAGCAGGAAGCGCACATTAAAAAAGATCAAATCGATAAAGTAACGGTCGTTGATTTAAGTAAAGATCTAATAGAACGGATAGCTTTTGAGGCGCGAAGTAGCGAATATGTTGATGAAAAGAGTGGTGTGTCCGCAAGACTTACCATCTCGGCGTATGAGAATCTGGTAAGTGCGGCAGAGAGAAGAGCATTGATCAATGACGAATCTGACGCTTGGGTAAGGGTGACCGATTTTGTAGGTGTTGTGCCTTCCATTACCGGTAAAATTGAGTTGGTTTATGAAGGTGAACAAGAAGGTGCAGGCATTGTTGCGCAGAATTTGATTGGAAAAGCCATAAGAGCACTTTTTACTGATTATTTCCCTAACCCGGAAGAAATACGTAAATCCAAAGATCGTCCTAACCCTTACAAATCTATTAACAACTGGTTTGGGGATGGGAACACGATTGACTTACTCAATGACTTGTCCTCGGATTCGTATAAGTTGGCTCTGGACTCCATCCCGGGTTTGAATGAATTGGTAACTGAACACTGTAGTCCGACGGATGATAATTTTAGGTATTTCTTGATGGAGTTCGCTTTGTTCGGGTTGGTAGAGTTTAGTCAGTTGAGTAAACATGAATTAGAAAGTGGGGGCGTTCAATTCAAAGACCTACTGAGTGGCATGTTCTCCATGCCTGATTTGGAAGGGGATCTGGAAGACTTTGAATAGCTGTAACCATTTAACTTTTATAGTTTTTGAATACGACGGTTTTTGGCCGGTTAGTGGTTAGCAACCGTTTTTTACTTTGAGAGATCCTTTATAAAGAGATACCCGGTAATAAAAAACTCTTTTTTTAGAAAGTATAAGGTATTATGTCTCGGCGTAGCCGAGTAATCGAGTTGATGTATGACACTGGCCGAGATCAAGCGGTTAGTCCGCTATGGTGAGAATTTGCATGTAGAATTTAAACGAAAGGCTGCTCATCCTGAAAAGGTAATTAAAGAAGTAGTCGCTTTTGCTAATACTGAAGGCGGTAGTCTCCTCGTTGGGGTCGACGATGATGGTAATATCCCAGGTTTAAAATATGCTGATGAAGAACAATATGTACTGGACAAAGCATTGAAAGAACTGTGTAAACCTCACGTTCAATACGATCTCGAAGTCATTCCTGTTGACCATAAACGGTCAGTGTTACATTATACTATTAAGCCAAGTCGTAAAAAGCCGCATTATGCTCTGGAAAGTTGTGGTCAAAAGTACGGTAAGGCATATTTTAGAGTTGCCGATAAGAGTATTCAAGCGAGCTGGGAACTGAAGGAGATTCTGAAGCGGTCCAGACGAAATAACCCACCGACATTGTCTATCGGTGAGAAGGAAAAAGCAGTACTCCAGGCCCTTGGTGATGAATCAAAAACGTTAACCGACCTGGTGACACTGACAGGCATTGGCAAAAGAGTGATTTCGGCGATACTAATATCCTTTGTCGTCACCAATGTTTTGCGAATTATTCCTCAAGAAGGCGGAGATTTATATATATTGAAGGGCTAAAAATATCCTCCTGCTGAATTATATGGAATCCATATGATAATTACACAAAAGAGTTGGTTTGAACGGCATATGGCTAGTTTTTATATCAGCTCGTAAACAGACTTCATATAAAAGGAGGGCACTAAAGCTATTTCAATATTTATGCCTAGAAAAAAGAACGACCCCAAGATTTTCGTCATTGATACCTCAGTGATCCTGTATTCTCATGATACCATTATGAATTTTGCGGATAATGATATCATGATCCCAATTACTGTTTTGGAAGAACTGGATCAATTTAAGAAAGGTAACGACACTAAGAATTTTGAAGCACGAGAGTTTATTCGACTACTCGATAAGTTGTCCTTAGGACATGGTAGTTTGCACGACTGGATTCCTTTAGACGGCAAGAGCAAAGGGAAGTTTAAGGTGCAGATGGAGGAAGACTCCGAGATAGACGCACGAAAGATTTTCGGAGATAATAAAAATGATCATAAGATCCTTAATGCAGCTTTAAAAACAGTAAAGCAGGAAGCAGGTAGGAAAGTGATTTTGGTTTCCAAGGATATTAACCTTCGATTGAAGGCTAAATCATTAGGCCTTCAAGCAGAGGACTATGAGACGGGTAAGATAAAAAATGTAAATACGCTTTTTACCGGTAAGCAGGAAGTGGAAGACCTTTCTCCTGACCTGATCAATGAAGTATATCGTGACTTCGAGGTCGAGAAAGCTAAAGTCTTTCCGAAGTCTTCGCCGATTGCGAATAGTTATTATATCCTTAAATCAGATAAGAACTCTATCCTCGGGTACTACAATCCTGTAGAGGAGATGGTGCAAAAGGTAGAGAAGAAAGGAGTGTATGGCATCAAACCAAGAAACGCTGAGCAGACATTTGCGATACATGCGATGCTAAACCCGGAGGTTAAACTGGTGACGATCAATGGTGTAGCAGGTACTGGAAAGACGCTACTGGCCTTGGCTTCAGCCTTAGAACAGCGAAGGAATTTCAAACAAATATTTTTGGCAAGACCAATTGTGCCGCTTAGCAATAAAGACATTGGGTATCTACCCGGTGACATCAAAAGTAAGCTTAATCCTTACATGGAGCCACTGTGGGATAACTTAAAGTTTATTCAAAACCAATTTCAAGAGACGGATAAAGAATTTACCAGGATCACTGAAATGACGAACAAGGAAAAGCTGCTCATTCAACCATTAGCTTATATCCGTGGTCGTAGCTTATCTAATATCTTCTTTATCGTGGATGAAGCACAGAACCTGACACCACATGAGGTGAAAACGATTATTACTAGAGCAGGTCAGAATACGAAAATTATATTTACCGGTGATGTCTATCAGATTGATACGCCGTATCTGGACTCTCAGAGTAACGGGTTGTCTTATTTGATCGATAAAATTCATAACCACCCGCTACACGCGCACGTCACCTTGGAGAAGGGAGAGCGCAGTGAGTTAGCGAATTTGGCAAACGAATTATTATAAGCACTCAAAATATTTGTGTTAAAAGGTGTGATTTTTTGATAAAATTGCGAATTGCCTGTTTAGGCCTGATAAATCAAAATACTAAAAACTAATCGCTGATGAACCGGAGTGCTCGGTTACTCAGGCACTAACCATCTTTCAATGGACAAAATTCAATCGTTAGGGGAGTATATTCAAGAGTATCAACGCAGTGTGAATGACCCAGATGCTTTCTGGGCTGGTAAAGCGGAGACTTTTTATTGGAGAAAAAAATGGGACAACGTTTGTGAATGGGACTTTGAAGGACCGGACGTAAAATGGTTCCTAAACGGGAAGCTCAATATCACCGAGAATATTTTTGAGCGCAATCTATTTACAAAAGGAGATCAAACAGCGATCCTTTGGGAACCTAATGAATCTTCAGAAAAAGAGCAGCGGATTACTTATCGCGAGTTGTATGAGATGACTTGTCAATTTGCCAATACCATGAAAAAGTATGGTGTTGAAAAAGGAGACAGAGTAATTATATACATGCCAATGACCCCTGAAGCGGTGGTAGCCATGCTGGCTTGTGCGCGAATAGGAGCTGTTCATTCGGTAGTATTTGCTGGATTCTCGGCGAGTGCATTGGCGGATCGAATAAACGACTGTCAGGCGAAGATGGTACTCACAGCTGATGGGAACTTCAGAGGGGCTAAGAAAATCCCTGTAAAAAGTGTGGTGGACGAGGCACTTGAGCAGTGTGATTCTGTAAAGCACGTTATTGTCAACCAACGTACCAAGCAAGAAGTCCAAATGGTGGCGGATCGTGACCTATGGTGGCATGAAGCCATTGAAGGCGTTTCCAAGGAAAATAAGGCTGAGGAGATGGATAGTGAAGATTTGCTTTTTATCCTCTATACTTCCGGCTCTACCGGAAAGCCAAAAGGTGTGGTGCACACCTGCGGGGGGTACATGGTCTATGCTCAGTATTCGTTCCTCAACGTATTCCAATATGGCGCAGGAGATACCTATTGGTGTACCGCTGACGTAGGTTGGATTACAGGACATTCATATATCGTCTATGGGCCTTTACTAGCGGGAGCCACATCTGTCGTTTTTGAAGGAGTGCCTACCTATCCGCATCCGGGACGTTTTTGGGAGATTGTAGATAAGTACCAGGTAAATCAGTTTTATACTGCACCAACAGCAATTCGAGCGTTACAGGCATATGGGTTAGAGCCGTTGGAACCTTATAAATTGGATTCTTTAAAAGTAATTGGCTCAGTAGGTGAACCGATAAATGAAGAAGCTTGGCACTGGTACCATGATCATGTAGGAAAAAGTAAATGTCCTATTGTCGATACATGGTGGCAGACCGAGACGGGGGGGATTATGATCTCTCCAATTCCTGGAGTTACCCCAACGAAGCCGTCGTACGCTACATTACCTCTTCCTGGTATTCAGCCCATTATCGTCGATAATGAAGGGAATGAACTGAAAGGAAAGAGTGTCGAAGGGAACTTGTGTATCAAACATCCATGGCCGTCGATATTGAGGACTACCTATGGCGACCATGAGCGTTGTAGACAAACATATTTTTCGTCATTCAAAAACCTGTACTTCACCGGTGACGGTGTGAAGAGAGATGAAGACGGGTACTACCGTATTCTAGGAAGAGTGGATGATGTTATTAACGTGTCGGGACACCGAATGGGGACTGCCGAAGTAGAAAATGCGATCAACGAACATCCGATGGTAGTTGAATCTGCGGTAGTGGGCTACCCACATGACATAAAAGGGCAAGGTATTTATGCCTATGTCATTGCTGACTTGTCAAACCGATCTGTTGATAATTTGACTAATGAGGTCAAACAAACCGTCAGTAAAATCATTGGCCCAATCGCTAAACCAGATCAGATACAATTTGTATCCGGACTTCCAAAAACGAGATCTGGAAAGATTATGAGAAGAATATTAAGAAAAGCAGCTTCAGGAGATACGTCTAACTTAGGGGATACCTCTACGCTTCTAAACCCTGAAGTGGTTGAAGAGATTATAGCAGGATAAGTATGAATATAAAAAGACTGCCCTTGTGTGTAGGGCGGTCTTTGATTTATGCCGAATTTCGGGTTATACCATTTGTAGTGTATGGTGACGTATTAGTTTACGAAACTGGTTTTTTCTTATTCAAGGCAAAAAACGCAGACCTAATAGCGCTAGGATGCGGACGGCCTACGCGGCCCGGCTAGTCAAGGCTTTTTAACGAAGAAGAAGGAAAAAACAGCAGTAAAATACACGTCACTATATGGTATAAATGGTATCAAACTTCAACTTACGGTCCTTAGTTTCTCAATTCCTCCATTTCTCGGATAATAGTATTGATATTTTTAATAGTTGGCCCATAAATGATTTGATTGCTTAGATGATAACCGATAAGTCCCAGAATCGGTGATATCATTGAAAGAACTACGAGTACAGTGACCGCCGTTTTGGGAATAGGGTCTTCCAAAAAGTAAAGCCATACTCCTACACCAAAAACAAGGGGAGGCGCTGCTATCATGAGATAGATAGTTTTCCTAATGGTGCTTTTTATCCCGCCCCGAAGGGCTGTCAGGTAATCGTAGCAGTTGCTACTCTCTTGGATGGCGAATAATCGATCAAGTAATTTCTTATTGTTGATAAATAATAGAATCAATACGGCTGTACTGTAAAGTCCAACGTGCACCTTTCCAATAACACTAAAAAGTATAAATAGAACCAGTGAAATGGGTATTAGACTGATATTGTCCTTCTTGGTAGAGGCTTTTAACTTATTTATCAATAGCAAGGACTTCTTATCATACAAAGAGTTGATCTTCGATGGTGCGGTAAGGCTTTCGTCCGCAAATCCTTCTTTCCAAATATTCTCAATTGACTGCTTCATCTAGCATGGTTTTTAATTGTTCTTTAATTCTATTTATCCTGACTCCAATGTTGTTTGCGTTGGACCCCATGATTTCCGCAATTTCTTTGTAAGGCTTCTCTTCGAGGTACAACAATATGATCATTCTGTTCACGGGCGTAAGTCGCTTTATTGCTCCGTATAGTTGATTGAGGGATTCATTGATGAAAGCTTGATTGCTTTCTGTTATTTCATTCGGGTTTAAACCGATAGATACGCTTTCAGTTTTCTTTCTTTTTTTTAGTAGTGTTAGGCATACGTTTAGAGAGATCTTATAAACCCAAGTTGACCACTTTGATTGGCTACTAAAGTTTTCTCTACTGCGAGATTTGAAGGCAGACCTCTTGGTAGTAATCTTCGAAATCTTCTTGAGAGTTGGTGTACGCTCTACAAATCTTTATAATGATAGATGCATACGGCAAAATTGAATTTTTATAAAAATCGCTGCTCACGTTAATGTTTTATTTCATTAGTGGCAAGAAGTCAAAAACATTACATGGGGATATGATTTTATTTTTCAACATGACCAATCGCTGGTAGGGTGAAGAAATTAGCTGAGCATTGTTTATCCTAATTCAGTTATTTCTGTTTTGATTTTTCGGAGTCTTAGGTTTATAAAAATCAGTACTAAAAGGATTAATCCACCACAGATTAGCCAATAGTTTCGAGAAAGAAGTAATTCTGGGTTGCTCAGTCGAAATGCAATGTTCCAAAAAAATATATATACTGGTAGGATATTGAGTAGTAAAGTTGATAGTATCCGACTGAGTAGGTCTTGGTACAGGGGAATAAAGGCTAGGTCGTTTTTCTCAAGGTCTTTGTCAACGCGAAAATTCTTTAAATGAACGAGTAAAAATATATATATAAAGAGCAATGTTAATGGCATAAAGTAGTTGTACATCTTATCTCTTGAAAATGTGACGCCAAGGACGGAGACATCAACAGGTACTTGGTGATTTAAGGATTTAAAGTAATCGAGCATCTCTTTGTAGGTCATGTATGAAGTCTGTTGTCGATATGGTTTGACCTTTCTGTAGACCTCAACCAGATCATATCGTTGTTCCCAGTCATAGTCGTCTAATGATCGCAATTGTCGCCTCAATTTGTCCATAGATATATGTTCTGACATTGGTCTTCTTATGGTCGTCACAAGATCATGAATACGCTTCGAGGGTTCTTTTTCTTGAGCTTTTCTTAGTTTTTGGTAAAACCTGTTTGACGAGAATATTGAGTCGCTGAAATATGGTTTTTTAGACAACTCCTCTAAAGAATGAATTACATATTCTATTTGATCATCGTCAGAAAATGTTAAGGTGAACAAGACTAAGTTGAATATGATGCTCGTCAGGAAGACCTGCCTTATTACCGCCATTAGTTTTTGGTTTTAGTTGTGGGGTTACTCTGTCTCAAGATAACTTAATTACACTAAAATGATAAAAGCCGAACACGCTTACGGTCTCAGTTGACACATTCTAAACAGACCTCCTTGCTTTACGATTTAGTAAGTTGGAAATATTTCGTTAATATTCCAGTATCTTTACGATGACTACTAGAAAATACTAAAAGCTAATTAATGGTCTCTAAGAACTACGCGCTTTTTTTTATGCTCTGCATTGCTATTTCTCATACCCATGCGCAGTCTAAATATCATAGACTAAAAGGGGAAGCGATACTCCAACTTTCAGATCTTTTACCTGTTATAGAGCAAAAAGAAAAACTCAAGAATCTAGCCATAAAAAATGCTCTAGAGTTGGGTTACGGTAGTCGATTTGAAGGAGTTACTATCAATAGGATAAGTAAGACTGGTGAGGAAAGTGTGGCGACGTATGATCGGCTTCTTGAATCAAAGACTAGAGGAAAGCTTAGAAGAATTATATCTATTGATTTTTCAGAGCTTACTAGGGAGGTGACGATAGACGGGGATTTAGTTTTCGTTAAGTTTCTTCAATGTCGTGTCGAGATAGAGGCAAGCGGAGAAGAAAATACTATCAGTGGTTTGGAGGCCAAGGCACTTAATTGCCCAGACTTAAGATGCGTTACTGACGAATTTGAGAATGAAGATGACATTCTGTTGTATGTGAAAAGCCCGGCGGATGGATATTTAGCCGTGTTTTTGGAAAGCGATAAGCTGGTCGATCGACTACTACCGGGAAGCACAGATGTTTATTCTAGTAAGGGATTTCCTGTTCGAAAAGATGAGCGTTATGTTTTTTTTTCTGATCAACCTAAGGATACCACTCACGTGTGGCCAATAACGGATTCCTACGAAATGACAGCAGATAGACCAGTTGATATCAACAGGTTATATGTGGTGTTTTCGAAGACACCTATAATGTTTCCTAAGGGTTCAAAAGAAAATACCCGATTAAGCAACAAAGAATTGAAGTTGGGCTATAGAGTTCCTGAATCCGTCAGCAATAAAGTTTTTCACAAATGGATTAAGCGCTTTACGTTGAAAAATGACAGCGTAAACCGAAGATTAGAGAGAATTAGTTTAGTAGTCAAAAAATGAGAAAACTATTTTTTTATATGCTTATTGTTTTTTGTGTCCAACTCTGTTGGAGCCAAAGTGGAGAAAGCGATTTTGTGGAAGTTAATTTTCAACAAAAAATAACTTCGCACGAGTCAGCAAATCTTTCGCAAAGAAAAACCCAGAGAGCAGATGTGGATATTAATATTCCAAATGGCGCCAAGCAGTATGCCAACAGATTTGCATTAGTGATCGGCAATGAAGACTATAGCTCATTTCAGAATGACCTTGATAAAACCTCCGATGCAATTTTTGCTATTCAAGATGCGGTGATTTTTAATGAGTATGCACAAAAACTTTTGGGTGTTCCTCAAGACCAAATAGTACTGATTAAGAATGCTAGGCTAGTTGACATGCTTACTGCAATTGACAACCTAAAACTCACTATTGAAAGTTTGAAAGGTGAAGCAGAAGTATTCTTTTATTTTGCTGGTCATGGCTTGGCTACGGAAAAAAATGGAGATTCATATCTAATTCCCGTAGATGTGAGTAATACTAACCTCAAATTTGCAATTAAGTTGAAAGACCTGTTTAGTCAGTTAACGGTTAACTCTGCAAAGAGGGTGAGCGTATTTCTTGACGCATGCTTCAGTGGAAACGGTCGTAATGCAGGTCTAATTACAACCAGGTCAGTAAGAACAAAACCTAAAAAACAAACTATTAACGCGGGGAACCTATTTGTGTTTAGCGCAACGAATAACGACGAGACCGCTAAACCCTTTGTTAAAAATGGACACGGCATATTTACCTATTACTTACTAGATTTTCTGAAGAATACTGGTGAGGGTAAAACTTATGAGGAGTTAGTAGAGTATGTAACCTCCAAAACAAAGACTAAATCACTTTTAGATTTTGGAAAGCAACAAGAACCACAAGTTATGGTAAGTCCAAACATTAAAACATCATGGCAATTTTGGAAAATAAATCAATAACGATTCTCGTTTTGCTTTGGTCGCTCGGTCTATCAAGCACGTTGTTAGCAAAGTCTGCTCAAATAGAAAACGTCAAGTTGGAGGTGCGAGACGAGAAAATAGTAGTTATCTACGATATAGTGAACTTTGATGTACACAGCTTATTTGATATTGAGCTAGAGATTATTTCTGCAATTACATATGACCCCGTTTCTGTTTACGGAGATGTTGGGAAAGGTGTGTTAGGAGGTTCCAATAAAAAGATTGTTTGGGATGTCTACAAGGATTTAGATGAATTGATTGGAAATGTAAAAGCGCGAGTAACGATTAATAATACATCTAGACCTTTCGGTGGTGGACCGATTCATACTTTTAAGTCAGTTGTCTATCCTGGTTGGGGTCAGCATTATGTTGGGAGTGGAGAGCACAAACTTTTCTCAAATGCGAGAGGCACTATCACTTCTTCACTGTATACACTTGCTGTTGCCGGTACTGTATTGTCATACATTGATTTTCAAACAAATTGGAAGCCAAAATATCAAAGTTTTGATAACGAGTTAAGTTTTACTACTCAAAAATATCAGGATGAAATTCTTGGGTATAGGGAAGGGGGTAAAAAAGCGCTACGAAGAGCAGATCTGTTTTTGTCATTAGTTGCCGTGATTTGGGTTTCTGACGTAGTTTCTGTTTATAACAAGGGTAGACAGAATATGAGAACAAATCCATATTTGAAGCAGCAAAAAAAGATAACTCCAACGTTATCGTTTATGTCTAGAGGTAATAGAAATTTGCTAATGTTGGGGATAAGGAAGGTGCTATGAGGATAATTGTGTTCGTTATAGGTGCTCTCGCTTTGGTAACAACTTCTTGTTTTCAACAGTTATCAGACGAAGTTGAAAACTCAAGGTTTGATCCGGAGAGTATGAATTTTATAGGGATTAACCCTGATGATGTTGAGTTAGATGTGGTTAGGAATGACCGTTTTTTGGTATATTTATATAACCTTAATTTAAGATCTCTAGAGGAAAAAAGCATTGATTCCGTAATGGCAGTAGCTTTTAGACCTGCGGGATC
>CAYMST010000052.1:0-22438 GCA_964393115.1 uncultured Roseivirgaceae bacterium | reverse complement strand
GCACCAGTTTGTAACACTTACCGTATCTGCATATGTAGTGGTATCAGCCGTTATCGTTAACCAACTTAAAATCTTGCGTGATCAGCTGATAGTGAGCGGAACATTGGTAGTGGCAGGAGTGTTCCTATTTCAATTATTGGACGATGACACCCCCTTTACACTTCAATTCCTTTTGACCGCCTTTATTTTGAAACTACCGCTGGCTTGGGCGGTAAGATGGTATAATTGATCACTTCAGTGAAAAACACGTCAACAAGCAGGTCTAAACAACCTGCTTTTTTTATGCTCTGAGGTTCCCATTCTGATTTAGCCGGGCAAAAAAGTCCGGATTTTCATGTACCAGTCCCATCCTATAATCTGAGACGAATAGCATATCGCTTCATTTCAATTTTGTGTCATCATTTATTGTAAAGCACAAAAATTAATGACGACTCTAATGAAAAAAATCACATTATTAACAGCGATGGCATTTGTGGTAGCTATAAGTGCCTGCAGCGACGATGATAGCAATCTGCAACCAGTAAAAGTCGATTACACTACACCTGAAACATACTTAAAAGAGATTGGTTTTACGGGAAGCGCTCTAATCAGAAAAGGCAACACTGATATACTAAGGCAAGGGTTTGGGATGGCTGATATTGCCAGAAATATCCAGAATGATCCTTCTTTCGTTTACCGAATTGGGTCAATGACGAAGGCTTTTACCGCAATGGCAATAGTGTCCCTTAAGCGAGAAGGAATGATCGAAAGTTACGATCAAACCATTAGTGATTTCGATCCAGAATACACTCACGGTGATAAGATTACTTTGAGGCATTTACTGACACATTACTCAGGGATCCCTGATTATATAAGTCCAATAGAGGACGCAGTAAATAACGAGAATCAATTTTTCACTCCCGAAGACATCTATGACATTCTTAAGGAGTCAAGTGAAGAAGATGGATTGCTATTTGAGCCGGGCACACAGTGGTCTTATTCTAATTCCAATTATTTAATTCTAGGGATTCTCATAGAAGAGCTGTCGGATATGAGTTATCATGACTACCTACAAGAAAAAGTATTCAATCCATTAGGCCTTTCGAATACGGGAAGAGGAGAAAATGCCATTGAGGGAGAAGGCTTCGCCAAAGGATACCTCGGAGAGCGTGAAGTTTCGCCCTATCAAATGCAATTGGCCTATAGTGCAGGCGATTTAGTAAGTTCCATTGAAGACCTTGAAAAGTGGGGGGACGCCTTATTGGGTGATTCATTTTTAACAGAATCAGAAAAAGCAGAAGTATTCGCAGCTCCATACGGGCAAGATGATTTCTTCACATCAGGAATGGGGTGGTTCACTATCTCAATAGAAGGAACAATTTTTTATAATCATGGAGGCAATATTGATGGTTTTTCATCAATAATCGCCTTGTTGCCTGAATCCAATAGTATCATCGTTCTCCTAAGCAATCAGCAAGATTGGACACCAATGAATGAGTCAATAGAAGTCATTGTGAAGAACGAATTCTAAAACGAAATAAAATGAAAAAGATAATAATAGCAGGGTCTACAGGGTACTTAGGAAGTCACCTTGTCAAAGAGTTACAATCTCAAAAAACCCAGTTTCAAGCCATCGCAAGAAATGAAAAACGACTTCTGGATCAGGGGCTGGAAGCAAGACAAATCATTAAAGCTGAAGTAACCAAACCAACCACTCTTGACAGACAACTAGATAATGCTGATGTTATAATCTCGACAGTTGGCATCACCCGTCAAAAAGATGGTCTCACGTATATGGATGTAGATTATCAAGCCAATATGAACTTACTACATGAGGCGAAGAAGGCTGGAGTTAAGAGGTTCATTTACATCTCCGTGATCAATGGAGAAAAAATGAGACATCTAAAAATCATGGAAGCCAAAGAGCGATTTGTGGATGAATTAAAGCGTTCAGGGCTAGACTATCTCATTGTTCGTCCTAATGGGTTCTTCTCAGACATGAAAGATTTTCTGGATATGGCTCAAAAAGGAAAAGTGTATCTTTTCGGTGATGGCCATTATAAGCTTAACCCTATTCACGGAGCTGATTTGGCCAAAGTCATCTTAGAATCGGTAGATGCTAAGGAACATGAACTCGTAGTTGGAGGACCAGATATTTTGACTCAAAATGAAATCGCTGAAATAGCGCTAAAAACATGGATGCGCCCCGTTAAGATCATACATTTTCCTGATTGGCTTCGCAAAGCTACCATGCGTATAATGAAGCTATTTACCTCCTCAAAAACCTATGGTCCAATAGAGTTTTTCCTAACCATGATGGGACAAGATAATATTGCTCCAAGACACGGTGTACACAGACTCCAATCTTTTTTTTCTTGGGAAGTCGATCAACTCAATAACCATGAAAACTAGAACTTTATTACAGAGCACATTGAATCAGCATTGTCCAAGCTGTCGATCTGAGAAAATGTTTATATCTCCCGCATATAGCCGAAGTTTCGATGTCATGCATGAAAAATGTCATAACTGTTCCCAGCCTTTTGAACCAGAGCCGGGTTTCTATACAGGAGCAATGTATATTAGTTATGCGATTCAGGTCGCCATCATCATTCCGGTCATAATTACCATGAAACTACTTGATTTTGACGGCAGTTTGGGGTGGTATATAGGTTGGATCGCCGGACTGGTTATTGTGCTAATTCCAATAACATATCGCCTAAGTCGATCTATTTGGGCTCATATGTTCATTCCGTTTAGCCGTCATGCTTCTATGGAAAAAACAGAGCAGAAAAGATACCTGCGCAACAAAAAGTGAGTGTCTACCAATCGAAAACTAATGACCAGAACACGGTAAAACAGACATATAGGTTGATAAGAGTCCTTGAATAAGGAAAATAGCCATGGGAATGTTTTTACTCATTCAAAGGAAAAACACACCTTGTCCTGTCTCTGCTGTTCTGGTTGTTAACGGCATGATTTTATGGAATCCATGAGACGATTACACAAAAGAGTTGGTTTGAACGACGTATCAACAGACTTTATATCGGCAATTAAATAGACTTCGGAATAAGTAAAAAACTATAAAAATTGAGAGCTGCAATCTATACGTCATATGGTCCACCGTCAGTCATTAGACTGGCTGAGGTGGATAAGCCAAAACCAAAAGGTAATGAGCTACTAGTAAAGGTAAAGGCCACTACGGTTACGGCAGGAGATATTCGTCTTCGTGCCTCGGACTTCCCTCCACTTTTCTGGCTACCGGCTAGGCTGGTTTTCGGTTTATTTAAACCAAAGAAGAGAATCTTAGGACATGAGTTTGCCGGAGTTGTTGAAGAAACCGGGAAGGGAGTAACAAGGTTTGCAAAGGGCGATGAGATTTTTGGCACTACCACCATGCTAGCAAAAGGGTCTTACGCTGAATACGTGTGTATTCCGGAAGCGTGGAAATCAGGTGTTGTCGCCAAAAAACCAGATAAACTGTCCTATGAAGAATCAGCCACGCTACCCATTGGTGCCATGACTGCCCTATTTCTACTTCGGAAAGCCAAGATTGACAAGACTAAAAAGGTACTCGTATACGGAGCCTCTGGTAGTGTAGGAAGCTATGCCGTGCAACTTGCTACGTATTTAGGAAAGTCCGTAACGGGAGTTTGCAGTACTAAAAATATCGATATGGTTAAATATCAAGGTGCTAATGAAGTAATAGACTACAAAAATCAAGACTATACCACCCTACCTTCGGATTTTGATATTGTGTTAGACGCAGTGGGTAAAACATCGAAATCGGTAGCGAAGAAGGTGCTGAAGAAAAATGGGCGCTTCGTTTCTACCAAGATGATGACTAGTGAACAAACAGATTTGCTACTAGAAATCAGACAAATGGCAGATTCTGGGTTTATTGAGCCATTCGTAGATAAAACCTTTTCACTAGAACAAATAGTAGAAGCTCACCAATATGTTGATACGGGCCGCAAAAGAGGAAATGTCGTGATTAAGATCACTGATTGAGGTTAACCCCAACTCTTGATTTTGTGCGACAATCTTACGGCATCATCCCCATCTTTTCCAGAATTTGGAAATCATGGACCGCAAATACCATTCCTACCCGCCGCATGAAAAGGTGAGAAACTTAATTTATCAACGCATTCTTAAGACGAAACCGTTTCTGAATCAGGCTCAAGTAGAAACTTCCCCCATTCCCCAATAGCGCGAAATATAGGCACTAATTCCTTTGCCTTGTCAGTAAGCTCATATTCCACCCGCGGTGGGATCTCGGGGTACGACTTTCTGATGACCAGATGGTCTCGCTCCAACTCCATCAAATGAGAAGTCAGGACTTTTCTTGAAATCTTAGGAATTAAAGAATCAAGCTGTCCAAACCGTTTCGGAGACTTCCGCAGGTTTAGAATAATCACCGGCTTCCACTTACCTCCTACCAACCGAAGCGCTGCAGTTAGCGGACACTGACCTGGGTCTTCTATAGATTTTTCCATATTAGTTACTTAACGGTAACTAGTTTTTTGTAAACCTATTTATAAAACTCCGTATATGTTACCAAAAGTAACTTTAACTAGTAATAAAAGGTAATATTTATCCAAACAGATGTTAAAAATTATAGAGAAAAACCAAATATCATTGAATATGCTGCGAATTACGCTACAAGGTGAGCAGCTCAATAATATATCTTGGAAACCCGGTTGTTATGTGAAACTAAAAGTAAATGATACGTCAGGCCAAAAAACGAGAACGTATACTGCACGCAGTTACGACCCTGATAACCAGACGATATCCATTGATTTTGCCATTCATCAGCCTGCGGGCCCTGCGACAAGATGGGCATTGGATTCACAAATTGGAGATGAGGTAGAACTTCGTGGGCCTGGTCACTTGAGAGCAGATCCTACAAAAGGTGATTGGCATCTCTTTTCCGCAGATATGTCTGCGATGCCTGCCGCTATTTCGATCATAGAATCTTTGCCTCATGACGCTAAGGGATATGCATTTTTAGAAATACTAGATGAACAGGACAAACAAGAATTCTCCGCACCAGAAGGCATTGACATTCAGTGGCTAATTCACTCCAATCCAAAAGAGAATAGCGCTCAACAACTTGACGCTATAAAAGGAATCAAACACTTAGAAGGAACACCAAATGTCTTTGTGGCAGGAGAAATGAACACGATTAAGAAAATTAAGAAGTATTTCAATGAAGAGAAACGCTTTAGTGACTCTCCTAAATACATTAGTTCTTACTGGAAAACGGGATCAAATGAGGAAGGACACAAACTGGCGAAAATGATGCCATGGTAACACCATATGTGTAACCGTAACGTGGTTTAGCTAAGTATCTAAACACCTATCTACCACCTTCGAAAGGTGGTAGATTATTTGAGTTAACAATAACGCTTCCCCTCAGCTAGGCCAACGAAGTAAATGGTCCTTCTTTCTTCTTTTCTCATTACACCGAATCTAAATCCTTAACCCCACAATTTTGTCCAGGCACCTCATTGCAGGGTTCAACGCAATTAATGCAGGGTTCGCATCCTTTCATTTAATAAAGACTACTCTATTCAGTCATTTTGGAGCAACAAATTACATTTCAAAATGACAAAAGCTATTTTGTTCTTCAATGTCTTGTTAGCCACAGTAGTAGCATTTGGACAGGACAAGGTTACCCTTAGCGGGAGTGTTAAGGATGCCAGTTCCGGTGAGGATATCATCGGAGCGACCATATTAGTAAAAGAGTTGCAGACTGGCAACATCACAAATTTTTATGGATTTTACTCCATATCCATCCCACCAGGTACCTATACACTAAGTGTAAGCTATATCGGGTTTCAAAACTATGAACAAACCGTTACTATAAGTAGTAACCAGGTACTCAACATAGAGCTGGAAGGCAGCTCGGAGTTGCTAAGCGAAGTGGTGGTAAGTACAGAGGCGCTCAACAAAAATGTCTCTATCAACGAAATTAGTACCATCAAACTTTCGACGGAGACGGTGAAGCAAATTCCAGCCGTGCTGGGTGAACCGGATATTATCCGATCTATTCAGCTGCTACCTGGAATTACCTCATTAGGAGATGGCTCTTCTGGGTTTAACGTAAGGGGTGGATCAGCTGACCAAAACCTTATATTACTTGATGAAGGCATCATTTTCAACTCTGCTCACCTACTAGGACTTTATTCGGCCATCAATCCGGATGCCACAAAAAACGTAAAAATCTATAAAGGAGGTATTCCTTCCAGATATGGAGGTAGGCTAAGCTCAGTATTGGATGTTCGGCAAAAAGAAGGAAACTTAAAGGAATACAATGGAGAGGGAGGAATAAGCTTAATATCTGCCCGAGCACTTTATGAAGGGCCGATCGTCAAAGACAAGGGGTCGTTCATGATAGCAGGGAGAAGGTCTTATGGAGATGCTATTCTACGTGCTGCCGGCCAAAGCAACACGGCTTACTTTTATGATTTAAACATTAAGACCAACTATAAGCTAAACGACAACAACCGTATATTCCTAGGGGGCTATTTCGGCAGAGACAAGTTGGCTTTAGGAGGAATCTTTAGCAATGGATGGGGAAATGCAACAGCTACCTTAAGGTGGAATAAGACGTTTAGCAATCGACTTTTTGCAAATTTTTCAGCCATTTACAGCAATTATGACTACTTGATAGACAATCTCGCAACGGGGGCGGAAAACAGGATATCCTCAAATGTGATTACATATAATCCTAAAGCCGATTTTACCTATTACTTTCAAGGAGAAAACAATCTGGAATTCGGCCTTGACCAAAAATGGTACACATTTAACCCAGCAGAAATCCAGCCTTTAAATGGATCAAATATTTCCCGTTCAAAGCTTGATGAGAAATTTGCCCAAGAACAAGCCGCTTACATCAATTATCATGGAGAAACTGGAAAGCTATTATTTGACCTAGGTACGCGATTTTCGAGGTTTATTAGAACTGGCGATCAAGATCTACCCAAGTACGAAAACAATGCTCCCGTAACCTATAACTCAGCATTAAACAGATATGAAGAAGGAACGGTAATAGGATCTACCTCTTTTGGAAGCGGTAAGAAGATCAAGACATTCAATAACTGGGAGCCCCGGATAGGGCTTACCTACCTCATAAACGATGCCCAATCCATCAAGGTAAGCTATAATCGAATGTACCAATACTTACACCTTATTTCGAATAGTACTTCACCAACACCTGTAGACGTTTGGGCTCCTAGCGGAGAATTCATTTCTCCTCAATCCTCAGATCAGTTTGCTATAGGCTATTTCAGAAATTTTAAGAAAAACACCTATGAGGCCTCACTAGAGGCGTATTATAAGGATATTCAGAACATGGTGGACTACGTAGACGGTGCCGATATTATTGCTAATAATCAAATAGAAACTCAGATACTCTCCGGTGAAGGTCGATCTTATGGTTTAGAATTTTACTTGAAAAAGAATACTGGTAAACTAACAGGATGGATCAGCTACACGCTTTCAAGAAGTGAGAGAAGAGTTACTGGGTTGGGAAAAGGTGATCCAGGAATCAATAGTGGATCTTGGTATGCTACGAACTTCAATAAGCTTCATGACCTCTCGATTACCGGAGTTTATAGGCTAAACGATCGATGGAGCTTATCAGGGAATTTCATACTTGCCTCTGGGCTTCCAAGCACCTTTCCAAAGGGAAGATATGAGTATGCTGGAATCGTAATCCCTCACTTCGAAGAGAGAAACCAGGATCAGCTACCCACCTACCACCGACTAGATATTTCTGCTACGCTAAAAAGAAGAGCGAAAAATGGTAAAACCGATAGAGGTGAATGGGTATTTGGCTTGTTCAATGTGTATAACAGGCTTAATGCCAACAGTATCTACTTTATTGAGGATGAAGAAAAGCCAGGCCAAACTAATGCCTTCAAAAGCTCGCTATTTGGGGCTACTCCAAATATTACTTACAACTTTAAATTTTAATCAAGATGAAAAAACACATTGTTAATCGTACATATTCGCTGACCCTTATTCTTTTGGGTGCAGTATTCTTTTCTTGCGATACCGAAACAACGGTAGACTTAGAGACTCCGAACCAAAGACTAGTAGTGGAAGGTAGGATTGAATGGCAGTCAAGTAGTAATGAGCAAAATCACAAAATAACCCTATCAACTATTGGTGATTTTTTCAAAAATGAAACTACTCCAAGAGCCACTGGAGCTGATGTTTGGGTTACAAATAGCAATAATGAAAGGTATGAATTCCAGGAAATAACTGGTGGGGAATACGTAAATAACACTTTAATACCACAACTAAATGCGGTGTATACCTTGCATATTATTTGGAATTCCCAAGAATATGAGGCAGTAGAAACATTAATGCCCGTCGCTCCCATTGATAGTATCTATCAGCGGTTTGAGGAAGGCAATATTTTCGAAGATGAAGGAATTAAAATTGCTATCGACTTCATCGATCCAGTGTCAGAAGACAATTATTACTTCTGGGAGACCTATCGTAACGGAGCATTACAAGTATTACCTGACCCGGGCAACAAAAACAATCTTATCGCAAAAGATGAATTCTTCGATGGGCGAAAAATTGAAGGATATATCCCTAATGAAGAGACCGTCTTTGCTCCAGGAGAAGAAGTGCTCGTGAAACAGTTGGCACTTTCTGAAAATGCTTATGATTATTACTTCATACTATTTGACCAAGCCGCAAAGACCGGTGCCTTAATTGATACCCCTCCTGTCCCTGTAAGAGGTAATATTCAAAATATTTCCGATCCTGATAACTATGCATTGGGGTATTTCTACGCTAGTCAGGTTTCGGAGGGGGTGCGTATGATACAATAAGTGCTTGAAAGACCATTGGAAGAACTATAAACAAATAGCAGATGTACCTAGGTAGCACCAGAGGCTAAGCACTTAAAAACAGCTATACTGGGTACATTTAAATTCATTTATCTTGAACCCGAAATTAAGTTTCGCTAAGAAGTGTAGCGCGCAAATAATTTCAAGGATTCATTATTACCTGAAGCCCATGTAATAATTTCACCAAAAAAGGTTGGTTAGCGATATACAAAACAGGGTTTTAAATAAGTATTGAGATAGTCGTTATCTAAACTCTAGTATACGAGCGATTTCGAATAATTTATAGAATACTGAATGGCAACATTTAAACATGTCTTAAAAGATCGACGATACATTATTTTCTATGCTTTTGCTTCGATGGTCATTGCTATACTTTCAGCATTGGAGGAATTAATAGAGGATGATTACGACTCGTATCATACGGTACTCCTGGAATTCATTATCAATATCCCTCTCTTCTTTATAGCGACCACTCTTATTGGCTACTTATCAAACTTAATTATTGGTTGGCTGAATAAAAGATACCCCTGGGAAGAAAAGAATCTTAAGAGGCTCGTATATGAGGTAATCATTGTACTACTGATCGTATGTATCTTAACGGTAATTACCTCTTTAGTAGGTATGATGTTCTCAGACGATGACGGGTCTGATAGAGATACTCGATTTGTCGTATTGACCATGCTACTGTTTTATATTACTGTAACAATGGTATTTGCGTTTCATGAATATATTTCGCTCAATGAAGATAAGCACGAGATCCAACACCTCGCTGAAGACCTTGAACGACAAAACTATATTTCTAAATACGAAGCGCTTAAGAACCAGGTAAACCCTCACTTTCTTTTCAATTCCTTAAACGTTCTTTCAAGTTTAATATATGCTGACATAGCACTTTCCGATAAGTTTATCCGAAAGTTCTCTGAAGTATTTAGGTATGTCCTTGAATTAAATAATCAGGAGCTAGTGACGCTAAAGAGAGAAATAGAATTTATTAATTCTTACTTCTTCCTTCAAAAAATCAGACACGAAGAGGCCATCAGTATTTGTATAAAAATCGATGCTAAAAAGCTAGATAAATTGATCCCGCCGATGGCCCTGCAGATCGTTGTAGAGAATACATTTAAGCACAATATGATTTCTATTTCAAGCCCTCTTCATATCGAATTATTTACGCGTGACCATAAATTGATTGTTCGAAATAACTATCAAGCACGAGCGGATTCTGTTTCAAGTACTGGAATTGGCCAAAAGAATCTATTAGACCGTTATAAAATACAGACAGACGAGCTACCAGATTTTTATATTGAGGATGAACATTATGTTGTCGAGTTACCACTTTTAAACCAAGCATAGCAATGGACGTTGTAATCGTAGAAGACGAAAAGCTTGCAGCTAACAAGTTAATTATGCTGCTAGAGAGTATTGATCCGACTATTCATGTAAAGGCAATTTTGACTTCCGTTGACGAATCTAAAAAGTGGTTCACACTAAATACATGCGACTTGATTTTCATGGACATCAATCTTTCTGACGACCTGAGCTTTACTATATTCAAAGAGGTTGAAATCAACACCCCTATTATTTTCACAACAGCTTACGACGAATACGCTATCAAGGCCTTCGAGCATAATAGCATTTCTTACCTACTAAAGCCTATCGATGAAGAAGAGTTGAGAAAGAGCTTAAACAAGTATCATGAGTTGAACAAGCGTTCTGATGAAATGGCCTATCAAAAGTTAAACGCTCTAGTCGGTACATTCACATCCCAGCAAGAAAAACGACGCGAGCGCTTTTCAGTTACCTACGGCGGAAAGATTCGCTCTATCGCTATCAGAGACATTTCACTTTTTTATGTGAAAGATGGTGTTGTGAATATGGTGACCAACGCATCGGCGAAGTACGTGATGGATCTAACACTTGAGAAAATCGAGCAAGAGGTGTCAGACGAGTTTTTCAGGGTTAACCGACAGTTTTTGATTCACATCGATAGTATCGAAGAGGTAATCCCCTACTCCGCTAGAAAATTAAAAATCAATACTAAAGTACCTGTCGAAGAAAGTATTTTGGTCCCTTCAGAAAAGATTACTAAGTTCAAAAACTGGTTTGAAGGATAGAGACTTAATTACATTTCTGTTTTATGAGCAAAACACAGAAGAGCCTTTAATAATCGAGACTTAGAAAACGCATAGTAAGGCTGATCATTACAAATGGTGCATATCAGTAAGCTTCCACTAATTGATCACCAACAGTTGGTTCCCATCTCCTACTTTAAAGCTTTATTTTCAATTTTTAAAAACCTTAAAGTAGCATTTTTTAAATTTTAAAAGAACATGGGTGTAAGGTTTATGCTAGATTTGGCAAGTCTGCAAATCAATGGCGTGAATCGAGCTGTATCTAATTTATTATCAGACTCAACCTGGCTACTATCGGGTAAGGTAATCTCGTTGGTTGCAAACCTAGGTATCTCATTTTATCTGGCGAAAAACCTTGGACAATCGGTTTTTGGTCAGTATTCTTCTATAATGGCTTACCTTGTCATCATGCAGGTAATATCTACATTTGGCATGGATACTTACCTAATTCGACTAATAGCTCAAGACTCGGAAAATTCAATTGAGAATAAAGTCTGGCCTTGTATACTTCTTCAATTGAGTATTTCTGGTATTATTATCTTTCTGTGCATACTAATACATTTATGTGTGGATGATCAGCTGTTCACCTTTAACAGCAAAGACATGATGATTACCTCATTCCTATTAATTCCAACAGCACTTGCGACAACTTTCAAAGCCATCTTAAAAGGGCTCCAAAAAATGAAGCAATTCGTAGTCTTTGACTTACTTGATGCTGGGCTTAGAACATTAGTTGTAATTTCAGTAGTCGCTTACTTCCCAAAAATCACCATTCTTGTTTGGTCGTTGGCCATGGTTAAAGTTTTGTCAACCTTACTCTTAGGCATATATATACAAAATGATAACGATATATGTATAGATTGGAGCAAATCCAAGTTATCTAGAAACAGCATTGCTTTGATTCTAAAGTCTGGCAGTTATCTACTACTCTCTGTAGTGATTGTTACCATATTTCGTCGTTTGGAAATCCTAACCATAACAATCGTTGGCACACCACTTGAAGTAGGAAATTATGCCGTTTCCAATAGAATAATTGAAGCTTCAAAACTGTTACCGGCTGCTTTTTACAGCGCTCTATTCCCAGTGATGGTAAAAAAAACTGAACAAAACTTCAGCCTTAACCGAATTGTCTTAATTGTATTTTCCTTATCACTCCTGTTAACACTACTTATTTGGCTTTTCTCAGAGATAGTTATTTCATCCTATTTAGAAAACTATAAAGCTTCAATAGAATATCTAAAAATACTTTCATTGGGTCTAATCCCCTTCGTTATAAGACAATACTTTTCTTTTCAATTAGTCGCCCACGGTTATGAAAAACAAGTCTTTATCCTTAATATCTTAGTCCTTTTTCTTGCAATTATCGCGTATCCTGTATTCTATTTCATTAGCGGGGTAATAGGTATATGCTGGGCTGCCGACACTTTAGTAATAACGGAAGTAATCATCTATTACACAATTCAGAGACGTCTCATTTCATAGATTTATTCAAAAAAGGAAACTGCTTTTTGGGTATTGGTACATTAAGAAATGTACATAATTGTTCCCAGTCATATTCCTTATCAATATCGATCACCAATAGATCATCAGAGCGGTTTTCGAAGTAATTAAATGTATCTTCATGATAAGCATCCCACTTAATGGAAAAAATTTTTCGGTCAAAAGTCGTTATACCATAGAATGCAAAGTGAATTTCATCTGCGACTTTGCGTAACCGTCGGTTTAGTTTATTCAACTCATATTCAAATAACCATTGTACGCTCTCTAGCCATGAATTTTTGTCACGAATGGTAAGTATAAACTTGGGATCAGTTAATACTTCATTTAGTTCTCTATAAATTAAAGGAATTGGGTTATCCATGAAAGCATCATACTCTGAAAGAAAGATGCGATCAAGTTTATTGAACAACGGAATAGAATCTGGCGCAGCCTTTATACCAAGTTCGATCAACGATCTATATAATGATGTCGTACCTGTTCTTTGTAACCCGATCCCAATAATCTTTGTCATAAAAACGGAGATTTTTAAAGATAAATTCCTAATCTAAGTCATTTCTATTTCATATAATAAGTAGATTGGGAAGCATAGAAAAATACAACAGTCAGCTGTATGGAAAAAGGAGTTCTAAGTGCTTCTAGATTAATCAATTGGAAAATAAACTCTGGGGTTTTGAAGTACCCCATCCCCCCCAAAAAAATCATACTTTCAGCTCAACATATTCATATCCAGAGTAAGTTATTTAGTAAAAGAAGAAGAATAAGAGGCCTAATTGGTAAACATTTGTGTATTAATGAAAGCACGGGCACATATCTAGGCACCGGCTGGGGAATTGGTTCACCGGCCATGATTGCTCTATGTGAAGAGTACTACGCCTTAGGTGTACGTTTTTTTTGTATCGTTGGTATGGTTGGAAGGATTTCAGGTCAGCACCAAGAAGGAGAAATTATCTATGCCAAATCTGCAATTAGCGAAGAGGGAACATCCAGACACTACGGACACTGGGGTACAAATGAATTAGAGACTAGCCTACCATCAAGAATGATAACGCAGTTAGATCAAAATGGAATAAAACCTGCTAAATTCGTAAGCACAGACGCTCCATTTAGGGAAACAATCAGCAAATTATCAAATTGGCGAACTATGGGAGCCTCTATTGTCGACATGGAGACTTCTGCTTTATATGCCTTTGCCAGACACTATAACGTGCCGGCCATCTCTATAGGAATAGCAGCTGACTCTTTGGCCAGTAATGAATGGAATCAGCCAAAAAATTTCACTGAAATAACTAAAAACCTAGCAAAAGCCGCAAATTGGCTATCATACATAATCTAATGAATTCTCCTACCATCGTCATAAATGCATATCAGAGACCTAAGAGTATCTCACGCCTACTCCATAGTTTGACATTGGCTGACATACCTCTTAATACCGATATTATATTCTCCTTAGAATATGAACCTCACCCTGATGTACTTGAAAAGGTAACATCTTTTGAATGGGCATATGGCCAAAAGACGATTATCCAACAAGAAAAAAAATTAGGTCTAATAGGTCACTTTATATTTTGCGGAGGGCTCACAAGACAATATGGTAATATCATTTATTTAGAAGATGACCTTTTCGTTGGCAAAAGTTTCTACTATTATGCCAAAGAGGTGCTACAATTCTATAAGGATGATAATAACATCGCAGGTTTTTCACTCAATACTCTTTGGTTCAATGGGTATCTACATACCCCCTTTACGCCATTAGACGATGGCGGTGCCTCCTTCTTCTTACAAGTGCCGTGGTATCAAGGACAAATATTTACAGCCAAGCGATGGCAACACTTTGAGGAATGGTACCGTCAAAGAGATGAAATGTCCAACGATCTGCTTATACATGAAGACTTTCGAAACTATAAACTTTCGGATGACTGGTTTCCTTTAAAGACACAATACTTAATCGAAAACCATAAATACTACTGTTTCCCAAGAAAGTCTCATTGTATAAACTTTGGTGATGCTGGTACTCACTTTGAGAAAAAGACTAATTTTTTTCAAACAGAACTAGCCATGGGACATGTAAATTACACTTTCAAATCCTTAGATGAAGCACTGGCTGTATATGATTCTTTTTATGAGCTAATACCGGACCGATTAAAGAGAATGTGTGAAGAGCTTAAGACATATGATTTTGAACTTGACCTCAATGGAACTAAAGACCCAAAAAAGGTGAGAGCAGAATATATTCTTACCTCTCGAAAGACTCAAGCCAGCAAGAAGTCATATGGGTTAGAGATGCGTCCGCAAGAGCTCAACATCATATATAATCAATCTGGCAAAATGTTCTTCCTAGCTCGTCGTGAAGATGTTTTGAATAGAAATAACCGAAAGAAGGTCATCTTAGATCAGTTAAATTATCATCACCGAAACAAGCTCGGCAAGTGGCAAAAAATCAAATCCCTTCTACTTGACCTCATTTCTTAGTCACACTTAACATAAAATAGTCCCCAATGCGATTAAATACAGGCCATTTAGCCACCAAAGAATCAACTTTTATTAGCCATTTATATAAGAAGGGGTGCTTTTTCGGAAATTGATCCATAAAAGACGGAGGAACAAAAATGCAAAGGCCAGTAATGGCAGAAGCGGCTATTTTGGAGCTTATAGCGCTAATAATTTCTTTAGGGTTATAATACCAGCAATGAAAGTATTCCCCCTCTATATGCGCCAATGAAGGTCCTTGTTTCTTCCTTCTATTCGCGATTTCAAAGTTTCCCTTTAGAGCATGCAATTTTTCCCATAGCGTAAATGGAGGTAATATGGTCATGGTGGCACGTCCTCCAGATTTCAATTTACCTAAAAGACTTTCAACTACTTTTATAAGGTTCGGAGTACAATTTAGACCACCGAAATTGCTGTATGCGAAATCAAAATCTTTTTCACTCAACTTATCAAGCTCTTCGAACGAAGCGTTTATGAACTTAACTCTATCCTGCAGTCCCAAACTCTTACATTTTTCATTCGCTTTCTTCACCATACCGGGACTAATTTCAACCGCAGTTACCTGAAAACCGTTTTGAGCAAAAAACATAGCATCTGTGCCGGTACCTGCATTTATTTCAAGAATATGATCTCCCGCCTTTAACTGGCTTAGAACTTCTTCTCGAATTAGTTTTCGCATATAATTTACGATCTGATTAGCGTCATACAACTCATCAAAAATCACAGATTGATTACCAAATCCTTGACTAACCTTATCAGGATTATGTTTAATCTGATTTTTGGTATATATCCAAAGTGGAAAGGGGCATTTAGACAAAGTAAAGCCCTTATTCTCCAAAAACCCATTCCTTTCCAAATCCGATCGAGTGTGGTGGAAATAATAATCACTCATAACATCAACACCTAACCTAGCATAGTATAATTTACTACGATTGGATGCAGACTTTGAGTCTTCTGCAGAACCGTATATAGGACTATCGTTAATGATAATCCTCCCTGTAAGTTGAAGTAACACCTTACATTTTTCGAAGAGCTTGTCGAGGTTATCAAAATATTGAATCGAAGCATTAAAAAGAATAATATCAAAATACTCTTCTTCAAATGGACAGTTCTTCAATAAGTCCATATAATGAAACTCAGCATTTAAACCATTCGTGATTCTAACAGCTTGTTCAAGCTCCTTTTGATTTAAATCGACCCCAAACACTTTTGCATCAGGAACGGCTTGAATGACTTCTTTTGTCATCCAACCATTTCCACACCCGACATCAAGTACTCGAAGGGGTTTATCAGACTTGAGCAAAGCCGTTAGTCTCTGAACAGACTTTTTCCTGGACTTCCACTCTTCAGAATTCACTTGTCCATCTGGTAAATTAGGAAGTGACGAAACTAATTCGTCATCAAGCAGACGGGATTCCTTATCTCTTGTCTTTAAATAAACTGATTCTTTCTCTTGATTTGATTCAATATCTTCCCAATACTTTACACCTTCTTTAACCATCGACATGCTTATTGCAGTATTTTTAGTTGAACCCTACGGAATAGTATCTGAGGCATCAGGTAAAACGGTTTAACAGCGGCTTTCAGCGATTTTATTTCCAACGTAAAAGAGTACTTCGTGAAAGCCACCCATGATTTCTTAAAGTTGTATACCAGATGAATATACCTATGAAGGATTTTATAAAATCCAGGTTTATAGGTATTACTAAACATCATATCCAAGTCATCAGAATCGGTCCAGTTTGCTTTAAGCATCAAATCATCTTTGACCTTATCATAGAACTTAGTACCTGGCAGCGGGTAGGAAACAGAGACTCCCATGTTATCCGGCATTAACTTTTTCACCATATCTATAGTTTTAGAGATATCAGCTCTGGTCTCACCTAAGTACCCAAATTGAATAAAAAATGCGACCTTCACACCTCTAGATTTTAGTAAGCGAGTGGCCTCATGAATTTGCTCAATAGTGGTTCCTTTATCCATAGCATCCAATATTCGTTGAGAACCTGATTCGGCCCCAATCCATACTTCATCTAAACCAGAATCCACCAAAGCATCAATGTTATCTTCCTGAAGTAAAAGGTCCGCTCTAGATTGGATCTTATACTTTATCGATAGCCTCCGCTTCTTAATTTCATCACGAAACTCTTGAACCCATCCAGGTTTTAGCCCAAAAATGTCGTCACACATCCAAAAACGATCCACTCTTCGATCTCTCACATGATTGGCAATTTCATCAACCACAAGCTTTGGAGATCTCACATTATAACGGTTCCCGTATATTGGCTTTGCACACCAATTGCATTTGTAGGGACAGCCTCTTGTCGTCTCAACATTTAAATAGAATGGCTTGTTACGACGTTCCCAAACGTTTCGATAAGCATTCACATCAATCAAGTCCCAAGCTGCTTCAGGTAAATCATCCAAGGATCTATTGACAGATCGTGGTTTGGTAAATATTATTCCATCTCCGTCTTTGAAATAAATACCATCTACTTTACTGACATCGCCGTTTTGTTCTAACTGCTTAATGAGCTCTTGAAGGGTAATCTCTCCTTCTCCTTTGATGACGAAATCCGCACCATTTTCCAAATACTTTTGATAGTGATCAGTGGAATCAGAACTGCAAGTAATGACTGTTTTACCCTTACTTTTTGCCAATTTCTGCATATTGAAAGCGGCTTCCCTCATGGTCGTCAGACACATCTTAGTCAAGTAATTAAAACCATCATCGAAAAGCACGAAATAGTCTGGATCATAGTCTTCAAGTATGGATAATACATCTTCTGGGCTATCCTGCAATCCTACATCGAAGAGTCGCACTTCATACTTATGCGCTCTCATAAGGGCTGCTGCAGTTATGGTCATTAGTGGCGGATATGGTTCAGCAGCTTTCCACTGCTTGCTGTCAAACTTATAGAAGTAAGAATGACTAAATAAGATCTTTTTCATTCAACCGCATATTTTTCGAAGGCCCTCTTATCCAATTCGATGCCTTTCTCCTTATCTATTTTCTTTTCGTAGATATACGAGGGAAATAAATACTGAATGACAGAGTCGCTCGCATATTCAGGATAGCCAGACTTAAAAAGTCTGGTAAACTTTTTTGCCACTGATATTTCGTATCCGCCATTTGGGCTACTTATTCGTCGATAATTATGCCTAAAGCTACTATCGAAATCAAATCTTAACCAACTCAACACTTTGATTTTACGTCTCTTTAAAGCTCGCATGAGGAAATAGACTAGAAAAAAAGTTACGTTAAATACTTTTCTTACCGGGGTGAAGAAACCTCGCTCAACTAGATGCTTGTCAATATCGTTTTCTACGTAATAATATTTCCCAACCCATAAATTTTGTACCAAAATATTGCTCTTGCTCTGTGAATTCAGTGGCTTAAGGTTTATAAATTCCGTGGCGGTAAAAAAACTCTTATTCGTAATCTCCAAAAAGCTCTCTTCGGTAACATAATTGAAACAATAAAAATGTTTTTTAGTAAGTAACAGACTTAAATTACTAAGAATCCTTTCAAGCAAAAAAAGTAACCAGAGCGAATGGTCCATTGTCACCAAATAAATATCTAAATCAATATTTCCTTGATTAAAACCTTCTTTATCGGGAGTGGGATTGTTAGCTGCAACTGAACCAGATATACCTATGAATTTGATCAAAGATATCTTTCCTAACAAATTGAGGAGAGGACTACCCTTCTGAATTAACTTAGTAGCTGCTTCGTTCTTCCTTGGTTGCTCCTCTATATAACCTTCATTACCTCGTCTAACGATATAACCGTTTTCTTCGACAAGCAAACCTTCTTTTACCAACGAAGACTTGGCATCGAGAAAGTCGATCACATTATTTTCCTTAATGCCCAACCAAGCTTTAAGTTCCTGTAAGCATACAGGCGCATTAAATATTTCTCGGTAGCACACATGAATGACAATCCAAGTTTTGAGCGGTATGGTTTTCATTAGTCTAAATAGTTATTAAGGCGTCGTTTTATTAATGACTTACCTCAGGTTGGGTTTAGCAGAGTCATCAAGTAGACACCACCATGAATGAGCTTTATAAATACTGCTAAGCTCCAATTTAACTAATGTTTGAGGAAAAAATAGTAATTGACGGTTTTAGAATCAAAATGATGAAGCTTTCGACAACTGTACGACGTTGTATCCAAAGTGATGACCAAAAAAATGGGATAACTGAGAAGACTATTAAATAAAGTAGTCGGAATTGTGGTGGTAAAGAGAGTTCGATTTCACCACGGTAGAAAATAGGTTAGCAGTAGTATCTATATATCCACTAAAGTGCCGACGACCAACATCAATCATGTGCTTCCGACTCCGTCAAAAGCACATGATCAAATAAGGCAACAAGCGTTTACCAAGTAATTATTTTAAATCACCAGTAAACTTTAGTGGTACTATCTCACAGTTAGTCGACTTGTCATTAAACCGTTGGATGTGGTGAGACGCATTATATAAATCCCTGCGGACAAAGAAGCTGTGGTAAACGTTAAGCTCTCATCATCCATTTGCTCATACTGAAGACCAAGAGACTTACCTTGTACATCTATGGCTTCCAACGATTTTACTTCCACATTTCCAATTCCTGCCCATAACACTTCATCTCCTGTCCGAACCTGGCTAGGGTATAATAACTCGGCATGAATTGCTTTATCATCGGCAGCTATAGTTCTAGCTCTACATAACCTCACAAGCTCATAACTCTCAAATTTACTCCTCCTCTTACCGCAGTCATTGACTTTTGTGACGGTTATATTCACACGGTTTCCGGTTAACCCATTTCCAGTTTGTACCCATAGCGTATTGCTAGTGGTCGTTGTATAATCTGAGTAAGCCCTTTGTCCAGTATTAGTTTCAATAAAGAAGCTACCGCCACCATTTATGGACCAAATATATTGTTCTGCTTGCTCACCATTTACCCGAATCTGATGATCAGATAGGTAGCACATTTTACCACTCGTCACACCGTCTCCATGACGGAGTGTAAATTGCGGAGGGGATTGACAACATTTGTCTAAAGTAAGTGTCCGACGTGATGACCAATAGCCATCATTTCGTGCTCTCACGCGTACGACTACACTTGAGAAAGAACTGTTTGTTTCAATGCTTATACGATTGCCATTATTTTGGATGATTCGAGCCCCACTTGCCGACCAGTCATATTGTATAGCATTATCCCCGGTTGCACTAATGGTATATCGTTCATTTGGACAAACCTCATCGGCTCCGTTGTTTTCACGAATACCTATGCTCGGGATCGATAGGTCACGACACCTATTAAATGTCAAAGTCCTAATAGGTGACCATTCGTTGTCATACCTTACCCTTAAGGTCACTCGAATACTCGAAAAGGAATTCGGTGTTCTAAGTCTTAAAGACGTTCCATTATTACGAACACCGAGATTTTGAGCGCCAAATACTCGCCATTCATAATTATCAGCCTGCGGACCAGAGGCAACGATGGAATATTCGCTATTTCTGCATAGCTCTGTTCTGCCAAGTTCTTCCTGAATTATGACTTTATCTCTAACCTTTAACCTCAGCTTTTCATAAGGACCAAATCGTCCATTTCGTTTGCCTCTCATCCGCACTTCGACCTCCTCTTCTTCGGTCGTAACCCGTATATCAATTTCGCTACCTCTATTGTTTACTATGTCCAGACCATTAAAGTTCATAATCGATGTAGGGTGAAGCTGCCATTGATAGTCTTCAGCCTCCCCACTGGCAACAATAGTATAGATTTCATCACGTTCAATTTGCGTTCGACCGTTTACTTCTTGAATCGATAGCGGAGTAGCATACTCTATGTTTATAGGTACAATAGGTTCCGTTTCCGTTCTTCCCTTATAGGTTACTGTAGCTGTATACGAGTATCCATCGTCTTTGTATAAAGTGGAGGCAGGAACGATAGTCCTATTCCCAATGACACTATAATTACCTACGGCATAATTTTTTTTATCAAAAGGGGCTGTATTTCTAGTCCCTTCTATTTCGACCCGAGCCCTCACCGATTCCCAGTACTCGGGTCCAGAAGAAACAAGAATAGAAACGGCAGTATTAGTCACGCTAAATATAAAATCATCTAACGCTACATTTCGTGGAGGGTCGTCTTGCTGAGGAAGATCATCTTGAGTTGTGCCCTCTTCACCAATCTTCAACCTCAGCTCTTTGTAAGAAGTAAATCGTCCATTCCGTTTACCTCTCATCCGCACTTTAATCTCTTGGTTCGGGTTTGTAATCCGAATATCAATTTCGTTTCCTCTGTTGTTTACTATATCTAAGCCACTAAAATTCATAATGGATGTCGGGTGTATTAGCCACTCATATTCCTCGGCATTACCATCTGCAACAATGGTGTAAAGCTCTCCAAATTCTATTTCTGTAAGCCCGTTTTTCTCTTGTATCGATAGCGGGGTGGTGTATTCTACGTTTATGGGCTCTATGGGCTCTGTTTCAGTTCGTTCCCTATAGGTAACGGTTGCGGTATACGAATAACCATCGTCTTTGTATAAAGTGGTAGCAGGAACACAAGTACTATTCCAACTCACCCCATAATCGCCTTCAGCGTAAATTATTTTATCAAAAGGGGCTGTATTTCTAGTCCCTTCTATTTTAACTCGAGCCTTTACTGTTTCCCAGTACTCCGGTCCGGAGGAAACAGTAATGCAAACACCCCCGTTGTTCACATTAAATATAAAATCATCAAGTGCTACATTTTGCGCGTGTGCCAAACTCAACGAGAACCCAAAAACTAACGCTAACAAACACTTGTTTAAAATCGGAAAATTCAATTTAGTCGTACTTTTTTTCATATAGATTGGTATAATAATTGGTTTTAATCATTTCAAATTAACCTTGTCGTAGGCAGTCATATTCGACATAAGCAGGAATGATTTACTACTCCAAGTCGAAAGATTATTATTTGCAAAAGTGATTGGTCTCCTCGTGAAACAAATCACTAGAAATAGTGATTTCCAGTGCTAATTGTACAGAAATAAGCATATGAGAAGGTTCCAACGGGTAAAACTCTACCCTTGGAAAAAATGCTCTTGGCAAGAGTGTCACTAATATCGATCGATGACCTTTCTAGGGAAGTTGACCAAAGTGACGAATACCATAACCAATCGAGTAGACCTTAAGCATTTTACTACTTAGTCCTTATATCTAGAATGGGAAAAGTTTCCGTTTGAAAATAGCAAGGCCACAATGCTAATACCATTTATACTGTTTAGTGACGTGTATTTTACTCCTGTTTTTCCCTTCTTCTTCGTTAAAAATCCTCACCCTAGCGCTGCTAGGCCTGTGTTTTTTGTCTTGAATAAGAAAAAAACAGTTTCGCAAACTAATACATCATTATACACTACAAATGGTATAAGGGATAAGTTGTGATAAGGTCAGCTCGCAACCTGCAGATAAATCTTAATCGCACCACAGATGAATCCCTTTG
>CAYMST010000051.1:0-22704 GCA_964393115.1 uncultured Roseivirgaceae bacterium | reverse complement strand
CCCATAATGGCCAGTGAGTATTTCTGGTCACAACAGCTTCTAAAAAACCAGCAACAATAAAGAAGGGCACCAGACTCATAATAATCTTTAGACCGCTAAGTGCTCCTTCACGAAAGGAATATAAGCGTGGCAAGTTTTTTGGAAAAAGAAGTCCATGGCCCATACGCATCCCAGCAGCCCCGGCAATTACAATCGCGCTGATTTCTAGCGTGCCATGTATCCATATGGTGAGAACTGTTTCGTCAAAGAGCCCAGCTGAAAAGAAAAGCCAATGAAAGGCTCCAAGCATAACACCATTTCTAAATAAAATATAGCCCGTGCCCAGTGACGCGACTATACCCATTGAAAAAGCTAAGAATGACACTTTAATATTATTAGCGGTTATGGCGAGAAACATAGTTGTTTCCGACATACTCTTATATACTGCCATTGGATCTCCTTTTTCGATATTTTCTAGTGTCATATCCACATATTGATCTCCTAAAATCAGGCGAGCAAAGGTATCGTCATAATGTGCGGATAGTCCTCCTATGATTACCCCTACCATCATAATCAAAAATGAGTAGAGTAAATACCTACGAGATAAATGAAGTTCTACGGGCAAGTCCCGTGTCCAAAAAGTGAGAAAGCGACTTTTTCTTTCAGGTTTATTGCGGTAAATCAAGTGATGCACTCTAACCGACAAGCCGTTTAGGTACGTAACTAGTGAAGATCGCGGATATTTCGCTCTAGCATACGCTAAGTCTTCAGTTAAGTGGACATAAATTTTCATAAGCTCATCTGCATCAACAGAAGAGTTTACAGCCAGAGAGCCCTCATAAGCTTTCCATTTGGCTTCATTTTGCTTGACAAATAGGCCTTGTCGCATGGTTTATTTTACTTTGTCCAAGAATAAAAAGGAAATATAATGAGTAAATTCATTACCAACCAGAATATTGAACTAGATTTTGAATATGCTAGTCTAGGTGATAGAATCGTAGCGACACTAATCGACGCATTAGTCATAGGAGCATATACGATTGCCATTATTTTTATCGCTAGTATATTGCAAGCAGTAGGCGCCGGTAACTTTGGAGTCTTCTTAGTTATCTTAATGATAGTCCCCATCCTATTTTATAACCTCCTATTTGAGATTTTTGGAGAGGGACAAACAATCGGCAAAAAGGTCAGAAAAATCAAAGTGGTTAAAATCGACGGAAGCTCTCCTCGTATATCGAGTTATCTACTGCGATGGATACTCCGACCGATAGACATATCATCTTTTTATGGTGCTGTGGCTATGATATGCATATCGAGTTCGAAGAGGTCACAGCGACTTGGTGATATGGCAGCGGGAACTACCGTTATCAACACCTCAGAAAAAATAAGACTGCAAGAAGTTGTTTCCGTCACAGAAGAGAATCATGAAGTAACTATTGATCAAGTCAAACGGCTAAATGATAATCAAATTGAACTCATACGAAAAGCATTGAAAATGAGAGCAGAAGGCAATAACGAAGGGGGAGTACCAGAGTTAGTGGTAAAGATCAAAGAGTTACTGGTGATAGAGTCAGATCTTCCGGATGTCAAATTCCTGCATACAATTATCAAAGACTACGAGTATTTATCCTTAATAAGCTGATAACTAAGCGACAATAGCGCTAAAACATCAAAAAAAATCTCACAATTTGCCTAACAATCCGTTTACCCATTATAAACCTAAACGGAAATGTTAAAACTTATCGCAACAACCATAATTGTGGGCGCAGCTTTTTTGAGTCCCGCACAACCTAAAATAGAAAAAATACTGCTGACTGAAGAGGAATGGAGAGAACGATTGGATTACCATGAGTATCACATTCTCAGAGAAAAAGGTACCGAAAGAGCTTTTACCGGAAGGTATTGGAACCACCATAGTGAAGGTATTTACAACTGCTCTGGATGTGGATTAAGGCTTTTTCACTCATCTACCAAGTTTAAGTCAGACACGGGGTGGCCAAGCTTCTACGAACCAGTTTTTGATGGTCATGTGGAGGAGGTCGCCGATACGACAATGGGATTGTCAAGAACAGAGGTCATTTGCGCCAGGTGCAGCGGGCATCTTGGACATGTGTTTAACGATGGTCCTAACCCTACGGGACGTAGATATTGCATTAACTCCGTTTCGCTGGACTTTGTAGAGAAGGTATATGTGAAAGATTAGCGACTATCTATACAGAAAGACCAATTGGATTGATCAAATTTGCGACACCTTTTTAGGTGAAATCACAATGGATCAATTGCAAATTCTCAATAATACATTTGATAAAATTTTCGTCCTCACACTAGAAGGGCAGACTGAGCGTCAAGAGCACATGCGTCAGGTGCTTAAGGGGGTAGAGTTTGAATTCTTTTACGGCGTCAATAAAAATAATTTCACTATTGATCTGGCCGAGAAAAATGGAGAATACAATAGTCAACTCGCGCAAACGCGAGTGCGCTCTGGAAAGCCAATGCAACATGGTATGATCGCCTGTTCGTGGTCGCACAAAAAAATCTACGAAAAGGTTATTGATGAAAATCTTAATAGTGTTTTAATTTTTGAAGATGACCTTCAGCCACTTAACAGTAACACACCATTGCTTTCGACGGTCTTAAATGAGCTTCCAGACAACTGGGAATTACTCTATTTGGGGTATTGGAAAAATGAAAAATATGGATTTAAGGAAAGATTACGTCAATATCAGTATCACATATTGAAATCTTTGAACCTGGTGCAATGGAGTCATACTCGAATTAAGAATATCTATGCAAAACCATATTCAAAACACCTGAAAATCGCTGGAAATCACGAGACCACGCATGCATATGCGGTTACTAAATCTGCTGCGGAAAAGCTAATTAAATTACAAAGTCCAATTTCGTATAACCCAGATCATCTGTTGACTCATGCGATTACATCAGAACAGGTTCGAGCCTTTCTAACGCATCCCATGATGTTTTGGCAACTGTCATTGGAAGAAGGAAACTCATTTGAAAACTTGACCATTTAAACATTTGACTCAATAGTTCTTTGTTTAAAATACTACTTCGTCCATTCTATTTCAATAGCTTGTTCTTGACATGATATAGTAGAAAAACGTATCTGTTTTCCTGGCCGACGAATGACAATTTCCTCACCTCGTTTTTCGCAAATTATTTGATGATCCACTCGAAACTGATCCTTTTTATGAAATACGTTACAATAATTATGTTCAGCTGAAACCTCAACGTTCACTTTGTTGCGTTTTGATTTCACCGTTTTCAACCTATTCTCATTCACTTCTCCTTGGCGAAATAACCCACCGCACTGAGGCACCCCGTATCCAATGTAGTTGTTGCCATAAGGAAACAAATGCGCCGAGGATATGAGTAGTGACTTTAGCTCCTTACTAGTGAGAGTCGGCGAATACTGCCATATGCAAGCTAGAAGCCCTGTGATAACCGGTGCAGAAAATGAAGTTCCTAACTGCGCGAAACAAGAAACTTCCGGCTTTATATAGGCCAGATTGTTTCCGACAGAACTAAAAGAGGCCTTGCGCCATACTTTATACCCCACAGCACCAACAGATAACACCAATCGACTATCCGCTGGACTGCTTAGTGTCTTCCACTTCGTATGTCCATCGTTTCCTGCTGCAACAACCAGTAACATCTCGCGATTGGCCAGAAAATCATTGATTTCCCCGGTAAGCCATGTTGATTTCCCATCCAGTTCCGAAATACTATAATTCTCCGCGGGATCTTCATAGCCCTCCGTATAACCCAGCGAAATATTGACGAGCTTAACACCATTGCTATCCATCCAATGCAGCGCTTCAAGAAGATACTGCTCTTCCTTTCGTGATTCTCTAGTTCCATGATCGGTTCTTGCCAAGTAAAAAGATGCCCCACTTGCAGCACCTAAAATTATCTCATGCGCTTTATCGATCCCAGCGATTTGACGAAGGACTGTCGTTCCGTGATCATCTTGTTGATACTTATTGCCTAAAAAAGGAGGAGCTGACGGACTATAGAAATCACGATATCCCTTAATTTGATCGTTTTTAAAAAGGTGTGCTAGTTGCGGATCTTTATCAGCATTTAGAAAACCACCATCGATTACGCCGATTTTAACTCCCTGGCCATCCAATTGATTTGCTAACAAATATTCTAATTGTATCTGTTTCAATGCGAAACTCAGTTGATAGTTGCTAAGAACTTCTTGTGAAAAAGCATAGCTTTGAATTATAAATATCATTAGAGCTAGCACCCCTTTGAAATATGCGTTTTTCAAGACCATCCTCAGATTTATTTTCCCATAATCGTCAAAAATTATCTGCTAAACTTAGCAAAAATTCCATCGCTATTTTTTCATCCAACGATGTAATGCCAACAAATGAAGATGGAGTAATGAACTTTGTTCAAAACTCTAACCTATACTATTTGTCAGGCATAGATCAAGAGGAGACCAAGCTGATCGTTGCTCCGGACTACGCCGATGAAGAAATGAGGGAGATTCTTTTTGTGAAGGCTACAAACGAACATATTGCTATTTGGGAAGGACATAAGTTCACCAAAGAGGAGGCCACCGCAATATCAGGGATTAAAAAGGTACTCTGGTCTCATGAGTTCGAATCGACCTTAGACAATATATTAGCAACTGTAAATAACATCTATCTCGATAAGAACGAACATTTACGGGCTAGTGGATCTGTAGAAACACAAAATGATCGGTTAATCAAAGACATCACGAGCAACTATCCTCTTCATCAAAAATTGAGAGCAGCACCTTTGGTGTATGACTTAAGATCTGTAAAATCAGCGGAAGAAATTGCTTTTATTCAAAAAGCCATTGACATTACGGAAAGTGGGTTTAAGCGAGTCCTTAAGTTCCTCCGGCCCGGCAAAATGGAATTTGAAGTAGAGGCAGAGTTAATCCATGAATTCACAAGACTAGGGTCTACTGGTTTTGCTTTCCAACCCATTGTCGCAAGCGGAAAAAGCGGCTGCGTTCTGCATTACATTGAAAATAGTAAAGAAATAAAAGACGGCGATTTAGTCTTAATGGATATCGGTGCTAAATACGGCGGTTATAATGCTGATCTCACGCGTTCCGTTCCTGCGAACGGTCGATTCTCAAAAAGACAAGCCGAGGTATACAAAGCCGTTCTGCATGTACAAAGGGAAGCTAAAAAGCTCTTGACACCTGGAAACAGCATTCGAGCATATCATAAACAGGTAGGCGAAATAATGACCGAACAGCTAGTTAAGATTGGATTGTTGAAACAGGATGAGGTAAACAGACAAGATCCCAAAAAGCCACTTTATAGAAAGTATTTTATGCACGGTACTTCCCATCATCTGGGATTAGGAGTCCACGACGTAGGTAGTCCTTTCAAGAAATTCGAAGCAGGAATGGTATTTACCGTTGAACCGGGTATATATATTCTGGAAGAAGGAATTGGTATTCGATTAGAAGACGACGTAGTCATTCAAGAAAATGGCGAGCCAAAAAACTTGATGAAGAACGTCCCTATCGAAATTGAGGAGATAGAAGACTTAATGAACAGCTAATAGTTAGAAACACCATCATGAATTTTTCTTTAGACAAGACCATTGAAGTGCTAGAAAGAACACCTTCTACCTACAAAACACTATTTCAAGACTTATCTCGAGATTGGGTTTATGCCAATGAAGGTGAAAACACATGGAGTCCATTTGATATTGTCGGACATCTCATCCACGGTGAAAAAACGGATTGGATACCAAGAGCCACTATAATACTTACAAAAGGAACTGCTCAAAAATTCGAGGTTTTTGATCGCTTTGCTCAAGGAAAGGTATCTGCAGGAAAAACGATGAATCAGCTGCTAGAAGAATTTAGTGCATTAAGGCACCAAAATTTACAAACATTGAAATCATGGCAACTTTCCGAAAGCGATCTTGAAAAAACTGGAATGCATCCCGATGACAGTATCGGCTTAGTAACACTACAGCAGCTATTAGCCACTTGGACGATACATGACCTCAATCATCTTCATCAAGCCTCCAGAGTGATGGTCAAGCACTACGGCAAGGAAATAGGCCCTTGGAAAGCATACTCAAACATCATAAAATAAAAAAAGCCAATCCTTTGGATTGGCTTTCCTAAAACACTTACGGTTTTTTTATCCAATGGCAACTCTTTTGAATGACTCTACAGTCAGTCCTTTTGTCACACCATCAAGATACTTCTCAATAGATAACGAACTGTCTTTCACGAACTGTTGGCTCAACAACGTGTTCTCTTTGTAGAACTTGTTCAATTTACCCATCGCAATTTTTTCAAGCATCGCCTCAGGCTTTCCTTCCTGACGAGCTTGCTCTTTACCGATCTCTATTTCTTTCTCAACGACGCTAGAATCAACACCAGACTTATCAACAGCTAAAGGATTCATAGCCGCAATTTGCATCGCTACATCTCTACCAGCAGCAGAAACATCAGTACCGTTCACACCTTTAAGTGCTACTAATACGCCAAGCTTACTTCCAGCATGGATGTAAGGTACAACCGCTTCACCTGATAATACTTCGTAAGCAGTAACTTCTAACTTCTCACCAATTTTACCAATGTTTTCAACGATCTTCTCACCCACAGTGATGTCACCTAGTGAAATAGTTTTTAACGCTTCTACGTCAGCAGGCTTGTTGGCGAAAGCTACATCTACAATTTCATTTGCCAAAGCAACAAAATCTTCATTTTTGGCAACAAAGTCAGTCTCACAAGTAAAAGCTACTAATACGGCTTCTTTATGATCCTCGCTAGACTTTACGACTACTACACCTTCTTTGGTCTCTCTATCAGCTCTTTTAGCGGACAGTTTTTGACCTTTTTTTCTTAACAGCTCAATTGCTTTATCGAAATCACCTTCGGCTTCTGTGAGGGCTTTTTTACAATCCATCATTCCAGCCCCAGTCATTTGCCTAAGTTTGTTTACTTCCTGTGCAGAAATAGCCATTTTTTTATTGATTATTAGTTTGAAACTTCTATAAACAAAAATTGAACATCGAAAGATCAATGTTCAATTTTATAAATCACATAAATATTTCTATGTGGTAATGTTATTGTTAAGCTTCTTGCTTATCAGCTTCTATTTTAGCTTGCTCTTCTTCTTTTAACTGCTGTGATTCTTTCTCCTTCTTACGCTCCATCAGACCACCCTCAATCGCTTTAGCTACATGCTTTACCAATAGAGATACTGATTTAAAAGCGTCATCATTAGCAGGAATTGGAAAATCAACAACATTAGGATCAGAGTTAGTATCTACTAACGCGAATACAGGAATATTCAATTTCTGTGCTTCTTCGATAGCGATGTGCTCTTTCTTCACGTCTACTACAAATAATGCAGCTGGTAAACGAGTAAGCTCTGAAATCCCACCGAGTATGGTTTCTAATTTCTCACGCTCACGGGTGATCATTAGTCTTTCTCGCTTCGCCAAGGCGTTGTACGCCTCATCTTTCATCATCTTATCGATAGTTGACATTTTTTTCAACGACTTTCTTATCGTTGAGAAGTTTGTCAACATACCACCTAACCATCTTTCCGTAACATAAGGCATCTTAAGTCTTTTCGCTTCTTCCGCCACGATGTCTTTAGCCTGCTTCTTGGTAGCCACGAACATCACTTTACGTCCCGATCTTACGATGTTAGCCAAAGCTTTAGTAGCATCATCAAGACATACCAAAGTTTTGTTCAGATCTATAATATGGATCTCATTCTTCTCCATGAAGATGTATGGAGCCATTTTTGGATTCCACTTTCTAGTAAGGTGTCCGAAGTGAACACCTGCGTCAAGGAGATCTTTATATGATAAATTTTCCATTTGAGTCTCGAATAATAATTAACGTTTACTGAACTGGAATCTTCTTCTCGCCTTTCTTCTACCGTATTTCTTTCTTTCCACCATTCTTGGGTCTCTAGTAAGAAATCCTTCTTTCTTCAAAGCAGGCTTATTCTCCTCATCAGCTTTTACCAATGCACGAGCGATAGCTAATCGAACTGCTTCCGCTTGCCCCTTTACACCACCACCGTCGACATTTACTTTAATATCAAAATTCTCTTCTGATTCAAGTTGAGCCAATGGCTGCTTAACGATCTTTTGTAAAACAGCAGTAGGGAAATAGTTTTCAAATTCCCTATTGTTGATCAAAAACTTACCAGATCCAGCATCCATGTATAACCTAGCCACGGATGTTTTTCTTCTTCCAACTGTATTAATTCTTTCCATTTGGCAAGATTATAATTCGATTTCTTTTGGTTTCTGCGCCTCATGAGGATGCTCACTACCCTCATAAACAAATAAATTTTTAAAGAGAGCGCGACCAAGTCTATTCTTAGGCAACATTCCTCTTACAGCGTTTTCAACTAAAAGCGTTGACGATTTTGCCTTCAACTCTTTTGCTAATGTTCTTCGCTGTCCCCCTGGAAATCCTGTGTGACGAATGTACTCTTTAGTATTCCACTTATCACCAGTTAATTTCAGTCCATCACAGTTGACAACAATTACATTGTCGCCACAATCTACATGAGGAGTGAATGAAGGTTTATGCTTTCCTCTGATCATAAAGGCCACTTTGCTAGCAAGCCGACCAAGAACAGCATCCTGCGCATCAATCACCACCCAATTCTTCTCAGCCGTCGCTTTGTTAGCCGATAATGTCTTATAACTTAGAGAATCCACAACTAATATATTTTATACAATATATACCAAGCCCTCAAAAAAAGGATGGCAAAAGTAGGGTAATTATTTACAATTTCAAAGGGATATCCATAACCAAATTCAAATAATATACTTATTCTCAGCACTCACCACCGAGCAGCAGATTCAATTTATATGAACCAACCTGGTTTTTTAACGGCACGCTCACCATTAAAGATGTTAAATAAATTGAATTTTTCGACCATTGCGCCTAATATTGAAGGCATTTCATGCAAGAAATAGAATCCATAAGATAATTACACAATAGAGTTGGTTTGAACGACGTATCAATGGATTTTAGATCGGTCCATATAATAGACTTTATGTAAATCCCAATGAACAATAGTCCCTTGATCAGCATTATCACCATCGTTTTCAAAGACCCTGATGGGTTAAAAAAAACGATTCGAAGTGTTAAGAATCAGTCTTTCAAAGATTTTGAATTCTTGGTAATCGATGGTGGAAGTTGTCAGGACACATTTGATGTAATTCAGGGCAATGCTAATTTAATAACAAAGTGGGTGAGCGAATCGGACCGCGGCATATCACATGCTTTTAATAAAGGGCTAAGCTTAGCTTCTGGTAAATACATTCAAATGCTCAATGCAGCGGACGAATTCGTTGACTCATCCTCTTTGGAATATGTTTCTGGCAAACTGAACAACCAAGACATTGTGGCCTTCAGACATCAATCCGCAAAAAAAAACTGGGTAAGTCAAGTCTTGAATCCTGAGGGAACAATCTTTGAAAAAGCCATGGTAGGGCATCAGTCTACTTTTGTAAAAAAAACAGTATATGACGACTTAGGCGGGTATTCCGAAAGCTTTAAAATCCGCATGGATTACGACTTTTTCATTCGAGCCTTTCAGAAATACGCCTTGACATTTGATGAACAGCCGATTGTATTGTACGATCCGGGTTTATCTGGACAGCCAGAAAACATGATTAGGTTTCATTTTGAAGGATGGTACGTAGAATACCTACACTTAAATCATAACCCAGATTTTCGAAAGCGCCCAAAACGAATTCTCAAAGAAGCCAGACGATCAACCCGTTGGCTACAAGGCGATAAAGCCAAAAAGCCTATGCTTCGTTTCTGGCCTTTCTCAAGGCTCTCTTAAGTTTTTTGAAGCCAAGTAGCCGATCAATCGGCTTTGCGATATAGGTCTTTATGTAGTGACTGATCTCCTTCTTAACTCTAACCGACTTCGGCAGGTGCTTGGTTTTCATTTTATATTGCCGGCTCAAATTGTAACCGCTATTCGTCCACCAGTGAATGCTGTACGCTGTTGACAGCTTTTTTTGGTGAAAATCAGGTGAAATTATTTCTTGAGGTGTGTATGGGAAAAGCAAATCGCTCTTATAAATCTGGAAATCATCCTTCGAAAAATATTGATCTTCGTCTTTAAGCTCCTTAAGACCGTACCTTTTGACAATAACCTTAGTACTGATGTCAGGCATTAAGAAATCAGGACTTCTCCATACCTCTTCATCATAAAAATCAAGCATTGCTTTGATTGGAGCAGCGCCAGCTTTCGCACCAATAATAGCCGGCTCAACCAGCTGTTCATCACTTCTCATACCCATAAAAACATCATGATGCAGTAACGGAGTAAAATCCCGAAGCACTTGCACATCTGTGTCTAAATACAGACCACCTTCAGAAATGAGAACTTGGAGACGAACATAGTCAGCGATAAAAGCCCAAAGTCCTTCTTTACATACCAAGTCAAAAAACCGATTTTGTTGTCGGTGTCTTTCGAATCCAAATGTCTCTTGATTCCATTCTTTTATTTCAAAATCAGGCATGTGATGCCTCCAGCTCTGGATACAAGCATTAGCCAAATTGCTCTTGGGTTCATTATAGCCCCATACGTAATGAATAACTTTTGGAATCATGACTTTTTCTTGCCCCTTAGTATTCGTTTAATAGGTCGTTCAATATTCCGCGTATAGTAGAACTTTTGCATTTCATAAAGTTTTTTGAACCCGCTCAAGTGTTTTGTCTTTAGGAATAGTAATTCTCTACTCTCATTCCAAGACATATTCCACCAGTGCACCGAAAAAGTGTTCTCTGTTACACCGTCGTCATTGTAATCTGCGTCAAATCCATAGGGACAAAAGTATTCAGGGGCTAAAACCTTTATCTCGCTATCAAGTCCGTAAGCTAGACCGGTTTTCTGGTCTAAAGTAAAATATCGATCAAGAATGATTGAAAATATCTCTGGGATGGTATAAACCTTTCTCGTCCAGATCTCTTGTTCATAGAATTCAAGAACCTTCTCTAGAAACGGATGCCCAGCCTCGGATCCTAGGACAGCTGGTTCGGGATGTTCGTCGTTTGGACGCTTGCCAAAAAACATCGGATAATCAAGCAGTGTATCAAAAGGCTTTAAAACATGGACATCAGTATCCAAGTACACACCTCCTTGTTCATATAACACATATATCCGTAAGTAATCTGCTACATAGGCCCATAGCTTTCTATCCAAACATTCTTTAGCAAACCTGTTCGTGATATTAACCCTACTTTCATTCCATTTCTTCAACTCATACCCTTCTAGTTCTTGCAGCCAAGTTTGAATGCAAAAGGAAGTTAACATAGATTGCTTTTCACTCTCGCCCCAGACGTAGTGGATAGTTTTAGGTATCATGAATATGACTCAAGTTTTTTGACAAGCACCCCAAAATCCTTGTAGTAGGGAGCTTCTATCAAGATAGGTTTACCATTTGGCTTCGCAAATCGAATTGAAAAAGCATGCAAAGCTACTCGCCCCATCAGTGGGCGCTCCTCCAACTCATGTTTGCTCAAAGTGTATTGCTTCTTAAGCTGAGACAAATAAAGTTTTTTCCCGAAATACTTTTCATCGGCAACTATTGGAGCACCAATAGCCGACATGTGCGCGCGAATTTGATGCATTCTACCCGTTTGTGGCAAAGCTTCGATTAACGAATGCTTCTTAAAACGCTTAAGTGTATTGATCTCAGTCACCGAATCTTTACCCTTTTTATCAATTCTAACAAACCCCTTGGTCGTGTACTTTATACCTAGGTCTATCAGCTTATTCTCGTAAAGTTCTGTTCCTTCGGAGACACAATGATAAACCTTCTGAACCTCTCTGTTTTCGAATTGTAATGCAAGATGTTTGTAAGCCACCTCGTTTTTGGCCAGGACTAGTACCCCTGAGGTTTCCTTATCTAGCCGATGACAAACGCTCATTGATTTATTTTGCTTTCTAGCAAGCTCCAATATATTAATTGGACTTTCCCTGTCTTCGAGAGTAGCTATTAATGGTGGTTTATTAATGGCTAAGTAATCGTCGTCCTCATAAATAACCCAGTCTTTAAACTGTCCTATCTTCACTTTATTCTGGTTCAAACTCATATGTTTCTGGCAAGTCTTGCTCAGTTGCTGCCAACTCAAAAGAAAAAACAGAACCTTTGCCCGGGTTACTGGCGACATCTACATTACCTTGATGCCCTTCGATAATATGCTTGACAATAGATAGTCCTAATCCTGTCCCCCCCTTGTCCTTAGACCTGCTTTTCTCAACTCTATAAAACCTCTCAAATATCCTGGGCACATCCTCCTCTGGTATACCTATACCGGTATCTTTCACACAGACTTGGACCTTATTTTCTTTATCCTGAAAATAAATAATAACATCACCTTTCTTAGCGTTATATTTTATGGCGTTTAATACAAGGTTGGTCAGTACTTGACCAATTCTTCTTTTGTCCGCATATACCAAAACAGCTTCATCTTCTTTACCGGATACCGAAAGGTTTACATTTTTCTTTCCTGCTTTATCTTCCAGTTGGTCTATTACGTCATGAGCCAGTTTGGCGATATCAAATATTTCAAAGTGCATTTTAATCTGTCCTGTCTCAATCTGTGAAATGGTCAACAAATCTTGCACAAGAATATCAAGACCATCAAGGCTTCTACCGGCTTTTTTCAAAAACTTCATTCGCACCTTTTTGTCTTCGACGGCTCCATCCAAAAGGGTATGAACAAATCCTTGCGCCGCAAAAATTGGTGTCTTCAATTCGTGTGATACGTCCGCTATAAACTCCCGACGAAAAGCTTCCATCTTACGTAGCTGATCAATTTCACGACGTTTATCCTGAGCATAAGAATAAATCTCCTGATTGATTTTTCTTAAAGGATTTATCGACAGCTTCTCGAGGTTGACTTCATTAACTCCTGGCTTATCGTCTTGCTTTATATCTCTCAACATATCATAAATGGTGTTGATTTCTCGAAAGAATACAAAGTCCAATATCACTATGGATAACAAGTAACAGGAACCAAACGACAGTATAAAAGTGATAAAGAGTTCTATTCCATCAGAGGACGGTATAAGAAACAAAAAAGCCGTGGTAATGGATGCCACCGAAAGTGACAGTATTAAGGCTATGGTCTGAGAGCCAAGTTTCATGTAGTAAAACTAGGTTATCTCAAATTTATACCCGACTCCTTTTACCGTGAAGATATAGCCTTCACCAATTTTTTCTCGGACCTTTCTGACGTGGACATCGACAGTACGCGCCAATACGTACACATCAGATCCCCATATGTTTTGCAAAAGATCATCCCTACTATAGACTTTACCTGGGTTAAGCGCTAGAAAGTAGAGTAGTTCAAACTCTTTTTTAGGGAGTATAATTTTATTCTCTTTGACCGTTACAGTGTAACTAGACCTATCAATAGTCAAGTCCTCGATGGAAATCTTGGTAGCCTCCTTCTTCTTTTTAGAATCCCTTCTAAATAAGGCGTTTATTCTACTGACTAGCGCCCTTGGCTTAATAGGTTTAGTGATATAATCATCAGCACCCATATCGAAAGCGGCAACTTCAGAGTACTCCTCAGAACGGGCCGTTAAAAAAACAATGAAGGAGTTTTGCATTTCATGCATTTCTCTGAGCTGTCGGCAGGTCTCTACACCATCTTGTTTTGGCATCATGATGTCTAACAAAATCAAATCTGGCAAAAACTCTTTTGCCTGCTCGACACCTTTTATACCATCACTTGCGGTCTTTACCTCATATCCTTCTTTAGAAAGGTTATACTTCAAGAGCTCTAGGATATCCTGTTCATCATCGACGACCAGAATTTTCTGTGCTTTTTTATTCGACATTGGAATTGGTTTTCTCAGGTTTTGATGACTCTGAGAATTACAAAACAAGTAATTACATCATCATCAAAAATTAAGCTTGGCAAAGCTAGAGATTTAGATTGAGGTTCTAAAAAAATTCACTTTTTGTTAATCTAACCTTAACTTATCCAAGGGAGATTTGACGTTTACCGCCTCAGTCAGATCTGCCTCCAAAGCCCCTACGAATATACTTGCCCTGATTTTAAGTGGAATTTTGTTATCATCATCTGATATCCAAACTTTAACAGCGTCTTTACCATTAAATAATCTATTCTTTTCCATTACCGGAGCAAATACACGTGTCTTAAATTTCCCTAAACTGGTCTTAATCTTATCTTTTCCTAAGTAAATGATTTCAAAATTATAGATATCATCATCGAAAAAAGCGTCCATACATATCGTATCACCTACTGATAACGATTCAAAATCTAATGTCCTTAGGAAGTAATAACCACTTACAAGTCCCTGAGATCGATTATTAATGGCCAAAGGCACCTTCCGCTCAAGTTCCTTTGTTTTTTTATTGAGTTTATGAACTATTACTGAATCATTTTGATGGTCATAATCTACAATTTCATTTTTCCTGTAACGTCCCTCTTTGATATATCTATATGACCTTAATGGAAGCACTTTTGCTGTGTCTAGGTAAGTCCCCCAATTGTCTTTCACACGATACGTAAAATCAACAAGTCCTACCGTTCGACCGTGAATATCAATTTTATAACATGGGGTCCCTTGAAAATCATGCACCTCATTCGCAATTTCCAAACTTGCTACACCAGCAGTAACAAACCCAAGGTGAAGGCGATACTTTAATTTTTCTCCTGGTAAAAAAGTGAGATCTCTCCCCTTATTTGCCTTAATTCTGCTTCCATTTTGCGCGAACAGACCAGAAACGATAAATAGTAATAACAATGCTTTAAAAACTTTCATAAGCTATAAAGACGGATATTTCTTCTCTAGATAAGACATATACTTACGAAGGTCACCCCCAAATAATGAATCTAACTCTGACTGAAAGTCACCTTGCTCTCCGTAATAACGTTTATATGACATAAAGTATGCATTATTCGGTTTAGTCTTTTGAAAATACTGTTGAAAAGACGTGTTATGCAAACCCAAGGTATCCATAGCACTAATAACGGAGTCAATGGCTGCCATCTTGGAAGCGTACTTATCGTCATACGTGAGTTGAGAAAAAGAGCTATCTTGATATAAATGATTTAGAAATTGATAACCTTTTAAAAAGTGGCTAGAGAGCAAGCTATAGTCTGCTTCCCTTTGTTCGTACTCCAACAACGCAACCGAATTCGCACCATATTTAGACTTTAAGTATAACCTTGCACCCTTTTCCCCAATAAACGTGGCTAGGTTTTCATTGAACGAGATATTATCCTTCACATACAAAGTCCCATGAGTCAATTCGTGAATAAGGAGTTCGGCTAAGGACCCCTCTCCTCTATTTAGCATATTGGATAATATCGGGTCCGAAAACCAACCAAGCGTTGACCAGCCTCCTACGGTACGTATTCTCGCATCATAACCTAAGGAGTCCAAGACCTTTTTTTCATCCTTCGCCTTATCCAAATCGAAAAAGCCCTTATATGGAAAAGAACCTAAAAAAGGGAAAGACCATCTTTTCGGAACAAAGGAAAACTCCTTACAAGCACTAAGATTCCACAATATGGACTGCCCTTCCTGATCATAAACTTTAGTATAGTTGTCTGACGGATGTAGCCCCAGGGAGTCGAAACAATATCTTCTAATATCTTGAACCATTTCCAATTTGACTTTTAAAGAGTCTGGAAACAACGGATCGACCATAAAATATTCTATAGGTTTAGATTCCCAAACCACTTTTAGCTGTCCTTGAGCTTGCATCCAGCCATATTTTAGCAATGACCTATTAACAAACGCTAAAACCGACAATACAACCATGAATAACCATATGAGCTTTTTACCCATCACAAAAACCAATTAAATTAGCACAAAACTAAAAAAAATAGCAAATCAGCATTTTTCTTATCAAAGAAACCTATATTTTTGTTGCCCAAATATATTGATTGATCATGGCTGAAAACGCAGAAAAATTAAAGGCATTACAACTTACCATCGACAAGCTAGAAAAGACTTACGGTAAGGGGACCGTAATGAAATTAAGCGATGAACGTGTTATTGACATTCCTGCAACGTCGACAGGGTCAATAAGCCTTGATCTGGCGTTAGGAATTGGTGGGATACCTCATGGCCGTATTATTGAAATATTTGGCCCAGAATCATCGGGTAAAACTACCTTGTCTATGCATTGTATCGCCGAAGCGCAAAAGCAAGGTGGGCTAGCAGCGTTTATTGATGCAGAACATGCATTCGACAAAACGTATGCCGAAAAACTCGGGATCGACACAGGTAATCTACTGATCTCTCAACCAGATAATGGAGAGCAGGCCTTAGAAATAGCCGAACACTTAATCCGATCTGGAGCCATAGATATTATTGTCATCGACTCAGTAGCCGCCCTTGTCCCCAAAGGTGAGCTTGAAGGCGAAATGGGTGAAAGTAAAATGGGGCTTCAAGCTAGGTTAATGTCTCAGGCGCTCAGAAAATTAACCGGAACCATAAGCAAAACAGGTTGTGCGTGTATTTTCATCAACCAGCTTAGAGAAAAAATTGGCGTAATGTTTGGCAATCCAGAAACTACAACCGGTGGAAACGCACTCAAATTTTATGCCTCAGTTCGATTGGATATTCGTCGCATTGGTCAGATTAAAGAGAGTGCAGATAATGTGCTTGGAAATAGGACTCGAGTTAAAATAGTCAAGAATAAAGTTGCCCCACCATTTAAAGTTGTAGAATTCGACATAATGTATGGAGAAGGTATTTCCAAAGTAGGTGAGGTCATTGATATTGGTGTTGAGCTTAATATTATTAAGAAATCAGGATCTTGGTTTTCTTATGCCGATGATAAGCTAGGTCAAGGAAGGGATGCTGTCAAAAAAATACTGAAAGACAACCCAGAATTAATGGAAGAGATAGAACAGAAAATCAAGGATAAAATAAACGGAACTGAAGAAGAGCAATGATTTACCAACACACAACCTCTACACAAATCATTGTAAAACAGAGACCTACACAATAATTTCAATTCAAAACGTCAAATTGGACTCAAAACAACCAAAAAACCGATAGTATGTCACTTCAGAAAATTCTGTGTTATTACATAATAACCAGTAGATTGTTTTAATTTTGCGCACTTAATTTTTTTCCGTAACACGGAATCAAATTGGATCTATTTCCCACTTTCATAACGAAAAAGAATAATGAAGTTATCAGAATTCAAGTTTGATCTTCCATCTGGTCATATTGCCTTGTACCCAACTGAAAACAGAGACGAGTCTCGTTTAATGGTAATTAATCGGGCCACTGGGGAAATAGAGCACAAAGTATTTAAGGACATCGTCGGGTACTTCAATGAAGGTGATGTCATGGTTGTAAATGACACGAAGGTATTTCCTGCCAGACTATATGGAAACAAAGAGAAAACTGGAGCCAAAATAGAGGTCTTCTTACTTAGAGAACTTAATAAGGAGATGCGTCTTTGGGACGTACTTGTAGATCCTGCCAGAAAGATTAGAGTTGGGAACAAACTTTATTTTGGTGATGGAGAGCTAGTAGCTGAGGTAATCGATAACACTACTTCACGTGGCCGTACCATTCGTTTTTTGTATGATGGTGATGAAGAAGAATTCCACAAAAAAATAAATGAATTAGGAGAAACTCCTCTCCCAAAGTATATTAATCGTCAGGTTGAGGAAACTGATCGTGATCGTTTCCAAACCATTTTCGCTAAAAACACAGGTGCTGTAGCTGCTCCAACAGCAGGTCTACACTTCACTAAGCAAGTGATGAAGCGACTTGAGATTGTGGGTGTAGAAATCCCTAGTATCACTATGCACGTAGGACTTGGTACCTTCCGTCAAGTTGATGTCGAAGATCTCACAAAACACAAAATGGATTCTGAAAACTTCGACGTCCCTGATGGCACTGTGTCAACTGTAAATAAAGCACTTGACAATAAGCATGGAGTGATTGCCATTGGTACTTCAGTGCTAAGAACACTTGAGACTTCCGTATCCGCTAATGGGCGTTTAAAAGAAAACAGTGGCTGGACGGACAAATTCATCTTCCCTCCTTACGATTTCAAAATCTGTAGTGGTTTAGTTACCAATTTCCACTTACCAGAATCTACCTTGTTAATGATGGCCTGTGCTTTTGGTGGTTATGACCTTATCATGGAGGCCTATCAGCTTGCCATTAAAGAAAAATACAGATTCTGTACATACGGAGACGCCATGCTAATCTTATAATCTTCTTGCCGATGGATGAAGTTTATGCCATCATCGTTGCAGGGGGTAGCGGATCAAGGATGGGGACGAGTATCCCCAAGCAGTTTTTAGATTTAGCTGGAAAGCCAATCATCATAAGAACGCTAGAAAAATTTCTAGAAATTAAAAACATAAAGATAATCGTCGTTATAAACGGCGATTATTTCTCTTTTGCTCAAAACGAATTTTCCAAGCACAATCTTTCTGATATTAAATTAGTCAAAGGAGGAAATAGTAGATTTCAATCAGTGCGTAACGGATTGAATGCAATCCAAAGCTCCACTGGAGTAGTGCTTATACATGATGCAGTCAGGCCGTTTGTGTCTATTGAGATCATTCGTAACTCAATTACTATGACTTTAGATAAAGGAAACGCCATTACTGCAGTGAAGGCAAAAGACTCTATTAGGCAAATCGACCACTCTTCCGGACATTCAACAATGTTAAACCGTTCGGACATTATGCTCGTCCAAACACCACAAACCTTTCAGCTAGAAGTTATAAAGAGAGGATTTCTACAGGAAGAATGCACATCATTCACAGATGACGCATCTGTAGTTGAAAAGAATGGGGAAATTATCAATCTCATTGATGGAGATTATAAAAACATAAAAATAACCACCCCTGAAGACCTTATTATTGCCCAGGCACTTATTTAAAAGAAAAAATATTAAGGCCTACAAAAAGCAGGCCTTAGCTTAATATTCGTCTTCATTAAAGAAGAAATCTTCTTTAGTCGGATAGTCAGGCCATATCTCTTCGATATTTTCGTAAGGCTGACCATCATCCTCTAACTCTTGAAGGTTTTCAACCACTTCAAGTGGAGCACCGGATCGAATCGAAAAATCAATCAATTCATCCTTGGAAGCTGGCCAAGGGGCGTCCTCAAGATAAGAGGCCAATTCAAGCGTCCAATACATACTTATTCTAATTTATATTATCAATATCCTCGCGGTCTAAAATATTCTCGTAGATCTGCTTGAATATTTAATGGCCGCAAACATATTATTTTAATCGGGATTCACTAAAAAATGATTCGCTAATTTTAAATTATTGGTTCAGCATCATTTTTAGTTCTCTGAGAATCTCCTTTTTTACGATCACTTTTCTTTTCTGGTTCACTAGTTTATTCGCAATTACCTTATTAAAGGTTCCGCGTTGAGGGTTCATTTTTTCCATATTATCATAAAAACTCCTCAAGTCACGCTCATCCCGAATCAACAAATCTCTCATCAAACGCATCTTGAGACTGATTTGTTCCCGGTTATTTTTAGAATCATAGTCATCGTCTGTGCCTTTAGCCAAGTTTTCCAAAAATCTTCTCTCCTGAATCTTGTCACAGATAACCATAAATCTTTCCGTCACCTCCTTAGCGTGTTCCTTAGGTAGTCTACCAATAGTTTTCCACTCATCCATAAGGTCTCTCGACTCTCTCACAGCATCTTTGGAGGTATCAAATTCAATTTTCTTGGCTTGGTCTAGTAACGCAAGTTTTCTTACTAAATTTTCTTGCGGATCCGCGCTATCTCTAGCAGCACGTTTTACAGCCGAAACTATCTTTTGGAAGTTGGATTGCTCACGCTTATATGTTCTGATAAGTGGTGTGTAATGGAAACTTGGTATTTTGCCAAGTGCCTGCCACTGATCATTTATGCCTTTAGCCTTCTTTTCAGCAGTGAAAATATCATCTTCTTTCGAAAGAGCCTTCAAATCATAAATTAGTTGCTTATACTGACCTACTCGCTCACCAATAATCCTTTTCTTTTCTTCGTGATGCGCCTTCTTACGGTCAAAGAACCCATTTACGTTGGTATTGAATTCATTTTCGAAGTCTTCATTATACTTATCCTCCGCTTTACCGGTCTTAAGCCATCGAAGCTTAATATCCTTGATTTTCTCGGTCGCCAACTTCCAATCAGAAACAAGTAATGCCTCGTCTAATTCTGAAAGCAACGCCTTTTTAATATCCGTATTTCGAGTACGGTTTTGAGAGATTAATTCATTCAGGTAAACTTCAAGTTCGTTAAGTCTATCCGTCAAAGGGGCATAGTCTCCGAGACCGTCATAGGCTGTAAGTGAAGTCCGTAAATGAACCAGCTTCATTAAGAATGAACCTTTGTTTTCTACGGTCTTAATGTTTTGTTCAAGTTCGTCTATTTTGCCGGTTAACACCTCAAAACGATCTACAAAATATTGAATGGAAGCATCTTCGTTTCCATCCTTTACAACACCAATTTCCCTGTCCTCGTTACCAAGCTGACCTTTCAAATAAATCTTTTCGTCTTCAATGAAGCCAAAAGGAATTTCTTTTCTTTCCAATTTTAATAATGTTTAGTTTGGTTAACATATTGTAACCAATAGGTTGTACAAAATGAATGATCCTTACGGAGTACCTATTAAACGCACAAAATAAACGTTTTCTATTTAAATATTCCCGAAGTTGATATCACAATCACTAGTTTAACGCAATATTTGTTCTTTTTAATCCAATATTTAGCATTATTTCACATTCATGAGCGACGAAAAGATCATTTTTTCAATGGCTGGGGTGAGTAAAGTCATCCCTCCAAAACGTCAAATCCTAAAAGACATCTACTTATCCTTTTTTTATGGAGCAAAAATCGGCGTACTGGGACTAAACGGATCCGGTAAATCAACCTTACTAAGAATCATTGCGGGAGTAGACAAGGAGTATCAGGGAGAGGTGGTTTTCTCCCAAGGGTTTTCCATTGGACTATTGGAGCAAGAACCCGAATTAGATAATGCAAAGACCGTAAAAGAAGTCATTGAAGAAGGGGTCCAAGAGGTGGTTGACCTTTTGCAGGAATTTGAAGATATCAACTTAAAATTCGCTGAACCGGAGATATTAGATAACCCTGATAAAATGGAGAAGCTCATTGAGCGACAGGGCGAAGTGCAAGAAAAGCTAGATCAATGTAATGCTTGGGAACTGGACAACAGGTTAGAGCGTGCGATGGACGCACTTAGAACACCGGCAGGAGATGCGCTCATCAAACACCTATCAGGAGGTGAAAAAAGACGAGTAGCACTATGTCGACTACTACTAAAGGAACCTGACGTATTACTTTTAGACGAACCAACAAACCACCTAGATGCGGAATCTGTGCATTGGTTGGAACAGCATCTTCAACAATACAAAGGAACCGTTATAGCAGTAACGCACGATCGTTACTTTTTGGACAACGTTGCGGGTTGGATATTAGAACTAGACCGTGGAGAGGGAATCCCTTGGAAAGGCAACTACTCATCTTGGCTAGAGCAAAAGCAACAAAGATTAGCCAAAGAAGAAAAGAGCGAGTCCAAAAGGCAAAAAACTCTTCAAAGAGAATTAGAATGGGTTAGGATGGCCCCTAAAGGCCGAAGAGCAAAGTCTAAAGCCAGAATAAGTGCCTACGACAACATGTTATCTCAAGAAGGCAAGGAGAAAGAAAGTAAACTTGAGCTATACATCCCTCCTGGAGAACGTCTCGGATCGAAAGTGATCGAAGCAAAAGGCATCAGCAAGTCGTTTGATGACAAGCTTCTTTATGAAAACCTCTCGTTTTCCCTGCCTCAAGGGGGTATCGTGGGTATAATAGGACCAAATGGAGCAGGAAAAACTACACTTTTCAAAATGATTACTGGTCAGGAGACACCAGATGATGGATCCTTTGAGGTCGGCCCTACGGTAGACTTAGCCTACGTAGATCAAGAACACGTCGATATAGACAGCAATAAAACCGTTTGGGAGACCATCTCTGAAGGTAATGAATTCTTAGAGCTTGGCGGCAATAAGATCAACTCAAGGGCTTATGTGAGCAAATTCAACTTCAATGGTAGCGATCAAGGGAAAAAAATGAACGTGCTTTCGGGAGGAGAGCGAAATAGAGTTCACCTTGCTTTGACGCTGAAACAAGGCGCCAACTTGCTGCTACTGGACGAACCGACTAACGACTTAGATGTTAATACACTTAGATCCTTAGAAGAGGGACTTGAAAACTTTGCTGGATGTGCAGTAATCATTTCTCACGATAGATGGTTCCTTGATAGAATTTGCACCCACATTCTAGCATTTGAAGGCAATTCGGAAACCTATTTCTTTGAGGGATCATATTCGGAATACGAAGAAAATAGAAAGCAAAGACTGGGTGATGAAGGACCGAAAAGAATTAAATACAAAAAACTTCAGAAGTAGAGATAAAGCATAAAAAAAAACCGGGGCTTGTGCCACCGGTTTTTCCAAGAATATATAAACTCAAAACAACCTATGAAATCTATATTAAAGCTTTGCTTGATTAGCCAAAGCGTTAATTTCAAATCCGTATTGCAAATCAAAAGGGTTAACGATTCTTTCGCAACTTTATTTTTATAAAATTAATCAACAAACCGAATATTCATTATAAAAGTTAATAACATCTAGGTTTTTTACAGTAATCAATCCA
>CAYMST010000050.1:0-23045 GCA_964393115.1 uncultured Roseivirgaceae bacterium | reverse complement strand
AGCGAAAATTAGACTATTGTTCCAACTTCCTGAATATGATGTTCGCTCGTCCAGACGACGATTACGAAGTAGATCCAATAGTGGCAAGTGCTTTAGATAAGTTGTTAATCTTACACGCAGAGCATGAGCAAAACTGCTCTACCTCTACAGTAAGGATCGTTGGTTCGTCGCATGCGAGCTTATATGTTTCACTTTCTGCAGGTATTAATGCACTTTGGGGACCATTACACGGTGGAGCCAATCAAGCGGTTATCGAAATGCTTGAAGCCATAAAAGCAGACGGCGGTGATACACAGAAATACATGAATAAGGCTAAGGATAAAAACGATCCTTTCCGTCTAATGGGCTTTGGTCATAGAGTATACAAGAACTTTGACCCAAGAGCTCGTATTATAAAGAAAGCTGCAGATGATGTTTTAGGAGCACTTGGAGTTGTCGACCCTGTACTTGATATTGCTAAGGGCTTGGAAGAGATCGCGCTTAAAGACGATTACTTTGTAGAGCGAAAGCTATATCCAAATGTAGACTTCTACAGCGGTATTATTTACCGAGCGCTTGGAATCCCTACTGAAATGTTCACGGTGATGTTTGCACTTGGTAGATTACCAGGATGGATTGGTCAGTGGAAAGAAATGCGTGAAAACAATGAGCCTATAGGTAGACCACGTCAAGTATATACTGGAGCAAACGAAAGACCTTACGTTCCAATCACCGCACGTTAAGTATCAATAGACATGAATGACAAAGGGTTTTGGTTTCAAAACCCTTTTTTTTGTCCCATACTTTAAACCAAAATGTGAGTATTGAGTTAATCAACCAGTTTTCAAGGTAATTCACTCTATTAGAAAACCGATATCTACACTAAAACAAGTACTCGACTAAATGTTAAAAATTGCATGGAACCCTATTTATAATCACCCCGTACCGGATGGTCATCGATTTCCAATGGAGAAATATGAGCTTCTTCCAGAGCAGCTCCTTTATGAAGGAACCATTGAAAAAAGTAATCTATTTGATCCTATACCAGCCTCCTATGAGGATATTCTGGCCGTACATACACCAGGCTATTGGGATAAGCTTCGCATGTGTAAGCTAACGCATAGAGAGCAGCTAACATCAGGATTTATAGTAGACGACAAATTAGTAGAGCGCGAGATTAAAATCGCGGGGGGCACCATTCAAGCTGCTCAGTACGCCTTTAACCATGGAATTGCGATGAACGTGGCTGGGGGAACACATCATGCCTATGCTGATCGAGCTGAAGGGTTTTGTCTACTGAATGATCTTGCCCTGGCTGCACGTTGGATCCAAAAAACCGAAATGGCGGAAAAGGTCCTGATCCTCGACCTGGATGTGCACCAAGGGAATGGTACAGCATGCATCTTTCAGGATGACGATTCCGTCTTCACACTTAGTTTTCACGGGAAAAACAACTATCCTCTTAGAAAGGAAGCTTCCGATCTGGACATTGCTTTCGAAGACGCAACGAATGACATCGAGTATTTAGAAACACTTGATAATCACTTAAGCGACGTACTGAAGGAGTTTAAGCCAGAGTTTGTGCTCTATCAATGTGGCGTAGACCCACTAGAAACTGATAAACTGGGAAAGTTATCGCTAACCATCGACGGCATACGTGAGAGGGATGAAATCGTGCTTAAAACTTGTAAGACTAATAGACTTCCAATAGTCTGCACTATGGGGGGCGGTTATTCAGAAGACATTAACGTCATACTAGAGGCCCATGCCAATACTTTTAGGCTTGCGCAAGAGATTTTTTTCTAGATTTTCAATTATCTCTTTCTAACTTTGCCAACATGCGAGTAGGAGCTTTCTTTTTACTTGGTATCTATGGTCTGTATATCTCCAGATTATTTATTGCTTCGATTGAGTTCGAGGTCAATAGATCATATATTACGGAGACCTTCTGCGTTAACAAACTGTCAGATAGCTCATGTCAAGGAAAGTGCTACTTTTCAAAAAAAATGAAAAAGCTCTTGAATGAAGAGAGCGACGAAAGCTCGCAACAAAACGTTAAGATCTCCTTCGAAGATATTCATACGGTCTCTTCACACAGCTCGTTTGAAAATCATGATTTGGAAAATCTGTTAAACGGAAATCAGTATTTGGACATTTCAGCATTATACAAATCCCCACTACTCAAATTACCCTCTCCTCCTCCTCGTCCTTCAGCATAAGTTAAGGCGAGCTTCAATCTAAATAGTTAGTGTTAAGTTGCTACTAAGCAATTAGAATATGATTATATGTGACATGGAGGTCTATTTGAAACTTCTCGTTCATATAAAACATATTCAAATAAATCACATCTGTTTGGGTGATAGAAATTTCGCTATCAAAATTGAATCAACGATATCCTCTCTAAAGAGAGCTATGACCTTATGATTCAAAACCTTAACCAAATCATAACTATAAGCATTTAAACAAAATGAGATTTTCATATCTAATCATATTTACCAGTATAATTATCTCTTCTTGCAGTTCGGATGATAACCCTATCCCCAATGCCACAGAAAAGAAATCGTCATTCTTTGAAATAAAGTTTGACCATCGCGTCGGTTCGCAATCACTTCGTCTAAACACTACCGCTGACTATCAATATGAAACAGAAGGGGGCGAAAAATTCAATGTCTCCAAGTTCGGTTACTACATTTCAAATATTATCTTAGAAGGACCAAATGGATTCACGTTTGTAGACTCCATGAACGCCAGTGCCAATGCAAATGAGGTCTCTGGATATTACCATATTGTAGAAGGTGATGAAGATTCTAAAAAAATCACACTTGAGGTTCCTGAGGGAGAATACAACAAACTAAGGTTTACGGTTGGGATACCAGAAGGTGGTGTCACTGAAGGTGCGCAAGGTGGCGTTTTAGACCTGGCCAACGGAGCATGGTTTTGGACGTGGAACGCGGGCTATATCTCTTGGATGATCGAAGGAACTGCGGAAAGCTCCCCTTTTGTAGCCAATGATTTTTTGCCAAATAATGCATTCGCATTTCACATTGGAGGATGGAAGAATATCGAGGAGAGCAACTTCGTGAATAACATTAAAACCGTAGAGCTAGATCTTTTTGAGAACTTCACGGCTAATCCGGTGCGCAAGCCTTCGGCACATATAAATTTTGACATTCTTGAGGTTCTAGACGATGTAGAGATTGGCGGAAACACTTCAGTAGACTTCTCGAACACATTCTCTGTTCACAACCCTAAAGCAGGAATGCCTTTTGCCAATCAACTTCAAAGTGCCTTTGAACTAGATCATGTGCACCCTTAAGTTGTCCTCATTTCAATCAAAATATTATGTTATAACAGCGATGATTCTCGGATCATCGCTGTTGTACTCGTGTAGGCAATCTGAAATAGAAGCTCCTGGTCCAATAGATGACTTTAAGTTTATTCAACCGACTAATTTCCCTGAGGCTAACTATACTTTTGAGAACAACCCTGTCTCAAAAGAAGGTTTTGAACTAGGTAAAAAATTGTTTTTTGACCCCGTTTTATCCGGAGACAACAGTATTTCGTGTTCCAGCTGTCATCATCAATCGGTTGCTTTTGCGGATTCTCCAATCCATCCACTGAGCGTAGGCATCAATGACCAGTTAGGCACCAGAAATGCTCCTCCACTGATGAACTTGGCTTTTATGGATGAGTTCTTGTGGGATGGTGGAATCAGACATCTAGATTTCGTAGCTGTTAACGCCATCACAGCAGAATTTGAAATGGGCGAAACCATGGAAAATGTGGTCCGAAAAATCAACCAAATTCCTGATTACCGGAAAAGGTTTCAGCGCACCTTTAACACAGAGGTTGCGACGGGAGCCTATCTGCAACAGGCACTATCACAGTTTATGGTCATGATGGTTTCTTCGAATTCAAAATATGATAAATTCATTAGAAATGAAGGAGAAACGTTGACGGAGATAGAAATGGAAGGTTTGAATATATTTCGCAGTAAATGTAGTGGGTGTCACTCTGGAGAACTTTTTTCCGATTTTGAATTTCGAAATAATGGCCTTCCAGGAAATAACGCTGATCTCGGAAGAGCAATAATTTCTCAAGACAACACTGACAGTGCTAAGTTCCGTACTCCGTCCTTGAGGAATATCGCTCGAACGGCACCATACATGCACAACGCTCGGTTTGAAACGCTACGGGCTGTTCTTGATCACTATGACGAAGGAGTGATTGATAATGCTTCGCTGGCCAATGAACTTCGGTCTAATAAGAGACTAGGCATTGAAATTAGTGAAGACGAAAAAGATAAAATTATCGCATTTTTGGAAACACTAACTGACTTCGATTTTATTCAAGACCCTAAGTTTAAGAATTTAAATTAATGATGAATATATTTCGTTTGATCATACTATCGCTCACCTTAACTGTTCCCTTTTCAGCCTGGAGCTGTGATGCCTGTGGCTGCAAATTAGGGGCTTTTTCGTTTGATATATTACCGGGATACAACGCTAACTTCATAGGTTTAAAGTATGGTTTGGCTACATTTGATGCTCAAATAAGATCTGAATCAGGAACGCTTAACGAAACCTCGGATGATAAATTTGAAAGAATAGAAGTCATTGGCCAAACAAGAATCAACGACCGTTTTAGGCTTAATTGGATTATTCCACTCGTCAGAAACGTAATGGATGGCAATATTGAAGATCATCTAAGCAGCGGACTGGGCGACCCTATAGTCTTAGCCAATTATCAGGTTACTAATATCATTAAGGAAGCCCGAAAGATACAACATCAATTAACTGTGGGTTTTGGTATAAAGCTCCCTATAGGTCAATATGATAAAGAATATGACAGTGAAGTGATCAATCGTAATTTTCAAATTGGTACGGGAAGCGTAGACTTTATCTCAACACTTAATTATGTTTTCAGGTATCGAAAGACAGGATTGAACCTATCTGGATCTTTTAAGAAGAACACAACCAATCCTGATGATTTTCTATATGGTGATCAAACGAACTTAAATGCTAATGTGTTTCGAATGATCAACTTCTTTAACTACTCCCTTTCGCCGATTATTGGTGTATATCATGAAGCATCCAAGCAGCATTTGGAAAGTGGATATATCGTAGGTAATTCTGGCGGAAATGCGACTTTTTTGAACATCGGCGGACAAGGATATGTAGGTAGATTTACTTTCTCAATTAATCTTCAATCTCCCATTCGTCAAAACTTTAAAGCAGAAAACACCAAACTGCTAACGACAAATATTAACACGAACAACAGGTTTTCGATTACGGTATTTTACCGATTGGGTAAAAGAAAAATTGAAGAAATCAAAACTTTAAATAACAAAACTGACTAGTGCCATAGACCGCTTAGGTCGTCAATTGTTTACAATGTCTATACCTTTAATCAACTTTTTATCAAGTGTCCATAATCCTAGTTGATACTTCTCTGCCGCAGCCATAAGGTAACAATCAATTAACCCAACTCATTGACTTGGCATTTTATACCATTTGTGGTGTACAAATGGTATGAGATCATCAGTTACGATTTATGTTTCGTATGCTATAAACCGGTTGCTCCTCCATAAGAGTAAGTTGTGTTTCGACTTAGTCCATAAGTTCTCTTATGCCGAGGATATTAAGGTAGGCTTTCAAAGCAATTGTAATACTCTCAGTTATATTCTTTGCGCCAGATTTTTCCTTTACGGCTTGAATTAAATCGTCCTCGATTAAGGCTGTAACTTTCAGATATATTGGCTTATTTCAATACGACAAATGGAACAAATTAATCTTATGTTAGCATGTTTAAAACCATAATTATGTTCATTTCATAATAACTAGCACCACAACATATACGATACTCCATCGTACACTCAGCACCTTATGAAAGCCTGTTCTTGTAGTCGTTATAATTAAACTCTCGGATGACTTCGGCCCTACCATCTTTGGTCAACTTCCCTATACTTGGATGCGCTATTCCGTTAAACATATTTGTTTTTACTGTTGTGTAATGAATCATGTCATCAAAGATCACTCTATCCCCCACATTTAGTTCATGTTCAAAGAAATACTCCTCTAGATAGTCACCTGCTAAACAACTCAACCCACCCAGTCGATAGGCATGCGTCGCACCGTTAGGCTTTTCTTTTTCAGCTCCAAAGATTTCGGGTCGATAAGGCATTTCCAGGCAATCTGGCATATGACACGTAAATGAAACATCAAGTATAGCGGTTTTCACACCTCCGTTTTCTACTATATCAATCACCTCAGAGACCAAAACACCCGTTTGCCAAGCAACCGCACTTCCGGGTTCTAAAATAAGCTCTAGATTGTGTTTTAGCTGGAATGCTTTAAGCAGGCTTACCAAATGATCCACATCATAATTATCTCCAGTAATCAAATGTCCACCACCCATGTTCAACCATTTGGCTTGCTCGAGCGCCTTTGGAAAATCACGCTCAACGATCTCAAGTGTCTTTTCCAGCGTATAGGAGTTAGACTCACAAAGTACATGAAAATGCAGCCCATCGATCCCCTCTGGTAAACCATCCTTTAGCTCTTCTGCCTGAACACCGAGTCTTGATGCTGGCGCAGAAGGGTTATATAAATCCGTGGCCACGTCCGAAAATCTCGGATTAATTCTTATACCAAATGAAACATCAGCGTTTTCCTTAGATTTAGAATTTATACTTTCATATTGGGATAATGAGTTAAAAGTCAAATGACTGCTCAATGCGAGGTACTCACTCATCTCGTCTTTTTTATAACCCACGGCATATGTATGAGCCTTCACACCCATTTCATCATGGCAGAGTCTTGCTTCGGCTAAAGAGCTTGCTGTGGCCCCGGATAGATACTTCATGACCAAGGGAAATGTATTCCAGTTGGCGAACCCTTTGAGGGCGAGTATGATCTCAACACCTGCTGCTTGATTGACATAACTGAGTAACTTGAGATTTCTCTCTAGTTTAGTTTCTTCAATGACATAGCAAGGCGAAGGAAACAATGCATAATTTTCCATTATCGTAACTATACGCTGAACTTAGTATTCCATCTCCAAATCGATATCCTCCTCTTCATGCCAAGGAAGACCGTAGTATCCTAACTTATCCAAAAATGGATCAGGATTGAATTCCTCTACGTTATACACACCAGGGCCTGACCATTGTCCTGTCACTAACATCAGTGCTCCTAACATCGCTGGAACCCCTGTGGTGTAAGAAACACCCTGTGCTCCAGTATCCCCAAAGGCCTCTTTATGATGACAGTTATTATAGATATAGTACGTTTTTACTTTGCCATCTTTTATCCCTTTGATCCTACAGCCAATGGAGGTTTCACCTTCGTAGTTTTCACCCAAATCTCCAGGATTTGGCAAAACAGCTTTTAAAAATTGTAATGGGACAATCTCTTTACCCTCATAATTAATAGGTTCAATTGAAGCCATTCCAATATTCTGAATAACGCGTAAGTGGGTTAGGTACTCCTGTCCGAAGGTCATCCAAAACCTTGCTCGCTTAATAGTCGGGATATTTTTCACAAGAGATTCTAGTTCTTCATGATAAATAAGGTAAGAATCTCTAGCTCCAATATTAGGATAATGGAGACTTTTCATAATTTCATGAGGTTCTGTCTCTACCCATTGTCCATTATTATAGTATTTGCCTTTTTGTGTAATCTCCCTAATATTAATTTCGGGATTAAAATTAGTGGCAAAAGCCTTTCCATGATCACCGGCATTGCAGTCTACAATGTCTAGATAATGAATTTCATCAAAATGATGCTTATTGGCTCTTGCAGTAAATACACCAGTTACTCCAGGGTCAAAACCACATCCTAGTACCGCAGTAATTCCTGCCGACTTAAATTTCTCTTGATAAGCCCATTGCCAACTATATTCAAACTTCGCCTCATCGATAGGTTCGTAATTGGCGGTGTCGAGATAGTGCACCCGTGTTTCTAAACAGGCATCCATGATTGTCAAGTCTTGATATGGTAAAGCAACATTTATAACTACTGTCGGCTTGAATACTTTTATCAAATTTACTAATTCTGGTACGTTGTCGGCATCAACAGCTCCAGTCTCTATTTCCACTCCGTATTTAGCTTTCACGTCAGTAGCAATAACTTGACACTTACTTAAAGTCCTGCTTGCCAACATGATGCGTCCAAATACTCCTTTTTGCTCAGACGCTACCTGTCCACATTTGAAGGCGACGACTCTTCCAACTCCACCCGCCCCGATTATTAGTACGTTTGACATTTAATATTGCGTATTTACCGTAAAATTATATAATCCATAAACAATGTTATGCAACGAAACGTATTGAAAATTATGATTCATTAAACAACACCCTCTTTTTCTGATTTCATTTATAATTATTTACCGCATGAAACACATAATACTTAATTGGACAATTATGGTGATGCTGAGTTCATGCTTAGCAACGAGAGAGTTCCACACTGACTTCGATTATAGCTATCGAGCTAAATTCAAGAAGTACAAAACCTTCAGCTTCTTTGTCGTTAATGACAAAGATTCTTCTAATTTCAACCCTGGGGTAGACCGAGTAATCAATAACCGCTTAAAATCGCAAGGCTTTCAATATGCAGATGATTCAGATCTGCTAATCGGTTATAAAATATTTTTTGACGAGTTCAAATTTAGGGGTTATAACCAACCAAACTTTGACGAATGGCTTGTTAACTCACAAAGAGTGGAAGTGGTCAATGCCAGTTATGAAGAAGAAACACCAGAAGAGCAAGAAAAAAATGAGGATGAAGAATACAATAAGGTGCGCTATAATATGCGCGAAGGCACCCTATTAGTTTGCTTCTTTGATCGCAAGCGCAACATTACAGTTTGGCAAGGCTACGCTTCTGGGCTGTTCGCTTCAGCTGGACCAAGTAATCATCGGATCTTGCAAAGTGCCACACACAGAATTATGGACAGGTTTAGAGTAATATCTAGAAACTAGGTATATGTGAGTAATCTGGTTATTTTTAAACGAAAGAATCAACAATACAATTAAATCTGCATTAATTTGTTCTAAGTTAGTGGTTGACTGTTAAGTTGTTGATTCTTTTGTTAATGGTAAAAAGCATTTCTGAAAATTCTAAGCTGTATAAAAAATTATCAATATTGACCTTGATATTGATCTTTTCTCAGGAGCAAGCACTCTCACAATCATTTTTAAACTGGCAATATAATGACCGCTATTTCTCGCTTGGACTTCATACAGGATGGACAGCATACTTCGGTGAGCTAAATCATAATAATTCATTTGAAGATGGCTTGAATAATCTATCCGTTAATGTAGAGGCGCGGCTGTTTTCAAAATGGTCTGCTAGAGCATCTATTACACGTTACTCTATACACGGTGGTGACCAGACAGCTAAGGATTCGACTCGTGAGAGACAGCGAAACCTCTCTTTTCGTTCGAAGAACATGGAATTCTCTTTAATTGGACAGTATTACTTACTCCCCTATAAGGGAAAATATTATTCTCGAAGGAAATATGAACCATACGTTTTTCTTGGCATTGGAGCTACTACTTATAATCCGAAAACAGATTTTCAAGATCAAGAAATCGAGTTGCGGGATCTACAGACGGAAGGTGTAAAATACGGAAGTGTAACCATGGCTTTTCCAATGGGAATAGGGGTTAAAGCTAGGCTCAATCAAAATATTGATTTGGTCCTAGAAGCTGGCTATCGCTATACGCTTACAGACTACTTGGATGATGTTTCAAGAAACTATGTATTCAAGTCTGATCGGTTAGAAAGTAGAATTGCAGACCGGTCCTGGGAGCTACCACTTATGATTGAGACACCGGAAGATCAAAACCCATTCCCACCAGGATCATCCAGAGGTTCCCGAAAATCACTGGACAGCTATTTATTCGTCAATGTGGGAATAAGCATATACTTACCGGGAGATATATTGAAAAAGCCAATTGGCAACCGTAAAAAGGAAAAAATAATTGGAAAGCCTTCCGCTTACTAACCCATAAATCGCTTTAGTACGTCTATAACCCTTAACTGATCTTCTTTGGTCAGAGATGTACCCGAAGGCAGACAGATTCCACTGGCAAAGAGAGTTTCTGCTCTTCTTTGGTCTCCGTAGTATTTAAAACCCTTAAACTTAAATTGTGTATGCAATGGTTCCCAAACGCGTCTTACCTCTATATTTTTCTCCTCAAACATGCTTATTAGTTGGTTGATGTTTACGTTCTCAGTAAACATGACTGTTGTCAACCAGTGGTTTGAAGAACCATCGACGCCAGAAGGTTGGAAACTTACAGGATAAGCCCCTAAAGCATCAACATAAGCCTCATGTATTTCTCTCTTTCGAGCCAAGCGTCGATTCAAACCTCGAATCTGCGCTATACCAATAGCGGCAAGCAGATTACTCATTCTAAAATTTGACCCAACAGTCAGTTCATTACCCTTATCTATGGAAGTCTTCGCTTGAGTGGCGAGGTGTAATCCAAAATCATATTCATCAGTCGAAGAAAGCACTAATGCACCTCCACCCCCAGTAGTAAAAATCTTGTTCCCATTAAAGGATAAAACGCCGTAGTCCCCTAACCCACCGGCATAGCTATTTTCATTTTTAGCTCCGAAAGCTTCAGCTGCATCTTCTATAAAGAGTATACCCTTTTCTTTACAATATCTCTTCATACCTTGAATGTCATTAGAAATGGATCCATAGCAATGTGCTGATAAAACTGCTTTTAATTGATCTGACGAAGTGTCCTGCAGTACGCGCTGATCTAGATTCCAATCTTTTCCGCAATCAAGAAATACTGGGTTAAAACCTTCGTTCAGAATCGCATTAGGAAGCGCACAGAATGAAAACGTATCACATCCAATGGAATCACCTTTCGGTATTCCGCCCATTCTGAGAGCAAGCTGTATCGCAGCAGTGCCAGATGACAGGGCCAACACCCTTTTGCCCGGAAAAAAAACTTCTAGACATTTCTCAAATTCATCAATCTGAGGACCCACAGTACTTATCCAATTGCTATTGAAAACGTCGGTAAGTAAACCAATCTCGTCCCCTTCAACTTCTGGCGGTGATAAATATATCCTATTCATTTGCCTACTTTACTTCCTTATCGAATCTTGGCATTGTTGTTGATTCGTCAGAGTTTACATGAATTGGCTTTAACACCCTCTTTATTGTAAGCCATAATATTTCTGCATTCATCAAAAATGTCCAATTATTAACATACTGGACATCCAAGGCCAGTCTTTGTTCCCAGGATATTGAATTTCTACCATTTACCTGTGCCCAACCCGTTATTCCTGGCAAGATGTTAAACCTATTTCGTTGCCATTGAGAGTAGTGACCTTTATACTCTGGTAGCAAAGGACGAGGTCCTATCAATGTCATATTTCCCATCAATATGTTTAATAATTGAGGCCACTCATCAATAGAGTACTTTCTTAAAATGCTCCCAAAACTAGTTATTCTCATGATATCTGAGCCCTCTGCATTCTTCATTGTTTTGAACTTAATCAACCAAAAGTTTTTTTCATGCAACCCCGAACGTTTTTGGAGAAAGAAGATTCCATGGCCATCTAACGCTAAAAGGGTAATCACGACTAACGCCGGTAGGAGCAAAAAAACTAACAACCCAATAGAAAATAGGTATTCTAAAATATATTTAAGGGTAACTCTACTCACAGTGAAATGAAAGCTTCTATTATTCAATTAAATTTCTGTAATTTCGATTCTGGTTGTATCAGCATTCTATATTGCTAAGTTAAATGAAGATATTAAGGTTTTTGCTCCTTCTTATCATAAGTGGTTACAGCGTTTTTTACCTTGAAACGAGCCACAATGGTATTCCTCCAATAGGTGAATTGATTAGTCCATTTAATGGTTTCTGGACGAATTACCAGTTGGACAATATTGATCTTGATGATGAAATTGAGCTCACAGGTGTCAGTGATCAAGTTTCTATCATTATTGATGAATATGACATTCCCCACATTTATGCATCAAACGAGGAAGACCTGTATTTTGCTCAGGGATACATAACGGCCTATCATAGACTTTTCCAGATGGACTTTTTAGCCCATGTCGCTGAAGGAAGGCTCTCAGAATTTTTTGGAAAAGCACTTTTAAACTTCGACCGCAAACAACGACGCCAAGGAATCGCCAGAGCGGCGGAAAAATCACTTGTCAAGCTGCAAAGAGACGGAAGCTGTGTAAGTCGACTGAATGCCTTTACACTAGGAGTCAATCAATACATTGAAGAACTCTCTTATCGTAAGTACCCAATAGAGTATAAATTAATTGGAGCCTCTCCGGAAAAATGGACCAACTTAAAAACGGTTTTGTCTTTAAAACAATTGTCTTTTAATCTTTCAGGTTACAGTCAAGACTTCGAACTTTCTCAATCACTGGCAACACTCGGGAAAGACACATTTGATATCCTATTTCCGGATTATCACGAATCTGTAGAACCCGCGTATAACCGTCTCTACCGACCGCGAAAAAGTATTGAAAATCAACTTACCCGAATGGATATTGATACGTCATTTTTTAATGACATAGTGGATCATGTGAATAGCGAATTTGAAGATAATGGCAGTACGGCTTTTGCTGTCTCAGGTTCGAATACAATGAACGAAAAAACGATACTCGCTAGTCAACCCGACTTACCTTTTTATTTACCTGGCTTTTGGTATTTAGTACATTTAAATGCTCCAGAAGTAAATGTATTTGGAGCTTCAATAGCCGGTATTCCGGGAATAATCATCGGATTTAACGAGTCCATCGCCTGGGGGAATACCAATTCTGAGGCGGATGTTCTTGATTGGTATAGGATAAACTTCACCGACCAAACCAGAGAAGAATATATATACGACAGCAAACGACTTAAGACACAGAAAATCCATGAAAAAATAGAGGTTAAAGACTCCGACTCTTTTGTTGATACCGTCCTTTATACACACTTCGGACCCGTGGTCTATGATAAAAACTTCAAAGGCAAAGTAGCTTCCAATTTCGCCATGAAATGGGTTGGTCATGAGCCTTCAATGGAACTGAAGACTATTTTTGAGGTTAACAAAGCTCAAAATATTACTCAATTTAGAGATGCATTCGAATCATTTGTTTCACCGGCTCAAAACTACATTTTAGCCACAGCAAACGACAGCATTGGTATGTTTCTACTTGGAAAGATTCCCAAGAAATGGAACCTTCAAGGACGTTTCATAATGGATGGGGCTAATAGATCTTACGAATGGGGAGAATACCTTAGTCCGAGTGAGCTACCTTACATGATCAATCCAAAACAGGGATTTGTATATGCAGCAAATCAACATCTAGTTAATCAAGATCGGTTCCCATACTACTTATCAGGAGGTAAATTTGAAGATTACCGCCATAGACGCATCAAAGATCGGCTCAAAGTACTTCCTAATATGCGCGTCGAAAACATTATGCAGATCCAAAATGATAACTTCAACTACCATGCTTTTGAAAATCTTGATTTCCTTGTAGAGTCCATTGCTAATCGAGTTTCTGATTCCAAGCAGCTGAAGTACCTAGATGAGCTAAAAAGCTGGGATTTCTTCAATGGTTCGAGCAGAAAGGCGCCTATTGTATTCTCTTTATGGTGGGAGGAACTTTCCAAAAGTGCTTGGCACCGCCTATATAACGATTCCATTCGCTTTGCGAGACCAACGAAGTTAGCATCGGCTAGGGCATTTCAGAGTCTGAGCGACACCTCTCATATCTATGATGTCGATTCTACCATTATTATCGAATCTTTCAGCGATCATGCCCTAATGACCTTTAAAAACACCGTTGAAATGTTAGATTCATTGGAAAATGACATCACTTGGGGGACTTACAAGAACACTACCATCAAGCACTATCTAGGTTCTAAACTAAAAGCATTTAACGTTAAAGCCGTGGTTGGCGGTGGTAAAAACATTGTTAATGCAGTAAAGAAAGATCATGGACCAAGTTTGAGACTTATAGTTGAATTGTCCAAGGACAAAGTAAAAGCATGGGCTATATATCCCGGGAGCCAGACAGGTAACCCTTTTAACGTGAACTATGGCAATATGGTCGAACATTGGGCAAAAGGTCAGTATTACCCAATGCACTATGATGATTATGAAGCTATTAGCTCATTACCCGGCAATAAAAAGACGATAACCCTAAAAAAAGAGCGTTAATGAAATTTATCCTAAGACTCGTGCTAATGGTTGGATTTGCATTGGCTGGAGGTTACCTATTTCACTTGCCATGGTATAGTAATCTTTTGATTGCCTCCGTCATTAGCTTTGTTATCTACGGCAACCCATTTAACGTATTCATTAGTGGATTTTTGGGTGCTGGTCTTCCTTGGATGATCATTGCTTGGATTCAGAACTCAAGTTCACATAAAGACCTTGCCTCAAAGATGATGGAAACAATTTCACTAAGTGGAGACCCTAATTTACTCATTGTCCTTACAGGCCTTATCGCCGGTATTACCACTGGAGTTGGGGCTTTAACCGGAAATAGCTTGAGACGGATTTTTGTTAAAAACAAAAAAAGAATGAAGACGTCCGCATACTAAGCGGCTTTAGAACGCGAAAAAGATAACGCAGTTCCTATGCCTGTTAACACTCCAAATAAGTGTGATTCCCAGGAAACCCTCTCATTAGTTGGGAAAATACCATATATCATTCCACCATACATCGTGACGATGATTATGGAAATCAGCAAAGACTTAAAGTCCTTTTTAAATAACCCGTATGAAATCAGAAAGCCCGCTAAAGAATACACCAAACCACTAGCGCCAATATGAAGCGATTCCCTCGCAAAAAGCCAAACCAATAGTCCTGTAAAAAAATAGCAACTCACCAGAACCCAGTTGGCGATATTTGGATAAAAAGTGTAAAGAACTAGCCCTAGGACGAATAAAGGAATCGTATTGGATATAATGTGTCCAAGGTCGCCATGTAAAAGAGGAGCAAAAAGTATACCTACTAGATTGGTCACCTCACCAGGATAGATACCAAGATAGCTTAAATCAATACTTGTAGCATATTCGAATGCCCAAATTAACCACATCAAGACAATTATTCTGATGATCGGAAGATAATGAGATACCGCTCTACCAATAGTCATTCTATCAAATCTAGTAAATTCAAGACATAAAAAAACCCGTTTGCAATGCAAACGGGTCTATATGCTTAATTTCCTTGATCTATTTCGTTGGATCGTTCAGCATTCTAAGTTCCAAAAACTTTGATTCTTCGTAGCTAACGGATAGGTAACCAAGAATACCTCCTGAAGATTCTGCTATTTTCTTACCTAGCTCCTTAAGACTAGCATAAAATTTAGATGCCCATATCTTATCCAACTTTGGTAGAATATCATTGACCTTAGTCAATTCTTCCTCAATTTTCGCATTTCGCTGTTCTGTTTCTGAAGGAAGCTGTCCAACTGTATGATTAAATTTAGCCTCGAAGTCCATACCTACGATTTTATAGTAGTCAATCAGAGCCTCTCTTGCCCTGCTTTGTTTGGACTCAGCCACTCTAATAGCTTCTTTCCTCTCCGTATTATCGATGTTACCGTCTGCCCCAGCAATAAGTATGGATACTAAAATTGGTGCCTTAAACATTAGGTCTTTTTCTTTGTCAGAGAGATTTTCGAACTCCGGTATCATAGTCTATTAATTACCAATATTTTGAAACCCGAAAATAAGTAAATAATTGTTTTGTCTGATGATCTTGCCAGAATAAATCAAACAAATCATTAATTCAATGTGTTATTAGCAAAAAAACGTCGAATAAACGTAAAGTTTATTTCCTATCAATTACCATTGCATTTAAAGGCACTTAATAACTTCACGATGAGCGATAAACTCACAAATTTGAATTATCTCAATGAGTTGGCGGAAGGCGATACAGATTTTGTAAAAGACATGATCGAAACGTTTATTGAAAATACGCCCGAATTAATAGATCAGATGAAATCAGAACTTTCAAATTCAGAGTATCTAGCGGTAGGTCAAACAGCGCACAAAATTAAGCCAACAATAACGTTCATGGGCATAAGTTCATTAGAGGAATTGATTCGCGAAATAGAACATAAAGGAAAAAATTCTGAAGATATTGATTCTATCCCATCTCTTGTCCAAAAACTGGAAAACACATGTAATTTGGCTTATGATGAATTGAAAGTAGCCTTAGAGACCATCTAGTCAATTGCGAAATACGTGCAGTGTATTATTTTTGTCCGAGTTAAACATTACCAAGAGGTTGAATGGAAGAGAATTTGGACCAAGAATCAGCACCAGCAAAAAGTATTAATTATAAGCTTTTATTAGTAGTTATCGTTGTACTGCTTACCGCAGGCATCGCTTTTATGGTAGTTCACCAAAACAACCTAAAAGCCGAAAAAAAAGCTCAGGAAATAGAACTTGCGCAGTCATACGATTTACTTGATTCTATTGGTAATCAATTAAGCGACAAGATCCTTACTATTTCTCAACTTGGCGGTAAGATAGATACCCTACTAGCCATTAAAGATAAACTTGAACAAGACAAAAAATGGTTTCGCAAACAACTGTCAAATCAGAAAAGCGAAATTGGGGACTTAAAGGACAGAATATCCGGCTATAAGCAACTTCTTCTTGCACAAGATCAGGAGATCGTTCGTCTGAAGGAGATAAATGAAGAACTCCAAGTAGAGAACACCGAGCTAAAGCAAGAAAAAAACAATCTCAAAAAATCAATTCGCTCCCTTGAGGAATCTAAAGATCAGCTATCCGAAAAAGTAGCCATTGCTTCGCGCCTGTCCATTGAAGGGTTTAAGGTCTACGCTATATCTAAGAAAGGCAAAAAACGTGAAAAAGAGTTCAGAAATCGTCATTTAGATAAACTCAGTATCGAGTTTTATGTAAGTGAAAACGAGGTTGCTCCCATAGAAGGTAAGGATATATTCATGCGCATCATTGGACCAGATGGAAACGGTATATTCGATGTCACCAGAGGTTCTGGTACTTTCATTTTTGAAGGACGAGAACAGTTTTATACTGCTAAGCAAGAAATATTATATGATAAGAGAAAACAACAAGTATTGTTCGAATACAAAAAGCCTACAGACTATTCATTAGGTAACCACCTCGTGGTCATCTATACAGACAACTACGTAATGGGCAAAGGTAACTTTGTGATCAAGTAAGGAAATTATTCTCTATTTTGAAATTTGATCGATGAGCTCCTCTGTTGGCTTCAACAACACTTCAAAAATGCTATCGTAGGATGAGTGTTTCATAAGTAGAGTATCTGATTCTATCAAGTCTACGTATTGCTCTAGTGTATTGGAGAAATTAACATCAACCCTATTAAAGGCTTCCCAAAATTGGGTATTGCTTTGAATATATTGATAATCCAATGAATGGTTTTCACGGGCAAAATCTATGTATTTCAGAATAAAGTACTTAAAATGATAGTATGATGGAATTGCGTTTTCGAAATCAACCACGTAGTTGCTGATTACTTGTATATCACTAGTCTTTTGGTAAACATTTTTATAAGCCGGCAACAAATCAAGGTGTACTTGAGCATCATGTCCATAGGCATTAAACTCATCTAATAAAGCAAAGACTCCCACAGTTTGTGCAAAACTAAATTCCTCTAGTACATATGGGATGGCATAGATGGAATTGTCTTTAATGAGCTCCGGAATCTCCTCAAAAAACTCCTTAGCAGGGAAAAGCCGAGTAAAAGGCACTTGAATCTCATTCAAGCTATCTAACCAAATACGCATATTTTCCCATGGTTCGCAAACCATAGACTCCTCAGAAGCAAACCGAGAATTTAGCGCATGAATGAGCTCATGGACAAGAGTATTAAGATTAAACAGCGTATCAACTATTGTTAAAGGATCAGTGCTCCCATCAGTCTTTGTCATATAGCTATTCACCAACCTTACCTTATTCACATCCTCAAAACACCCGTCCATAAAAACATTATATACATGTATGGCATTTGTGGTGTGATCTTCTAATATCTGATTTATAACCCGTAGCTCACTATCATCTGGACGAGAACAGTCTATGATAATAGGACGATCCTCACAAAGTGGTATTTCTAATAATTGATCGTCTTGACTGCAAGAAAAAAAGTAGAAAATGGCGGCGAATATCATTGCGGAATATCGGAAAGTCTGCATTTATCTTGAGTTTTCTGCTTATACGAAATTCAGCTCAATACGTTAAACTTTATCCTAATAACTACCCTCTGGTGGGGCAACTTATAAACTTTGCCATTAACTTTGTCATCGAAATAGGTAGACTTCTATTTTATCATAAAGGCTTATCGAGTAAGTTCAAGTAACTATGACTCCCTTAACTAAAGTATAATAGATAGTTGAGCTGTAAATATGGCAAGCGAAAAGGAAATCTACGTTTTCATTTGATTACACCATCTTTGTATTTAGTGATTTGATTTTAAGAACGTTATGCTTTGCGTTTTTAATTTTCTTATGCTCCTACTCCTCTGCACAGGACAGGTTGAGAAAATTGGATGCGCAGACTTGGTTACAGTACTACAACACAATTTTTTTGACAAACGACTGGAATATTGTGAGCGATATAACCCTTCGAGGTAATTCACTTTTTGAAGAAAAAGCTCAATTTCTCGTTCGTACAGGGATAAAAAAGAATATTTCTAAAAACCTGTCCTTTACATTTGGGGCCGCTAAATCCCAAAAATTCAAAAATGATGAATTAGCGTCAAACGAATTCAGACCATACCAAGAGGTTATGGTCAAATCCAATACTCGAAAACTTTCAATAACAAATAGAGTCCGCATCGAGGAACGCTTCACAAAAAGTATAGACACTAATGTTAACAGTTATCAGACTAGAGTCCGATACAGGTTTCAATCAAAACTTCCTCTTTTCAAACTAAAAAGAAGGGAAATCAACGCATCTGTTGCCGTAGAACCTTTTGTGAGTATACCAAAGTTATCCAGTAGCGCAATAAACGAATTAAGACTCATTAGCGGGCTCCAGATACCTGTTTCATCAAATGTGAGTTATAGCATCTCTCTTCATCGACAATATAGCTTTTACAAGGATAGCACTAACTCCTATCGCAACATACTTTGGGTAGGGCTCGGTCACTCTCTGGGTAAGCGAACAAAAGCTAAAAATTAACTAGGCATCACTTACCGGTGGAAGAGTTCCAAAAATTATTTAATGGATTCCAATGCAATCTTTGATGAGGTTTCCATAATCGCCTGTATTACTAACTCAGGCTTGGTAAACGGGATGAAGTGATTCATACCTTCTCTTAACCACACCGTTAGCATTTCAGGCTTTACCATCTTTTCCGCGAAAAAGGCATTCTCCTTAGGCACCAATCGATCCTTGGTCCCTTGTAAGACCAGCACTGGTATATCGATACTTTTCCAGAGCGGAAGCATTTCCTCTAATTCTTCCTTTAGAGGCACGATCTCCTCATTTGCTGTCCAAATGGTCCTTGGAACAATCGCTTTTGCGAGTCTAGTCTTCAATACGGGCATATACCAAAACTTCTTTTCCTGCTCCGGGTCGATCGATGGAGCGATCAGAATAGCGGCGTCTATGACCTCAGGGCGATCCATCGCTACCCTCGCCACAACTGGTCCACCAAGAGAATGGCCAACCCAAATCTTTTTTTTATTGGGGTATACTTTTCCAGCTATTTCCGCAAGGTAATATGCCTGCTTTTCAAGAGAAGGCTCAGGTATGCCAAAACCCGAGTAACCATATCCAGGACGATCAAAGGAGATCATATCAAACTTTTCAACAAGAGAGTCAACTTTGAAGTAATCAACAAAAGCACTCCAAGACCCTGGGGCTCCATGAACGAACACAAGCACTACATCATTATTATTGTTTAAATGGGCATAATGAATAGTGCGATCGTCAAAACTTTCTTGCTTTAGTTCAGGAGCATATCCTACATCTTGAAATTCTCTCGCTACTTTCTTCGCACCCATTTTAAAGGTGAGGCATGAAGTGGAAGTAGAAGCGAATAATGCAACGACCACAAAAAGTACGATGCCTGATCTAACTAGTCCTTTTTTCATCGGTTGTATCAAATATCACGTTTACCAGATGCGAGCAAAGGTATGGTGATTATTGAATTTACCTTAGAAAAAGTAATTCACGATACTTCATCAGCGGCCAATCTTCATTGTCAACCAATATCTCGAGTTTGTCGACTGCATATCTTATTTTTTCAAAATACTTACTCTTAATGGCATCACAATATTCTTGCGCTTTTTCTCTGGTCACCGTGATTTTATTGACCCGTTTACGCTCCTGAATCATTTCATAAACATTGGTCCTTATCTCTTTCACGTATACCGATATTTCCTGAATGATTTCCACGACTTCATCATTTGAGATACCAAGACCGCTTAATCCTTTAGCGTTTTCAATGAGCTTATTTTGAAAGTTGATAGCCGTAGGTATTATGTGATTTAAGGCAAGATCTCCCATTACACGTGCCTCAATTTGGAGTTTCATAATGTAATTCTCAAGCTGCGTCTCATATCGCGCCTCGAGCTCCCTTGCGGTCATTACCTTATTCCGTTCAAATAACTCCTTTGTTTTCTTATCCAATAAAGGGTCTAGCGCTTCTGGCGTATTACTAATTACGGTCAACTTTCGTTTCTTAGCCTCTTTTGTCCACTCTTCTGAATATCCATCACCTTCAAAACGAATGTTTTTTGAAGACTTGATATATTCTCTTAGCACGTGAATAATAGCAAGTCGCTTGTCTTCACCTTTGTCTGACCGTTTAATAACCTCTCGGTAAAACTGATTAAGTTGATCGGCTACAATCAGATTCAAAACCGTCATTGGATTACAAATATTCGCTCCTCCGCCTACTGCACGAAACTCAAACTTATTTCCGGTAAAGGCAAACGGAGAGGTCCTGTTTCTATCTGTTTTATCCAATATAATCTCTGGAATTAAATCAATTCCCAATTTCATATAAAGGTTATCTCCCTTTTCTACTTTGATATTTCCATTACGCTCTACTTCATCCAATACAGCCGATAATTCAGATCCAACGAAAACAGAAATAACTCCCGGAGGAGCCTCGTTTGTTCCCATGCGAAGTTCATTTCCGGCGGAGACAATAGATGCCGCCAGCAACGACGAATGTTCATTAACCGCTTTGATGGTATTCACAAAAAACGTTAGGAACATCAAATTTTCTCGTGCGCTGTTACTTGGTTGCAAAAGGTTCACTCCTGTGTCCGTTCGAAGGGACCAATTATTGTGCTTACCATTTCCGTTTAACTCATGAAATGGCTTTTCGTGAAACAACACCTTGAGATTATGTTTCTCGGCGATTTTATCCATTAGATCCATCACGAGCTGATTATGGTCAGCCGCAATGTTGACGCTTTCAAACATCGGAGCCACTTCGAACTGCGATGGCGCTACCTCGTTATGTCTTGTTCGTATGGGAATACCTAATCGATGTGCTTCAAATTCGAATTCTTTCATAAACTCGAATATCCTATTCGGAATACTACCGAAATAGTGGTCATCCAGTTGCTGTCCTCGAGCAGGATTATGACCGTAAACTGTTCTTCCGGACATCACCAAATCGGGTCTTGCTGCGTAAAGAGCTGCATCTACCACAAAATATTCTTGTTCCCAACCAAGTGTAGCGGTGACTTGAGAGATTTGTCTTTCAAAAATTCTGCAGACTTTCGTTGCCGCTCTGTCCAAAACATCCAAAGATTTTAGTAAAGGCACTTTATAGTCCAATGCCTCACCTGTGTATGAGACGAATATGGTAGGTATACAAAGCGTTGTATCGATTATAAATATTGGTGTGCCTGGGTCCCAGGCCGTATATCCTCTTGCCTCAAATGTCGTTCGTATTCCACCACTTGGAAAAGATGAAGCATCAGGTTCCTGTTGTACCAGCTCACTACCACTCAAGTTTTCAATATCTAGTATAGAGTCATAGAAAGTATCATGCTTTTCAGCTGTACTACCTGTTAGTGGTTGAAACCAGTGTGTAAAATGTGTTGCTCCCTTACCTATAGCCCAGTTTTTTATAGCGGCAGCCAACGCATTCGCCGTTTCCGGATCAATTTTATTTCTTTTTACAATTGCAAGATTTACTTTATCATATAAATCTTGCGAAAGAGTGTTACGCATCTCTTTATTTGTAAATGCTAATTCTCCGAAATACTCTGAAACTTTTCGATTATTTTCAGGCGCACTCGTTTTTGATCGATTTAACAACTGATCTAACGCCTTGAATCTCAAATACGCCATTCCCGGGTTTAATTGTGAGCTAAACAGATTAAGTTTTGCGCAAATATAGTATTACCAGCTTAAGTTTTTAACCATAGGTTTTAATGAATTTATTCTATTCTGAAAAGATCACCGAGTCAAATATCATATTGGATGCCGAAGAAGCCTCTCACTGTACGAGGGTGCTCAGAAAAAAGGTGGGAGACGAAGTACATGTAATCGACGGAAACGGAAAACTATTCATTACAGAAATTTCCAAAATCGATAAGCGCAGTTGTACTTGCAAAGTCATAAATATTATCAAAAATGAACCTCGAAAATATCGGGTTCACTTACTTATCTCTCCCACCAAAAATATTGACAGAATGGAATGGATGGTGGAAAAAGCAGTAGAAATAGGAGTCAATGAGATCTCCTTTGTGCGAAGTCAGCGAACAGAACGGAAAGAACTTAAACTTATCAGGCTTAGAAAAAAGGCCATCTCCGCGCTGAAACAATCCAAACAATACTTCTTACCTAAATTAAACGAACTTCAACCGCTTGAAGAGACTATATGCCGACTAACAGAAGCACATAAAATGGTCGCACATCTAAATGAGGATACCGTATTCTTAGGTAATGCAGTGAAAGCACATCAATCATATGCTTTACTCATTGGTCCTGAGGGAGATTTCTCCACTTCTGAGGTCAATAGTTGCCTGTCAAATGGATTTATATCCGTAAGTTTGGGGAAGAACGTTTTGAGAACCGAAACAGCTGG
>CAYMST010000049.1:0-23161 GCA_964393115.1 uncultured Roseivirgaceae bacterium | reverse complement strand
CCTCTAGCAAGGGCCGGTTTGAACATGTTTGACGCATCCAAAGATCCGGAAGCACCTCCAGCTCCAACGATAGTGTGGAGTTCATCTATAAACAAGATCACATCTGGTGATTTCTCGATCTCGTTCATGACTGCTTTCATTCTTTCCTCAAATTGTCCACGATACTTCGTACCAGCGACTAAAGAAGCTAAATCTAGGGTCACCACTCTTTTTCCAAAGAGCACTCTTGATACCTTTTTCTGGACAATTCTTAAGGCTAGGCCTTCAGCGATGGCGGTCTTACCAACACCCGGCTCACCAATCAAAATCGGGTTATTCTTTTTACGTCTACTCAAAATTTGAGCTACACGTTCAATTTCTTTTTCCCGACCTACAATTGGATCCAACTTGTCATCTTCGGCGAGCTTAGTTAAGTCTCTTCCGAAATTGTCTAACACAGGTGTTTTTGATTTTTCTGCTCCCTTTCCTTCTCCTTTTCCAGAAGGATTTCCGAATATTCTCGAACCAGCATCATCGTCACCGTCGTCGGTATCAGATGAGGCCATGGGATTCTCAGCTTGGTATTCTAATAATTCTTTCACGACTTCGTAATTCACATCAAATTTTCCTAAGATTTGGGTTGCAATATTATCCTCATCTCTCAGTATTGAGAGCAGTAAATGTTCAGTACCTATGAGCTGACTCTTGAAGATTTTAGCTTCTAAATAAGTGATCTTCAACACTTTCTCTGATTGTCTGGTCAAAGGGATATTAGCCAAATTCTTGACATTGCTTGTCGCAGTGCCTTTAGTGGCCTGCTCCACAGCGGACCGCAATTCATCTAAGGATAGACCTAATTTCTTCAGCAAACCCACCGCTACTCCTTCTCCTTCGCGGATCATTCCGAGCAGCAAATGTTCAGTACCAATGTAATCATGTCCCAACCTTAGAGCCTCCTCCCGGCTTAGCGATATCACTTCCTTGACTCTATTCGAAAACTTGGCTTCCATAAAAACAAAATGTCACAATCCAGTAAAAATAACAGAATCCACGATTTATTACCATAAATTCCCAAATTTCTGTTATTGATTATTTGTTGTCGTTCACGGCCAAAACTGACTTCCTAATGTAAGCTCCAGCTTCAGGACCTAAACAACATAATACATCAATAACGCTGAGATTAGGAACAAAGTTTTTGCCAAACACCTGCTGATAGGCTCTTCCGCTAAAAAACCCTCGAGAATCATAGGTGTTTTTCCGGTTTATTTCATTCCTTAAGTCCGTCTCCTTACATACCCCAACATCTAAGTAACCTTCAGAATATGTCAATTGAACATTAATCTGAAGCAAATCAAGACATTTTGTCAGTATCTCAACGTTCTTATCCAAAAGGTAATCATCCCTCCTCGTTAGTATCTCATCAAAAATATCCATATAAAACTCGTAGAACGGAGATTTACCATAGGCTGTTTGTATCGTGCGAAGATGTTGTTGAATCCACTTTGTGGAGTAATCGATCCTGACATCCTTCATGATCATTTTTCCTCCCGAATGAATTACTGGGATAGTCAACCATTGCGTTTGATTTGCTCCCAAGAGCGCATATCTATTTCGGTAGGTTTGTTTCACATAATGCTCATGTGCTTCAATGGTTACAGTTTTGTGCTGTGATAAAACCGTAAAATATTCCAAGCATGGGAAGCAATGGGACTCTATGAGTAATGTATTTGTTTCATTTTCTTCTCGGTTCTTCTCCACTGGTATTAAATAAATTCATTAATATCTCCTTTACCTTCTCTTATAATCTCTACTTCGTCATCGGTACAGTCTAAAACGGTACTTGCCACCACACCACCATACCCACCATCAATCACAATATCTACCTTACCCGCAAACTTCTCAAAAATCAACTCCGGATCTGTACTATACTCTAAGACTTCGTCTTCGTCTTTTATTGAGGTGGTAATAATAGGATTTCCTAGTTCATTGACGATTTCTCTTGGAATAGCATTATCCGGAACGCGGATACCAATAGTTTTCTTGCTGGTATTTAGTAGCTTGGGAACACTTGAGTTGGCATTCAAAATAAAGGTAAAAGGACCGGGCAATGCCTTTTTCATCAACTTGAACATATTATTTGATAATCCCTTAGTATAAGAGGAAATATGACTCAGGTCATAACAAATAAATGACAGGTTATACTTCTTACCTTTGATATTTTTCAATCGCGCCAGTTTCTCAATAGCCTTATTATTGGTAATATCACATCCCAAACCATATACCGTGTCTGTTGGGTAAATAACTAACCCGCCATTCTTCAAACTTTTTACCACACGCTGGATTTTCGAAAACTCCGGGTTTTCGGGATAAATCTTTAACAAGTCAGTTTTCATAGGGTCAATAATTTATTGAACTTCAACACATGACATTTTTTTTCAATTATTTTGCCTTGGATCAAACAAGTTTAAATGAAAAAAAAGAATCGTATTGCTGTTCTCATTGTCATCAGCACCACCATCCTTAGTTCCTTGGGCTTTTATTTCTTTCAAACGATTACTACTCCCAATGTATTGGTCGACAAAGAAAAGCGATTTCTACAAATACCATCAGGAACCACTTATAAACAGCTGCTTAAACTAATGAGCGATCAAAAGATAGTGAATGATTTACCTTCTTTTGGCATGATGGCCAAACTAATGAAGTATGATCAAAATATTAAACCGGGAAGATTCCTCTTGACACCAGATATGACCAATCCAGAAGCGATCCGGCTATTGCGAAGTGGAGCACAGACACCGGTCAAGATTACATACAACAGTATTCGCACACTAGATCAGCTTGCTAAGAAAATCACTACTAACATTGAAATCAAACCAGAAGATTTTCTAACCGCTCTTTCTGACAGTCTTATTATGACCTTGGGCTTTTCAAGAGAAACCATAATTTCCATGTTCATACCTAATACCTATGAAGTGTATTGGAACACCTCTGCTCAAGAGCTCATTTACAAAATGAGCAAGGAGTACAAGAAATTCTGGAACGACGAACGAGTAATGTCAGCACAGGCTCTTGGACTTAGTTTGCAAGAGATAAGTACACTAGCGTCAATTGTGCAAGCAGAACAGATGGTACATAAAGCCGAACATAAAACCATTGCAGGGCTATACATCAACAGATTAAAAAGAAGATATAAACTAGATAGTGACCCGACCTTAGTATTCGCTATTGGAGACTTTTCGATCCGAAGAGTTTTGAATAAACATAAGACCATAAAATCCCCATATAACACCTACCTCTATGAAGGCTTACCTCCAGGTCCTATTTGCCTTCCATCCATTCATGCTATAGACGCTGTTTTGCATTACGAGCAACACAGATACCTGTATATGTGCGCAAAGGAAGATTTTTCGGGGTACCATAATTTCGCAAAAACATTAGTTGAACATAACAAAAATGCCTCGCGATACCAGCGAGCACTTAACAAAGCAAAACTTTACAGGTAGTTCTATGTACCAAACCAATATTAACATTCGAGTACGTTATGCTGAAACCGATCAAATGGGTTTTGTGTATTACGGACAATATGCGACGTATTTTGAGGTAGCCAGAGTAGAAGCTATCCGCAACCTTGGATTTTCTTACAAGAAGCTCGAAGAAATGGGTGTTCTCCTACCAGTGCTAGAGAATTACAGTAAGTTCTTACATCCTGCACTATATGATGATCTTCTTACCATTAAAGTAACCATTAAGGAAATGCCTACTTTAAAAATCATATTTTTCTATGAGATATTCAATGAGGAGAAAACGCTCATTCATATTGGGGAGACGAAGTTAGTGTTTTTGAGGAAGGACAATCTTAAACCCTGTAGAATGCCAGAGGTGATGCAAAAGCTATTAAACCCATATTTCACCTAGCAGCAGCTAAGTACTCTTTTCCTCTGTCAGAAATAACATAAAAGTCTTCGTCTTCTAGGTCTGCAAGTTTCTTTATCAATTTATTTCCTAATGCGTGATCAAATATATCAGGAGCAATGGGCTCCCTTACCTCATTTACATCAACAGCGTATTTATCAGATTCTTTTATATGCACAATGAAATTTTCCGTATCCGCAAGCTTCGACAACAGTTCAATTGTTTCGTCGTACATGTTTACTAAGTTTATTTATGAGAGAAAAGTAGTTAAAAAAATGAAAACAACATTATTCAGCAGGGCTAATTCGTTGATTCCGCTGAAATTTCGGTCGAAAGTGAGAACAGAAAAATAAAAAAAGATTGAATCGAGTTGGTAAATAAAAAAATACTTCTAATTTTGCCTTCCCAAAAATACAGACCATACCTAGAGGGTTGACAGAGTGGTCGATTGTGGCGGTCTTGAAAACCGTTGAGCTTCACGGCTCCGGGGGTTCGAATCCCTCACCCTCTGCGAAATAGAAAGCTCCTGATACAGGAGCTTTTTTTATTTTTGGTAAACCACCTGCTTAAACCCAAGATCGTTAATGGACAATAAAAAAACACTTAGCTTGAATCTAGCAAAGATTGTTGCACATAGTGGTCTTAACAATTCTGGATTCGAAAAGAAGCTAGGCTGGTCAAATGGTTATCTAGACAAATCACTTAAGTCGGGCAACATCTCCTCTGACAAGTTATTTACCCTATTCCATATATTTCCAGAAATTAATATTGACTGGTTTTTCACCGGTGAAGGGCAGATGTTCAAAAAAGACTTACCAGACCAGCAGTTCAGCACTTCGGACGTTATCCCTGGAAACAAACTCAACGAACTACTTCGTTCACTAGCTAAAGAATCACCAAGCACTCTGGAAGTAATCGCAGAAATAAAATCAGAGGTAATAGTACTGCTCACAGAGATTTTGACACAAAAAGATAAAATAATTGAGCTCTACGAAACTCAAAACAAGAACACTTAAATTTGAAAGCATTAATACTCGAGTATGAAAAGATGGATAGCTACTGCTCTCGCGATTGCAGTTACTTTTTTTGGAGCAAACTATTTCATTAAAACTTATCAGCAAGGCGAAGCCAACTGGAAAATACTGGTACTTACCGTAGGAATGGCTTTTTTGTTGTACTTTTCCTTAATTGCACGCTTTAGAAGAAACCGATGACTTTACGCAACCATCGGATTTGAAACGGTACTCCAAGTATTGGACCATCTGATATCTTGTAGAGTCACAACTCTCCTATCATGAGAGTATATCTTAACGAATAGGACCACTTTTTTTACTTCGTATCAACATCAACCCAATAAAGGTAAATACTCCGTTAACCATTAATATCTCAAAACCAAAACGGTAGCCATTCAAGAGCAACTCGGAGTACTGGTTTAGCAAATAAGACATTAGAGGAGACAAAACGCATACCCAGGGCACTAATCTATCTCGAACTTGCCAAGTCGTAAATATTCCAAAGCCAAAAAGACCTAGTAACGGACCATACGTATACCCCGCCGCTTTGAATAATGCTACTACAACACTTTGATCAGCTAACACATTAAATAGCAGTATCGTAACAAACAACATAATCGAAAACATAATATGTACCCAATACCGTTGGTTCTTAGCTCCGTTGTCAATATCAAATCCTAGAAAGTCTACACAAAAAGAAGTAGTCATGGATGTTAACGCAGAGTCGGCACTAGAATAGGCTGCAGCCGTAATCCCCAGTAAAAACACAATACCGCCGAATACACCAAGCTTTGAAATAGCAATGGTAGGAAAGAGCATATCGGTTCTAGCCACAGAAATATTCATGAGGGAAGCATACTCGTTTAGTAGTACTCCTAAGTATAGAATAAACAGATTTACAAACACTAAGGCAATAGAGAACCACCACATGTTTTTTTGTGCTGAAGAAAGATCCCTGCATGTAAGATTCTTCTGCATCATATCTTGGTCAAGCCCGGTCATCACAATGGTGATAAAAATACCCGAAGTAAAATAGGTCCAAAAACTTTTAGGGTTACCCCATTCGAAGTCAAATACTTTTGTCAGTTTGCTTGTACTAATCAAGCTCGGGGTACTAGTATGCATTTCATCCAGTTGGCTGATAAGAATAATAGCAGTGATAATGAAGGACAACAACATAAATAGTGTCTGCAAGGTATCAGTCCAAACAATGGTTTTAATTCCTCCTTTGCTGGTGTAAACCCATATAAAAGCTATGGACAAGAATGTTGAAACCCAAAAAGGAATACCATATGCATCAAAAATGGTTAGCTGCAAGACCGAGGCCACTAAAAACAACCGAAAAGAGGCACCGATAAGTCTGCTGATCAAAAAAATAACCGCCCCTGACCTGTAGGAACTATGACCGAATCGATCATTTAGATACTCATAGATAGAGACTATCTTCTGCTTATAGTAAACTGGGAGTAATACTTTCGAAATGACTAAGTACCCAAAGAAGTACCCAAGCACCATTTGAAAGTAATGCATGGATGAGTTCTTCACTTCACCGGGCACAGAAACAAATGTCACCCCCGAAAGTGAAGCACCAATCATCCCAAATGCTACCAAAGCCCAATGAGAGGACCTTCCCGCAGTAAAAAACTCCTCATTAGAGCCACTACTAGTCGTAAACTTTGACACTAGTGCCAAGAGACCGATATAAACTAAAACAACACTAATCGAAATTAAGGGAGTCATTTAAATATGTTGAACTATTTTTGTAATCTGGAATATCAAATTTATAAGATATCAAATCAGAATTCTAAATGTCGGTAGTACAAAAAGCCCTCGATATACTTGAAGAAGTTCAAACTGCTGATCAGGAAAGTAGTGTTTTAATTGATAGTCATGACCTTGTGGTGTTTAATGACGACTATAATACTTTCGATCATGTCATAGAAACATTAATGCGTGTTTGCAAGCATAGCGCTTTACAAGCCGAACAATGTACTCACCTAATACATCATGTGGGTAAATGTACTGTGAAGAAAGGAGCGTTTGATATACTTCAACCGATGAAACGTGCTATATTGGAAGCTGGAATTAGTGCTGCCATTCACTAAATGGAATACCCTTCGAAGTTAATTGAAGAAGCCGTTGGTGAGATATCCAAACTCCCTGGAATAGGCAAAAAAACGGCTTTAAGACTAGCTCTTTACTTATTAAAGCAAGATAAAAATCAAACCGCCAATCTTTCTGAAGCACTTATAAAACTACGAACGGAGAGTAAGTATTGTCAAACCTGTCATATTTTATCGGACACCACAGATTGTACGTGCAATCATATTGCCAATGATCAGTCCGTAATCTGCATTGTTGAAGACACTCCTGATGTCATTGCAATCCGTAATACTGGACAGTACAATGGGCTCTTTCACGTGCTAGGAGGGATAATTGCTCCGCTCAAAGGAATCGGACCAGATGATCTGCACATACAAAGTCTGGTAGAACGAATAAAAAACTCAGAAGGAGAGATAACAGAAATAATCTTGGCGCTAAGCCCAACAATGGAAGGTGATACAACTGCCTTCTACATTAGCAAAAAATTAGCCTCCTATAATCTCAAAGTTTCGTCTATCGCAAGAGGGGTACCCATTGGTGGTGAATTAGAATACACTGATGAAGTTACCTTGGGAAGAAGTATCCTTACTAGAACACCGTATCAAAATACCAATTAAATCGGTTAATCAATAGGTTGATTTCTAATTGACTGCTCACTAGATTTGCGCTCATTTTATATTGAGTCAAATCTAAATCATATATTCATGTCCACTACCCTTCTTTCGGACCGCATCAAAAACATGGAAGAATCCGCTACACTAGCTATGGCTGCTAAGGCTAGAGAGCTTAAGCAACAAGGTGCTAGCGTAATCAGCCTTAGTCTTGGAGAGCCGGACTTCAAAACTCCCTCACACATTTGTGAAGGTGCTAAAAGCGCGATTGATGAGGGCAAGTATTTTTCTTACCCACCAGCAAACGGGTATTTGGATCTAAGAGAAGCCATTGTTACAAAATTCAAAAATGATAACGGCATTGACTATTCACCAAATGAAATCGTTGTTTCTAACGGTGCTAAGCAGTCACTTGCAAACGTGATTTTATCTATCGTAAACCCTGGTGACGAAGTCATCATTTTCTCCCCATATTGGGTAACTTATTCAGCATTGGTAGGATTAGCAGAAGGCAAATCGGTGTACTTGAATGGTGGGATAGAAAATGATTTTAAAGCAACCGCCGATCAGCTAAAGGACGCGATTACGAGCAAAACAAAAGCAGTGATGTTCTCATCACCATGTAATCCAACAGGTTCAGTCTTCTCAAAAGAAGAACTTGAAGCAATCGCCGCTGTTTTACGTGATCATCCAGACATCGTGGTGATCTCCGACGAGATCTATGAGTTGATTAACTACACGGGCAGTCATACCAGTTTTGCCGCCTTAGACGGTATGAGAGAGCAAACAGTAACCGTAAATGGTTTCGCCAAAGGTTTTGCAATGACTGGTTGGCGAGTGGGATATATAGGAGCTCCGGCATGGATTGCTAAGGCCGCCACAAAGATCCAAGGGCAATTAACTTCAGCAAACTGTTCTATTGCACAAAGAGCCGCACTTACAGCGCTGACGAGTGACTTAGGCCCTTCTATCGAGATGAAAAACGAGTATCTTAGAAGGAAAGGGATTGTATACGATCTACTACAGGAGATACCTGGAATCAAAGCTAATCAACCACAAGGTGCTTTCTACTTCTTCCCAGACGTTAGTGAATACTTTGGAAAGTCGGACGGAACCACAACGCTAAACAATGCTAGTGATTTGTGTCTACATATTTTAGAGACTGCACATGTATCGCTCGTTACGGGAGCTGCTTTTGGTGATCCTAATTGTATTAGACTAAGTTATGCAGCTTCTGAAGAGGAGCTAAGAGATGCTATAGGTCGCATTAAGACCACTTTGTCGAAGTTTAGCTAATCTATGGCATACAATAATATTCAGGAGGTTTTTGAGGCTTTCAAAAACCTCCATGTTCTAGTGGTGGGTGATGTAATGATTGATGCGTATGTCTATGGTACGGTAAATCGTATATCTCCTGAGGCTCCTGTCCCTGTCGTCAATGTATCAAAGCGGGAATCTCGACTAGGTGGAGCTGCTAATGTTGCCAGAAACCTTATTTCTTTAGGTACAAAAACCACTATTTGTGCGGTTATCGGACAAGATGAATACGGCAATAAATTAAAAGAGCTTTGCCAAAAGGCTGACATCGGCATTGATGGGTTAGTTCAAAGTTCTGATCGTCCTACTACAGTAAAATTTCGCGTAATTTCTGGTAGTCAACAGATGCTTCGCATAGATGAAGAAACCACTGAAGACCTTAACGCTCAAGAACGCGAACAGTTTATAAGTCAGGTGACAGCGTTAATTCCCTCTGCAGATCTTATCATATTCGAAGATTACGATAAGGGATTATTGGATGAGGCTTCTATTTCCTCTCTTATAGAGGCGGCCAGAACACATGATGTACCAACTGCAGTAGATCCGAAGAAAAAGAACTTCTCACATTATAAACATTGTACCCTTTTTAAACCCAACCTAAAGGAGCTCTTTGAAGGATTAAACCAACCTGTCCCTGCTTTTAAAAAAGAAACTGTGGATTACGCCACTCAACAATTACAGGAAGAGTTGAATTTCGATTATGCCCTGATCACACTTTCTGAAAATGGCGTAATGGTCAAATCATCTTCCGAAACACACTTTATCTCAGCGCACATCAGAGACATATCTGATGTATCAGGAGCAGGAGATACAGTCATAAGCATTGCAAGTCTTGCTTTGGCACTTAAATTACCACTTAAAACGATTGCTGAACTGGCCAACTTGGGAGGGGGGCTTGTCTGCGAACACTTGGGAGTTGTCCCGATTAACAAAGAGGATCTGATTCAAGAATCCTTAAAAACGCAACTTGAATTAACCAATTAGTCCAATTTTTTAGTTTTTTCTATCTACTTTTACGCGCACCTCGTAGGCTATTTCTTAAAAATTGGTCTAAATAAGGGGTAAATAGAACTCAAATTAGATTAAACTTGTCTGGAGCGAAACGACAAATTTTGTGCGCAAAACCCTAGGAAAGATATTTTTTTGCTTAGCCATTCTTTCGACAAGTGTAGGATATTCCAACAGTGGCAGGCTCTACACGGCTCAGAAAGGAGTACTCTCTCTCAGAGATTGGGATAATACCCGAATCAAAAAGCTTCCGTTGAAAGGCGAATGGGAATTTTTTCACAATCAACTTCTCGACCGCAATCAATTAAAAAAAATTAAGGGTATAAGAAGCTATATCAGCTTTAATACGCTTTGGAATAACGCGTTTGTTAAGCGAAAGCCTATTAGTAATACCGGTGTTGCTACATACCATATGACGGTTTTGTTTAACGGAAACAACCAAAATCTAGGGCTATTTGTAGATGACATTTACACTTCATATAAGATCTTGATCAATGACGTTGAAATAGGAGGTAAAGGTATCGTCGGGCCAGATAAGGTATCCTCTGTGCCCCAGAAAAAACCGGAAGTATACAGAATACCAACCTCTTCCGATACATTAGATATTATTATACAAGTAGCTAATTTTCATCATAATAAAGGAGGGGCTTCAGATCATATTCTTATTGCTAATTACGATTTACTGAAGTACCAATATGATCGCGATGTAAGCGTCTCATATTTTGTATTTGGTCTTCTTATGATGTGCGTATTTTTCTTTTTGTCTATGTATATCGTCAATCAACGGGAGCGTTCATTAATGTTTTTCGCGTTGTTTTGCTTTACCATAGCATACAGAATAATAGGAACGGAATATTACCCGATTTATTACTTCATTCCAGACTTATCTTGGGGTTGGGCAACACGATTAGAATACCTGGCCATATATGCGGCAGCATCGCTTTTCGCCCTATACTCTACACAGTTGTACCCATTAGAACGTCCCAACCCTGTGATTATGTGGGCCTTCTATGGCATAAGTGGTGTATTGGCTTTGGCCACTTTGGTATTATCTCCAACCATTTATACATGGTTGGCGTCAATGTATATCTTCCTGCTCACAGGCTATATGTTCATTGCGGCATACGTATATTTCAAAGCCTACCTGTTTAGTCGCCCTAGTTCGAGAATTGCTTTTTCTGGTGCGATTCTGATATTGGCAGCTATTGCGCAAAAAATATTGACTCACTTCGGAGTAACTCCAAGAATGGGTATCTATGAGAACTTTGCTTTCATGCTCTTCATTCTTTGTCATTCATTTATTCTGATTTATCTATTCGCCCTCAACTACAAAAAGGCAAAAGATGATGCTGATTTGGCTTCAAGAGCAAAATCTGACTTCTTGTCGACGATGTCACATGAGATGAGAACTCCACTCAATGCCATTATTAACGCAACTAACTTTCTAGAAGAAGAATCCCCTAGAGATGACCAAATAGAACCATTGAACATTTTGAAAATTGGTTCAGAAAACCTGCACTCAGTCATCAATGATATTCTGGATTACAATAAGATAGAATCTGGAAAACTGGAAGTTGAAAATCGGGACCTCGACATATATCAATTAATAGATAACAGCTTTAAGTTGTTAAGACCTAGAGCTCGTCAAAAGGATATTGCACTGGATCTTCAAATCGACCGGTCAATCCCTGAGGCCCTAATTGGTGACCCTATTAAGGTTAACCAAATACTGATCAACCTTCTGGGAAATGCTATCAAGTTTACTAATGAAGGATCAGTGACCTTATACCTGGAAAAGGTGTACTTGGATGACGCTACTGTTTCCATCAAGTTTTCGGTAGTAGATACAGGAATTGGGATTCCAAAAGATAAACAAGGGGAAATATTTGAGCGCTTCTCGCAGGCCAGCTCATCAACCAATAGAAAATTTGGAGGTACTGGATTAGGCCTATCTATTACAAGACGACTCGTAGAATTATTAGGTGGGCGTATATACCTGTACAGCAAAGAACATCAAGGGTCAAGGTTTTATTTTACATTGAAATTCAAACTTCAAGACGTCAAGAAAACCGTTAACGTAGAAGAAGAAATTGATAAGGAAAAACTTGTAGGTAAGAAGGTACTTATTGTAGAGGATAATGAACTGAATGTGAAGATCCTTCAAAAGTTCCTCACCAAATGGAACCTGGAGGGTGATTTGGCTATTAACGGCGTACATGCCATTAATAAAGTAGAAGACAACGACTACGATCTCATCCTAATGGACCTTCAGATGCCTGTTATGGATGGCTATGAAACCACAAGTGCCATACGTAAAAAAGGCATTCGAACTCCTATTATTGCCCTGACAGCTGATGCAACCTCAGACGTTGTCGCTCGCGCGCACAGGATAGGAATGAATGACTGCATTACTAAGCCATTTAACCCCACTAAATTAATTCGTAAGATATACTACTTTATTGGGGTTTCTAAGCCACTGCAAGGCACACGAATTATTAGGTAATAGTTCCTATGAAATATCCTTTTCGTAAGAAGCAACTCATCTAAATTTAGCTTAGTAATTATATTATGCCTTATAAGACTTCACGGTCTCTATAAAGCATTTCACTTTATCTGCTTCAATATCTGGATAGACACCATGTCCCAAGTTGGCTATATGACGGTTATGCCCAAAGCTATCAAGCATCTTTCGCGTAGCAGATTCTACTTCCTTATATCCAGCGTATAGCACGCAAGGATCTAAGTTTCCCTGAAGCGTTTTTCGTTCACCAACTTGCATACGGGCAAACTCCGGCTCAACATTCCAATCCAGACCAATCGTTTGACAATCCAATTTCCCCATTTCTGACAAGGAGAAGTTTGCTCCCTTGGCAAAGGCTGTTACTGGAACTTCATCAATAGCGTCACATATTTTTGATATGTAGGGCAGTGCAAAAGTTTCAAACTGGTATTTGGGTAAGATACCAGCCCAGGAATCAAAAACTTGCACTAGGTCTGCGCCTTGCTTAATCTGAGCTTTCAAATAGGAAATCGTGCTATCCGTAATCTTTTGAAGTAACTGATGAGATAAATCAGGGTGTTGGTATAAGAACTTACGGGATTTAGAGAACGTCTTGCTCCCCTGCCCTTCAATCATATAGCAAAATATTGTCCACGGCGCTCCCGCAAACCCAATTAATGGTACTCTACCATTGAGCTCTCGTTTTGTCAACCTTATCGCTTCTAGTACATACCCTAAGTGTTCTTCAGGATCTGGAGTAATCAAGTTAGCAATATCCTCTTCTCTAGTAATGGTTTTAGGAAAAAGTGGACCTTTCTTTTCAACTAGCTCATACGGGAGTCCCATGGCTTCTGGTATAACTAGAATATCCGAAAAAATAATCGCTGCATCCACATCAAGAATATCTACCGGCTGCACAGTAACTTCTGCACATAAGGCTGGATTCTTGACCAGGTCTATGAAGCCACCTAGTTTCTTTCTTACCGCCCTATACTCTGGAAGTATTCTCCCCGCTTGACGCATTAACCAAACAGGTGTTCGTTCTGTCTCCTCTCCCCTTGCTGCCCGTAGAATAAGATCATTCTTAATTTCCATGCAGCAAAGCTAGGCGCAAATAGGAAATAGAAACCGTTTAACGAGTCTAAAAAACAAGATCTTTGAAGTATTTGAAAAAAACGGAAAGAATCATTGACCAAAAAGCAGCGCTAATAGTCATATACAGCATTATTTCTCTTTTTTTACCTCCAAATGCGTTTACCAAAATAGCCCCTCCTATTGGAGTTAATAATAAGGGCGTCAAAAATGCCACTCCACGAACACCAAACCTGCTCCAAACCACCACAAAACGTCTATTGCGCTTGGTAAACAGTTTTCGTTTCTTCTTACCAAAAACTTTAATGATCAAAGTCCTAAGACGGTCACCATTATAGGTAAAGGCCGCAACGCTGGTCATCATACCAAGGGAAGTCAAAAGCGCGGTGATCAAAACCGGAACATCAGAGGCCGCTCCCATTGTTGGTCCGAATACAAACTTAAACGTACTGGACAAATAAATTAAAAAGTAAACTGACCACTCCATGTGCCATTCAAATATCTATATCGTGTATTATTTATTACGTATAATCTTTGAGCTCAGCCTAGATAATTCCGAACTTCGCCACAATGGATTTCTCGTTATTACATCAGCTGTGCGAAATAAACGCCACCTCTGGCAATGAAAAAGGAATTAGAGATTTTATTCTCGATTTTGTAGAAAACAATGCTAGTAAATGGAAAGTACGGCCTCAGGTCTTGTCAGGAGAAGGATTTCAAGATTGCATTATGCTTGTGTTTGGCACCCCAAGGACTGCTGTATTCACTCATATGGATTCAGTAGGATTTACCGCCGCCTACCAGAATGAAGTGGTCAGAATTGGAAGTCCAGCTGTGAAAAGCGGCACGAGGGTGGTTGGCAAAGACGCTTTTGGCACTATTTCTTGCGAACTTGAGGTAAACGACGAAGGCGCGATTACTCATAATTTCCCAAGAGGGATCGCTAGAGGAACTGAACTCGTCTTTGCCTGTGACTTTCGGGAGACCGACGATTTTATCCAAACATGCTATTTAGACAACCGGGCGGGCATATTTTCCGCACTCAAGCTTGCTGAAACGCTTGAAAATGGAGTACTTGTTTTTTCCTGTTGGGAAGAAATAGGCGGTGGTTCAGTACCTTATCTTGCCAAATACCTGTATGAAGACCTTCAGGTAAGACAAGCTTTGATTGCCGATATCACCTGGGTAACCAGCGGAGTTACACACGGTGAAGGTGTGACTATTTCACTGCGCGATCACAATATCCCCAGAAAATCCTACCTTCAAAAAATACTCCATATAGCAGAGCAATCAGGCATTGCTTACCAGTTAGAAGTAGAGTCTTCAGGATCAAGCGACGGTAGAGAGCTCCAACAGTCTCCCTACCCTATCGACTGGTGTTTTATTGGAGCACCGGAAGATAACGTACACTCACCTGATGAAATCATTCATAAAGGCGATCTCGAGGCTATGATTAAATTATATCAGGTATTGTTAAAGGAACTATAGACTTTTTTGAGACCTTCCAACTGAGGATTTTCATAGTTGGCCATAGACTATTCCCTGTTTACCTTTGACAAAAACGTTTAACTACTTCAATGGATGAAGTGCCTACTATTCTTGTTTACGCTGCTATTCACTCAAAGCTCCTATGGACAAACCAGTCCTCTGCTTTCAAATGTGGTTGAGATCTCAGTGGATGAATTGAAAGACAAAATGGGAAAATCAACAAATGACTTCAATTTAATCTACAGCTACGCTTCATGGTGCAAAAGCTGTGAGAAGGGTGTTGATTCGGTGATTTCCTTTCAGAAAGCCCACAATTTAGGCTTATACATGATTGTTCCTGATAATATAGGAAGCTTCTTTTTGAACAAAACGCTAACATCATTGTACCAATCTCACGGTTATACTGATCGCATCTACAAGTCAGACGCTACTTATGTCAAGCGGTATTTTAAGAGTTATCAGAAATTCATGTCTGAACTAATCCCTGAGAAAAAGAAATTTGGTCTCTCTGTATTAGCCTTGTTCAATAAAAAAGGAGAGTTACTATATGACGGGAATTGGGAAACTACGATTACCGAAGATTTGCATCAAGTAAAAGAGGTCATCCGCGAATATTCCTCAATCAACACCAATAGCACTATTTCAATTCAATAAAACCAATATACACTATGTCACACTTTATTCTTAAGTACTTATTTCATTTTCTTCTATTTTTCGTGGTCCTTCTAATAGGAACTACAATTCCGTTTGTCTTTGATCCTGAAGATAGTTTTTGGCAGTTTATTATGAACTCAGTCATTACTTCCGGTCTCATCACCATTGTTTTTGGTAGCATCCATTACTACCGGTTAAAGAAAACAGGTATTCAGAAAATCACTAAAGCATCCATGAGTTCCTCTCAGGAAATACGTATTGATGCCAGTATGGAGAGCATATCCACTATCCAAAAGGTAGCCAAATACTTAAAAATAGAGCCGGCGTTCTATGATGATCAGAAGGTAATAGTATTCAAGCAATATTCCTTTTTGGGCTTCACGCGGATTAGATTGGCATTTCTGGAAGAAGGCGTAGTCACTGTTGATATAAGACCTATCTGGAAAACTGTAATCTTTGACTACGGACAAGGTATTAAACTGGCACATGGTATTCGACGGTTGATTGAAACATAGAAGAGATTCAAAATTTCGTTCTGATTTTCGACACCATACTCTTCTACCAAAACCGTCGTTAACGATAAATTCACCAGTCTTTGTAGCTCATACCATTTAGGCTATGTAAGGGCGTGTTAGTTTACGTCATTATATAGTTTTATGGTATCACATATTCACTAAATAAAGCATATTCAAGATCGGTTTAAGTTGATTTTAAACACAACTTCAGTATTCTCAAATCCAAAGACTACCTCGCAGTTACCTTTATCATCTTAGGCTGCTCTATTAGTTAGCGATAAAAAACTAAATTTGCGGTTCTGTTAAATAAGGAATCAAATTATCAACACATGTTAAACATCGTTCTTTTTGGCCCTCCCGGTGCTGGCAAAGGCACACAAAGTGAGAAAATCATCACTAAATACGACCTAACCCACATCTCAACTGGTGATTTATTTAGAAAGCACCTTGGAGAAGGTACCGAACTAGGTAAGCTCGCTCAGAAATATATGGACGAAGGAAACCTTGTTCCTGACGAAGTAGTCATTGGCATGGTTGAGGATAAAATCAATGCTGTTCCGGATGCCAAGGGATTTATTTTTGATGGATTTCCACGTACAGTAGCGCAAGCCGAAGCACTCGATGTGGTACTACAAAATAAACAAACGCCAATCTCCTGCATGGTGGCTTTGGATGTACACGAAGAAGAATTAAAAAAGCGAATCAAAGAAAGAGCCAAAACTTCTGGTCGAGTGGATGACCAAGACGACGATAAAATCAATAACCGTATTCAGGTATACAACAACGAAACAGCTCCAGTAGCAGGTTTTTACAAAGCACAGGGAAAACTAAGTTTGATTGATGGAATTGGCGACATCGACACCATATTTACCAAAATATGCGATGTAATCGACAGCAATCTTGTGGTTAAGTAAAAAGGGGTTGTATTCTAAATAATCGTAAGTACCAGCAAATCTGAATATTAGTGCCAGAAAGCAACTTTATTGACCATGTAAAATTCTGTTCTCGATCCGGGAAGGGGGGTACAGGGTCTGTTCACTTCCGTAGAGAAAAACATGTACCAAAAGGAGGACCCGACGGAGGTGACGGTGGACGTGGTGGACACATCATACTGCGCGGCAACAAACAGCTTTGGACGCTCCTGCACTTAAAGTATCGTAAGCATGTCATAGCCGATGACGGCAGACCAGGAGAAGGAGGACATCGAAGTGGTGCGCAAGGGAAAGATGTAATACTCGAAGTTCCAGTAGGTACAGTAGCCAAAGATGATGAAAGCGGTGAAACCAGGTGCGAAATTCTGGAAGATGGACAAGAAGTAGTCCTTACTGAAGGGGGAATGGGTGGCTTGGGTAATTCACACTTTAAGACGCCTACTAATCAGACTCCGAGATATGCACAACCGGGCATCGAGGGAATCGAGGAATGGATTACATTGGAGCTTAAGCTACTCGCTGATGTAGGACTTGTTGGGTTCCCAAATGCAGGGAAATCGACCTTACTTTCTGTGGTATCAGCTGCTAAGCCAGAAATTGCCAACTACCCTTTTACCACCTTGGTTCCAAACCTTGGCGTAATCCCCTATCGTGACCATAAGTCCTTCGTGATGGCTGATATACCCGGAATTATCGAAGGAGCCGCCGAAGGCAAAGGACTTGGAATCCGTTTCCTCAGGCATATTGAGCGGAACTCCATTTTACTTTTTTTAATCCCCGCTGATGCCAATGACATCCAGCAAGAATACGGTATTCTCCTCAAAGAACTCGAGAAGTACAATCCAGAGCTCCTTGACAAAAAGAGAATTTTGGCGATCTCCAAATCTGACATGTTAGACGAAGAACTTCAAGCCGAAATGGCATTAGAACTTCCTGAAGGAGTCAAAACTCTTTTTATATCAAGTGTTGCACAAATCGGAATCACTGAGCTCAAAGATGAGCTTTGGAAAATATTGAATGCCTGACAATATACTTTGACATCTGTCAATGTGACATAAATCAGGTGATTATAATGAAATGGCAAAATGTTTGCCTAGAAAATATCTTAGTGTAAAAATATCAAGATGAGTACTGAAGCCAGGGAACAAGAGCTAAAAGAAGAAAAAACAGTTGACGGTGTTGAGGAAAATGAAGCATCGGAAAATGATGTAGAGAATACCGAGACGACAGAGGAGTCTGAAAACGAAGAAAACGCTGATCCTGAAGCAGAAGCTTCTGACGCAGAGGCCGTAACTGTAGAAGCCGAATTAGCAGAGGCAAAAGATAAATATCTCCGTCTTTACTCCGAGTTTGATAATTATCGGAGAAGGACAGCAAAGGAGAAACTAGAGCTTATCAAAACAGCGACTGAGACGTTAATGAAAGAGCTCATTCCAGTTGTTGATGATTTCGAAAGAGCACAAAGCTCTGTGAATGAGGAATCTGAGGTTAAAAGCATTTTGGAAGGACAAGAATTGATTTATAATAAATTCCAAAAAGTCCTGGACAAAAGTGGGTTGGAAAAAATTGAAACCAATAAAGGTGACGACTTTAACGATGAGATTCATGAGGCCATCACTCAGTTCCCTGCCCCTGAGGAGTCATTAAAAGGTAAGATAATCGACGTAGTTGAACAAGGTTACAAATTGGGAGACAAGGTTATCAGGTTTGCGAAAGTTGTAACGGGATCATAAGATGTCAAAAAGAGATTTTTACGAAGTACTGGGTGTCTCCAAAGATGCATCTGAGAGTGAAATAAAGAAGTCTTATCGTAAGATAGCGATTAAGTATCACCCGGATAAAAACCCAGGAAATGCTGAGGCGGAAGAAAAATTCAAAGAAGCAGCTGAAGCATATGAAGTATTGAGCAACGCTGAGAAAAAAGCGAAGTATGACCGCTACGGTCACGCCGGTCTTGGCGGTGGCGGTGGCTACAGCGGCGGCGGGATGAATATGGAAGATATCTTCTCTCAATTTGGTGATATCTTCGGTGGCGGCAATCCATTCGAGAGCTTTTTCGGAGGCGGTGGAGGCGGTGGTCGACAGCGTGTTAGGAGAGGTACAAACCTGAGAATCAAGCTAAAGCTAACACTGGAAGAAATCGCTAACGGTGTTGAAAAAAAGATAAAAGTAAAGCGACTTACTGCAGCCGATGGAGTGACATTCAAAACTTGTCCTTCATGCCAAGGATCTGGACAAATCAAGAAAGTAGTGAATACCATGCTTGGACAGATGGTTTCCTCTTCTACTTGCCCAACATGTCAGGGGTCGGGACAAATCATTGACCAGCGACCTCCAGGTGTGGACAGTAGTGGCTTAGAGTCGAAAGAAGATCTTATCACGGTAAAAATACCAGCAGGAGTATCTGAAGGTATGCAACTTTCGATGTCAGGTAAAGGTAACGAGCCTGCAGGTGGAGGTGTTCCAGGAGACTTGTTAATTCTTGTTGAGGAAAAAGAACATGACGAGCTAAAGCGTGAAGGAAATAACGTCATTTATAATTTATTTCTAAGCTTCATCGACGTCACCTTGGGTACATCAATCGAGGTACCAACGATTACCGGTAAGGTAAAAATAAAAATAGATCCAGGTACGCAAGCTGGTAAGATTTTGCGTCTTCGAGGAAAAGGAGTAAAAGATCTCGATGGATATGGACATGGAGACCAACTCATACACGTCAATGTTTGGACCCCACAGACACTAACCAAGGAGGAAAAAACTATCCTAGAATCGCTTCGCGTTTCAAAGAATTTCCAACCTGATCCTGGTAAGTCGGAAAAAGGGTTCTTTGAAAAGATGAAGGAATTTTTCTAAGATGATTTAGAACCATACCAGTAAATTGGTTGCTAATTGATTCAACGTTCAGTTTTTAACGTCACTTTAGCAACCAATTTCCAAACAGAACCGTTAGCCAAAACATGATTAGGCTTGGCGGGGTGATTTTTTTTTGTGTGCTTATTTTGTCGGCCCAAGGCCAGCAACTTAAGGAATACTACACTTTAGAAGATCACTGCTCAGTCGAAACAGTCGCATTAATAGTAGATGCACCAAAAGGGGAATGGCAAATACACGCCCAACCAAATCAACAAAATGCGATATCCATTCTTGGAAATGCTACGTTGGAAGACCTCACCCCTGTTTTTACAACAAAGCAACATGAACTAACCAAGACGATTACCTTCTCCTTTCAGGAATTAGCATCCCAGCATATTTCAGACTTGTTTGATCTGCATAGCCACAAGAATAAATGGGAAGTCAAATTATCTCAAACCAAAAAGTACCTACTGGATCTCAGTTATGGCATAGGAAATTCTAAAATTGATCTGTCCAATGCCGCTATTAAAAATTTCAATATTAATACGGGAAGTGCTAACGTAGAAATTGATTTTTCTGACCCCGTTGGCAACTACTGCTACATGGATAGCTTTGTAGTAAACGTTGGCATGGGATCTGTAAAAGCTTACCACATTTCCAGAAGTAAGGCTCCTAAGATCGTAGCTAAGGTAGGTTTTGGTAATGCATTGTTAGATTTTCGGGAAGAAGAAACTTTGGGGTGTGAAATATTCGCTAGTATTGATGCTGGAAATCTGGAGGTTTTACTATCAAGTCAAGAGTCTCCAACTATGATAAAACTTAAGCACTCACCCTTGTGTGGTATCAGCCTACCCAAAGAATTCGAAGAGGTCGAAGAGGATGTTTATATCAACTCACTCTATCACCCCCATGCTATTAACCTAAAAGTTTTTAATATTGATGTAGCAATGGGTAACGTTATTTTCAAAAAGATATAGTTTACGTCTAATATTGCGCATGCTACCTTCTCAAAGAGTCTTCTTGAACAACGGCAAGTTGAAGTGGTTTATACTATTTTTAGCTTCCGTATTCGTCACCGTTTCACTTTTCTTTACCTTTTATGTCATTAAGAAATTAAAGGAACGAGAACATCAAAAGATTTCACTTTACACCAAAACTGTCGAGTACTTCGCTAACAAAGGCAATAATCCAGACCTTAATTTCTTATTTGACGACTTAATCATCAAAAACACCTCGATACCAGTCATTTTGACTGATGAGCTTGGCATCCCTTTAGATTTTAAAAACATTCCAGAGGCAGAAAAAGCTTCTTCCATGGAAGAGCGTAACAGGATACTGCTCAAAGAAGTCATTCGTATTGAACAAGAACGTGAGCCATTACTGGTTACTTTACTGACCCCCGAAGAAGAAGTCATCGGATATCGATATGTTTATTATAAAAACTCCAAACTTCTCATTTACCTCACTTATTTCCCTTTTATTCAAATCATCGCCGTACTGCTCATTAGTTTGATCGCATATTATATATTCAACTTATCCAAGCAAACCGAGCAAAATAATGTATGGGCAGGCTTAGCAAAAGAAACGGCACATCAGATTGGAACACCCTTATCATCCATGATGGCTTGGCTGGAATACTTAAAAGAAAATGAACATTTGGAAAATGATGAATGTCTGGAGGAGCTGGAAAAAGATGTGAAACGTCTAGAAACCATTACCTCTAGGTTTTCACATATCGGGTCAGTACCTGTCCTGGAAACAGAAAATATTCAAAGCATTTTAGATGAGGCAATAGGATACATTCGTAAGCGTATCTCTCGAAGGGTTGAGATAACATTTGATCACCCTAATGAAGCCCTTATAAGTCCAATTAATAAATCGCTATTCGAGTGGGTAGTGGAAAATTTAATTAAAAACGGAGTCGATGCTATGTCAGGTAAGGGTAAGTTGCAAGTATTCCTAATAGAAAGCGGAAACGGTGAAATAATTATAGACATAACAGACTCTGGAAAAGGAATCCCAAAGAATAAATTCAAAAAAGTCTTCTACCCGGGTTACACCACCAAAAAAAGAGGTTGGGGCCTAGGACTTACTTTATCCAAAAGGATTATTGAAAACTACCATCACGGAAAAATCTTTGTAAAACATAGCAAAACAGGAGTTGGAACGACTTTCCGAATAGTTTTAAACGGAGAAAACTCCGCCAAACAAGAGCAAAAACAATAAGTACCTGGAAAGAAACTCCCTTCTTATCAAGCTTCATTTCACGTATAGATAACCACCTCAATTTCTGGTTTATACGGAACCATCGTCAAACACAAGTAAGGAATAAAACATACTTTTTGGAATACAGATATATTGCCTTAATTTCGCACCCAAATCCGGAGTTAACCACTCTTTAGCAGAGTGATTGAGCTCCTTAAGTAAAGACTTATAGTAACAATAATATCTTCGATTAAATTTCTGAAATGGCAAATGTCGGTAAAATCACCCAGGTAATCGGTCCAGTTGTTGACGTAAGCTTTGAGGATGAGGGGTCTAACCTCCCTAACATTCTTGATGCCCTTGAAGTAGCAAAAGGAGACGGAACCAAAATTGTATTAGAGGTTCAGCAACACCTAGGGGAAGATCGTGTAAGAACTATATCAATGGATAGTACCGAAGGATTGGTTCGAGGTACTGAGGTAGTAGATACAGGTTTACCGATCAAAATGCCTGCTTCAGAAGAGATAAAAGGTCGACTTTTCAACGTTGTTGGAGACGCTATTGATGGAATCGATCAGCCAAGTGCAGGTGAAGGTCTACCTATTCACCGACCTGCTCCGAAGTTTGAAGATCTATCCACTTCCACAGAAGTTCTTTTTACTGGTATTAAAGTGATAGACTTAATCGAGCCATATGCAAAAGGTGGTAAAATTGGTCTATTCGGTGGTGCTGGTGTAGGTAAAACGGTACTTATTCAAGAGTTGATTAACAACATTGCAAAAGCATATTCTGGACTTTCTGTATTTGCTGGTGTTGGAGAAAGAACAAGAGAGGGTAACGATCTTCTTAGAGAGATGATTGAATCAGGCATCGTACAATATGGTGATGAGTTCATGGAGTCTATGGAAAAAGGAGGCTGGGATCTCTCTAAAGTAGACAAAGAAAAACTTAAAGAATCAAAAGCTACGTTCGTATTCGG
>CAYMST010000048.1:0-23443 GCA_964393115.1 uncultured Roseivirgaceae bacterium | reverse complement strand
AAATGTGCAGGAGTGCTTTCGGCAAGGACCTTATTTCCCAAGTGATCAATAGACAAGCTTACTTTTGATGCTCCCGTTTTTGGATTAAAGTCTAAAACATAATTTTCACTTCGTATGCCCTTCCTGTAGTCAATACTTCGTTGACCTATTTGTAAAGCTGGAAGCTGTATCCTACTCGTCTCAACTCCAACTAAATTATGTTTAAAGTATTCAGCTTCTACTTTTTCACCGTCCACCCTTTGATCACGTGTCTTACTTTCAACTGGAATATATCTGGCATTCACAAACACTTCTTTGTTGATTCCTAAAGTGTCAAACATATCAAACAACCCATCTTTGTATTCCTCAATAGATGGGTAATAATCATATAAATAAATATTCTCGTTTTTGATTAGGGCATCACCTTGAGCATCGAATACAGTCATAGACTTCTCAGATCCTACTGGAGCCACTAGAGTCATGATTTCTACCCCTCGCGTGGCGATATCTCTGTATTTCAGCTCTTGCGGAATACTTAAAAACTTTACCGAATTAGGATCATGGGAATCATAATTAGGATTAGGAACTTTATAGGTTCGAGTTCCCAAAACAAATTTATGATTGCGATCTGGATAAAATTTCTTCCCTTTATTCTTACTACTTTTTGTAGAACAAAACTTACTCTCAAATACAACATGCTCATGCTGAGTTACTGACAACGCTGTAGGGGTTGCATCCTGCTTGGTTATCTCATTAGTGACCCGAACATACTTGTAAGTAATCCCAGGTGCTGGTACGATGCTTTCCTTAGCCATACGCTCAGCAAATAATTGGTTGCGCTTAAAAATAATTCCATAATCGCCATGATTAATGGCTAATTGTGTAATAGTGGATTTATCTAGTGATTTAAGTACTGCATTTACTCCATTAATTGATCTTTTTAAAAAATCAAAGTTGACACTCGGAGATCGCTTTAATTTAGGAAGTAGGATAGCTTCAGAATTCGCTGTAAGATTCTGAATTAACCTTCCAAAAAACGAACGCTCTTCACACCAGTTCCCTCCCTTCGTATAACCTACTGCCCACTGACCATAGCTATCTGGATAATCTATTTTTAAGGCATTCGTAACTAACGGTACATAAGTAGTGTGACCTGAAGAATAACCGGTAGTTGGATCAACGTAATCATATTTAGTTTTGTAAATCACATCCCTAAAAGGATCGCTAACACTCAATTCCTGCACTCGTAGACCACCGCCAATCTTCCGCTCATCAATTGAAAATATAATCTCACCGCCAAGGAAGTCTTGATAATAAGTGGTCTCTGATTCATCGTTATAAGAACATCCATTTAATCCAAATAAGCTTTCACAACCGCTTGGAGGCGGGGCAATACCTTCTGGATTACCAGTGCGACTCGATTGATCTGCTGTTAAAGGAACATTATAGTCTATCCGCTCCGGTTCACCACTTGAATAACGCAATGTTAATGAGTGGTCTCCTATGCTTTCTATTGTACACAAATGTTGATGTATTTGAACATCATTCAGTCTGAAATACTCAACATCCTGACACCCTCCTAATGTACGATCCATATTGAACAATACTTTAAGAGCACTACTTATTACCCCGAAAAAGCTGACTTCTTGGCCAAGCTCAAACATGTTGCTGAATCCATCGAAATGTTCAAAGCCTAATACATAGGTGTTAGATCCGTCATTAGGAACTCGAAGACTCTTGATGGCAAAGTTTACCTTATTATCATCTAGAAACGAGTTTGAATAGTCATCACTCTCATGTTTGACCTGAATGCGACCGCCCAATGGTGTTCGTATTTCATTTAGCGACCAAGTATCCATTTTAGTTTTGGATACTTCGCTCGGCATGCGCTTTATATTAAGATCCTCCAAACGATCATCATAGTCACTTTTATACATCCCCCAGTAGTCGGTACATTTATGACAATAGCTAGTTTTTGGGTTTATATATGAAAACTGAGTTGGTGGTAAATAGACATTACCGTCATTGCCTAACTGCTGAATGCTATTAAGGGTCAATTTACCTTCCTTGTCCAAATCCCTAACCGTTGAAGGTGCATCTGAGTATAAATTGGCAAGAGTAAAGCTATTAGGCGTTCCCGGCATCATCTCGTAACTCTGATTCATTATAATAGTCTTTTGTGATGAACTGGTCAGTCGATTTAGTTGTGAAGTAGAAATATTTTCCGAAAGCAACACATTTTGTCCAAAATGTACACGCTTGTCCATACAAGACAACTTCCCATGATTATCATTATCTGTATAATTTAAAACCGGGAGTTGATCATTTTTCAAAAGTATAATTCTAGATAACTTCAACAGTGAATGTGGGTATTCACTACACGGTATTGGCTGAAAAGAGGCATCCGCACCATGGTCCACCAAACCTTTGCCATCAGTGCGAACATCCTTAATAAATAGGGCAGTATGCGTAGCTGTCTGGATCTTATTTAGGTAATACACTTCCTTCTTCCCATTTCCGTAATTCTTAAAATTACCATCCCAATCATATTCATACCCAATCCCGGGTGTTCGAAACTTATAGTCCTCAACCCATTTTCCGTATTCTAAATTTACCCAGTACCCCCAATCTCCCTTATTAGCCAAGCCATCCCCATTGATATCCACATAGTCAGGGCCTGTTACAGCTGTAAGGTGCCAGGTATATGCATATTTTTCAGTCCTTTTGATATTAGTATAAAATTGTCCACCTTCTTGTGCAATATTCTCAGAATGAGAAGTTTGTTCTTTCAAATATGCTGGAAGAGAAAAATGATAAGAAACTCCAGAAGGATTGGTGACTACATAACCGGCAATTTGGCTTTCTATGTTTTCGTCATACGTAAACTTTCCGTCAGTGGAAGGCTTTGAACTCGTGTACAATAGCTCTTTAGAACTAGATTCATTCATCTCCCCAACCGTATACCACTTCACATCTGTACTTGTAATGCGCTTGTTATCGAATTTAGTCTTTCCAGAGACTAATGACTCTATTTCATCATCCGAAAACGAATAATGCAACGGATCACCTCCTGGAAAACCTGATGAGGCATCAAAAAAACTCGAATGGTCTGAATCATACAACCAACGTGCACCCAACTCTCCATTTAGATAGAACTCTACTTTCTCTGCCCCAGGTCCTTGGTCATCTTCTATCGATCCATAGTACTGAATTAAACGGTAGTTATCATATTGATTCAGTTGGTTTTTGCGGTATAAAGTCATCAGCTGATTATTAGGAACCAAGGCTCCAGACACTCCCTGTGCACTCATCCCATAACTATCCACATTAGGTAAAGTACCCCCCATCATCATTTCATTTCCCACACCATATCTTGGGGCAGTAATATCAACTAGCTTATTTTCTTCATCAGCCACTTCAAAAAGATCATAAACATCAAAGTCCCGTTCATCAAAGTCTGACAAACTACTAGCGCCAGGATTATTATACAGAAAACCGTATAATTTTGTTTGTTCTGTTTCGTCAATTTTATATTTGGTTCTACTCCGTCGGAAACTTGGAATTATAGGAACACCAGACAAACCAGTCACTAGCCCAATGGCACCACCCAAAATATCGGATATGGTATTCGTCACTTTCATGCTAGTCGTATTAGCGTTTGTACTAGACACTCGTCCCGAATTCTTAATATTGCTAGCACTCATTCCAAGCCCTGAAACGGTCCAACCTTTACCACTTACCGCTATACTGGCCAATGTTTGACTGGAGCTACCCCTATATGTGTCATCCCCTACTTTTTTCTCATCCCCATAACCTATAGACGTACTTAGACCTATTGGTCCTACTGATACCCCTCTTTTTGTAACAGTCACACTACTTCCTAAGCTTGCCCCAGCAAATGCACCACTTTTATGTTCACGCGTGTAAGTAATTCCAGCTGATAAAGAAACGTATTCTCCAGAAAAAGGCATCTCCCCAACCTCAATACCAATCCCAACACCAAAGTTTGAGCCCCCTAAGGAAAAACTTTTCCTCAGGGAAATAAAAGCTCCCGATCCTTTCCCCTTGTAAGTGTCGTTAACAAAGTTAATTCCAACACCTGCTGTAAGTGAAGTGCCAGGAATACCCACGCTTACACCTACTTTACCTACATCTTGTATTCCTCCTTCCCAATACTCTCTTTGAACAAGCGTAGTTCCATTCCAGTCATCGGGCAATCCGTTTACTGTACGATTGATGGATCCAGGATTTAGATTCCATCCTAGGCCGACCCATGAGGCTTCTTCAGCAGGACTGATTCCAGCATGATATGACAGCGACAGCGGATAGCCACCTGCGGGTCCGGGTACTTCTAACAAGGGTATATTATACACAAAATCTCCAGTAGATAAATTTACCATTTGATTAGTATCCACCGGCTCAAAAGAACTGACTTCTGGTGTAGTAGGACCTCCCGTAAGCGCATACGCCACTGAATTACCGAATATAAATTGCAAGGCAGTTACCAATAAAAAAGCCGCTACAAAACGCGTGTACTTTCTAAGTAGGTTCATCTAGCTTCAAAGTTTTACCACCAAGTGCTTCGTCATGAGATAACGTGTCCAAGAACGTGTATCACTAATACCAAAGCGACCTCAAGTGGTCATGGTTCAAAAAAAATACTATACTGATCTAAAACATTTTGTGGGACTCATCAAGCAAATAGTTCATTCTAAAGTTCACTCTATTTGTCCAAGCACGTTACAAAAGTAGGTTTGGGAATCTAAAATTCCAACTATCAAATTCGATTGTTCATGAAATAATATCATTCATTCATCGAATAGTTGTAACTCTTTTGAGCAAGACAAGGCGTTATTCCTGTATCATATGATTTAGTCATCATATCGATTATACTGTAATTCGGCTATTCGGGGGAATCAGGTTATATAACGTTATGTGCAAGGGTATAACACAAAAAACCCTGATAGAATATCCACCAGGGTTTCGATAAGGTCAACTAAGTCCTTATGATCTACTCTAACGTATGAAAAATGTCACTACTCCCTACATGTTAACCACGTCAATGGTGAATAATCCATATTTAGGGTAGCTTCATGAACATCTTTTACACATGACATTTCTTATTTTATAATCACTTTTTTGCTGATTACTCCATTTGCTCCTATGAGTTTAAGGAGATATAAACCAGTTTTTAAGTCGCTGATAATGAAATTATTATTGAAGTTGTCTTGTTTAATCAATTCACCTTTAATGGTCATTAATTGAATAACTCCCGACTGTGACCCTGAAATCGTTATCGATCCATTATAGGAAGGGTTTGGATAAACGCTGATGTCACTTGATGGTGAGTCAGAAAGCGCACTAACGAAAGATCTTGCACCACTACCACTCCAAGTGATATCGTCAAGCTGAGGATCAGATCCACTTACTCCCTTGAACATGAGTTCAAAGTTACCCGTCACAGAAGCTGTTAAATTAAATGTCTTAGTGGCACCTTTTGGAACCGTAAATGTCCCTTGGGAAGCCCCATTGATAAATACTTCAATGACACTCGGATTCTTAGTACCCGTTGGAGCTGCTTTAAACGATAATGTGCTGATACCTCCTGTAAGGTTAGCTTTTAATGAACCGTTTGCACTCCTATCAAGCTTGATGGTGTTACCGTTTAGGTTTTTGGTACGCTTAGCTTTTGTATAAAACCACTTGATACCATCTTCGCCATTAAATGATCCATTAGACCATTGGTTAAGCGTCGGTAGCTTATCAAATGTTTCTTTACCACCTCCTGCTGAAGGCGTCGATCCACTTTGTGTAATGGCGATGGTTTCACTAGCACAACCGTTGATGGTAACTACTCCACTACGACTATTGGTACTACCATTTGCGTTCACTGAAATGGTGACTGTAGAGCCATTTGTGCTTGTCGAGATAAACCCTGCGTTGTCGGAAACAGTGAAGCTTTCGTTGGAGGTAACCACCACAGAAGTGCTACCAGCAGCGGAACTGAAGGCATGGCTGGTTTTGGATACGCTAAACTCACATACAGGAATGGCTCCCGCTTGGTTGATCATAAATGTTTTGGTTTCACAACCAGCGACTGTGATCATACCAGAACGTGCTGATGTTGAGGTGTTTTCGCTGACGGTAACGGAAACAGTGTTGCCATTAGTCGAAGTACTAATCCAGTTCATTTGCTCTGAAACCGAAAAAGCTTCGGATGTAGTTACCATAAACGAAGTGGTATTCCCGTCAGCTGATACATTGGCACTTGACGATGATAACGCCAAGGTACATGGAGGTCCATCGTTTTTCACAAATTCGATAGCGTCCATGTCAAAACCACCATTATTCACATATTCCAGACGAATCACCTTATCATCTCCTCCCGTGATGTCAATATCAGCAGCGGTCACCGTTGTGAATTGCGTCCAACCCCCAGTATTTAATATGTTGGTAATAGTCGTTAGCTCACTTCCATCAATACTGATCTTAAGGTCGCCTTGAGCTGATGCTCCTGATGAATAGGAGAATATGAGGTCATAGTTACCCGTCTCTATGTCAGCGGTAAACTCCACCCACTCACCGGCTTTACTGAACCCGATGCTTCGTCCGTTACTTGCTGCTGGTTTCGCAAAAACATCTACATTATCTGCAGGCCTAAACGATAGATCTCCGTTTTTATTCGCATCATCATTATAAGCGACTCCTTGACCGCCATTATCATAGAACTCCGCTTCTATTTTTCCTGGAATCTGGAAGTTTGTACCCAAGAATGGAGATTGTCCACTCGGTACCACTCCTGATTGGTTGATAGCTACTTGCTCGGTTTCACATCCGCTGATGGTGACTACTCCTGATCTGGATGTGGTACCCGTATTTTCATTAACACTTATAGTCACTTCATCTCCAGAAACTGAAGTAGTAATAAAACCAGCATTATCAGAAACAGTAAACGCTTCTGTAGTACTTACTGTAATGATAACATCATCTGCTGAAGGTCCAAAGTCGTGTGAAGATTTTGATACCGTCAATGTACATGGCTGATTACCAGTTTGTGTGATCGATATTGTTCTATTTTGACATCCACTAATGGTAACGGTTCCAGTTCTTGACTCAGTACCTGTATAGCTACTCACGCTGATCGTAAGCGTAGATCCACTTTTGCTTGTTGTAATCCATGACTTATTATCAGATGCAGTCCAGTTTTGAGGGCTAGATACCGTGATGGACTGTGAACCACCGTCTTTATCAAAGTTCAAATCGCTATCTGAAACACTTACTGCACATACATTACCCGTTGGTACAGGTCTTCTCCATGGTCCCGTTCCATTCGTAGCGATATAATAAAATGCCTTTCCATTTTTATCTAGTTGCACACGCGCCTGTGTACCTCTTGGGTATGGAATATCTGTGTTGGAAGCGTCAGCCGTCCAGTCCGTCCAGGAAACGTTGTTACCCGTAATCGTACCCAGAAATAGACCAAGCCCTTTTTTGTGTGTGTTTACCATAGTAGCTACCATGATTTTATTGTCATGTGCCGCTAGTCCACCTAATGAAATCGGCTCACCCGGTCTTACCCATTCTTCAGGTCGGATGCTTAGTGAGCCTGCTGGGGTTAGTCCCGTGTTTTTCCAGCTACCTGCTTTATTCCAGTCTGCAGCGTTTGGTGATTGGTTTAACCACACTGCTTTCTTACCTCCAATTGTAGAAGCGATGACGACATTAGTACTACCATTATTATCCCATACATATAAGTCAGTGGTTCCACCGGCTACACCACCCATATCGGTCCAGCTCCAGTTGGTGACACCAGCTCTAACTCCTCTATAAATAGTACCACCATCCGCACGTACCCAAAGTCGACTGCTGTTATTTGGGTCTACCCACACATCGCGAATATCTTTTGACTGCAAAGCACCGTTACCGATGTTCTTCCAGTTTGAAGATCCGTTATATACCGCTTGGAGGTTTTCTGTGGCCCAAAGACCACCATTACGTGTTCCGATGTATACTCGATTGGCATCAGAAGGATCTACATAGATTGATCTAAAGTTTCTACTTGGTAATCCATTTGTAGTACCGGTTGAGTTAGGATTCGATCCCCCTATCAGTCTCCAAGTACCGTCTTGTTGGGTTGTGTTATTCAACTGATTCGCATACAGCCCTCCTACTCCTTGAGGTGGTGCTCCAAACCCTTTTCTCGCGTCTGCCAATACGATTGGTTTGTTTAGAGGTGCTACAGCACATGACATCGCATTTGTTACGCCATTAGGGAAAACCTTGGAGGTCCATGAGTAACCATGATCCCAGCTCTGTAGGATACCATGATCTGCTGTTCCTTGAATCATGTAGTTTTCATACGCCCATACGTCATATGAAAAAGGAGACGCATAACCATGTGTTGCCCATGTTTTAACACTTCCAAAGCTCTGGGTAGAAGGACTACAGTAGATATTATCCCAGCTGGCGGCTGATGTTGGCCAACCAGACTTAGAAGGATCTCCTACGAAGCCGTTCATTCCTCCCATTGTAATGATCAATTTCTTATTCCAAGTTTTAGGAGAGTAATCAAACGTTCTTACAATAAATCCTCGTTCTTCCCATCCAATCTGAAAGTTGAACCCATTTTTATCTGCGATTTTTTTCCAAGATCGGTTACCCACGTTGTCTCCATTGAAGTTCACTACACCTTCCCAAAGACCAATTCGGTTTTGACCGCCGCTGTTAACTACTCCTAAAAGGATATTATGCTTGTTGGCTGTAGATCTCGGGTCAATCACAGGATCATACCACTCTGCTGCATTTGACAGGTTTGCAGTCACTTCAGTCCAATCACCCGCTGCGTTCAGACCCTGCGTCTTGGCCACATAGATACCGAATTTGGCGTTTCCTTTCGAGTTACCGGATTTTTGAAAGGTAGCATAAATCCACTTTCCGTCAGGTGATACTTCTACTCCTCGACACCCCGAGTTGAAGCGATCCTGTGGGCTAGGATTGTTTAAAGCACCTGATGGCGCTGGAATTCTCGTAAATGAATCTCCTTTATTAGTAGATACATATACACCGGCAGAAGAACCTAGATAGATATTATCATTAGTTGGGTGAATGGCAATACCGAATACTTGACGGTATGCATTACCCGACTGGTAGGTTACTTCTTTCCAACTTGCTCCTCTATCTTGAGAAACATATACTATTCTTTTGCCTTTTAATGGCTGAACAGGGTCAAGAATGGCATCTTGTAACTTTTGAGGGTCTTTGTTTTGCCAACCTGGACCTAAAACGACGGTTTTATGGTCTTTGGACACGCCAATACTGGCGATGGCATCACCCCTGGTAATAGCTATTTCTTTCCATGTCTCACCTGCGTTGGTAGATACGTGTGCTCCATGTAATCCACCTTCATACGTTCTATTGCCACCCTCTTCTTGCGTAATGACAAATGCCATACCATGGTTTAGATCGCGACCTTTAAACTTCCACGTTTTTCCTAAGTCATCTGAGCGATATACCCCTTCCATATCACTACAGAACCAAAGTCTATTCTGCACATTTCTATCAAAATAGAAATCTTGATGCTGGCCTCCCCCTCCTGGGTTTAGGCTTTCCCAATTGTCTCCTTTCCCCCATCCTGATGGCTGTGCCATCGTGACAAGTGAAAGACATAAAGCACTGACAAATAGAGTCAGTCTTCGTACTAAGGAATTCATTATTATCATATAGTTTTAGATTTAGTGACAATGTTTTTGAGTTCGAGATCATCGTTATCTCGTTTTTATATGGGTCTCATAAAATAGCCCTGGATCCAGGACCCAAGGCCGAATAGATAGGCGTCGAAGTGAAGCTTGATAGCCTTGTAAATGATCGCCACAATTCATATGACAAGTGACCTCACTCCTTCCGCCCTGCAATTATTTCACTATTAGTTTTTGAGTCTTCGTCCGTTCTGAAGCCGTCATACGTACCAGATATACACCAGAAGGTAAATCATGGATTGTTTGACTTCCATTGATCCATTTAGCCGTAACCCGCTTCCCATTCATGGAAACAATTTCTAACCATGTATTTTGGTTAGTGACAACATGTATGGTTCCAGAGTTACTAGGATTAGGATATAGCTTGCTTTCGAATGCTGAAATCGGTGCATTTCTAATAAGTCTAGCTCCGCTAGTGCCAGCCCATTTAATATTGTCGAGCTGTGGATCTGAACCGTTCGTGCCTTTGAACAACAAATTCACATCTCCTGCCATGTTCACATTTACCGAGAACGATTTGGTAGTAGACTTTGGAACGTCAAAAGTCCCTATAGAATTACCATTCACCATTACCTCGATAGTTGTTCCTTTGGATTTTCCGGTAGGCGCGGCATCAAAAGATAAGCTACCAATACCTCCAGGAATAGTAGCTGATAGCTCCCCTCCGGCGCTGCGATCTAACTTAATTGTTTTGCCGTCTATAACAGTTGTTCTTTTTGATTTCTTGTATGACCAAGTAATGCCGTCATTTCCATTGAATGAGCCATTGGCCCATTGATTTGCTTTGGGCATTTTATCAAATGTCTCCAGTCCAGAAGAACTAATTGGATCATCGTCATCATCTTCAGCGGCAGCTTGTTGAATCGTAATGGACTTATTCTCACAACCCGAAACAGAAACCGTTCCACTTCTTTCGGCACCACTATTCGCGGCTAACGTTACGGTAACGGTATTTCCAGTTTTACTGGTTGAGATAAATCCTTTGTTATCGGATACGGAAAAGGATTCATTTGTAGTTACCATGAATGTTTGACTACCACCTGGAGCATCAAAACTCAAGTTAGAAGTGCTGGTGCTTAGGGTACAGTCATCACCTCCATTATCATCATCTGTTTTGATGAACTCAATGGCGTCTAGATCAAAATTTGCACCATTTACATACTCCAATCGCAGCTTTTGATTTGTACCACTGCTAAGAGAGATACCCGACGCAGTGGTTGTCTTGTAAATAGCATATCCGCCCGTATTGATGACATTAGAAAAAAGGGCTATCTGACTACCATCCAGTGTTACTTTTAAATCTCCTGGTGTGGTATGTCCGGATGAATAAGTAAGTATTAGGTCATATGTACCTGCACTGACATCTACAGAATATTGTACCCATTCGCCAGTATTGCTGTATCCGATAGCATAATTGTTGCTCGCTGTTGATTTGAATGAAACATCAACGTTATCAGAGGTTCTGAAGTTTTGATCACCACTTTTCGAAGCATCATCATGATACGATTTACCTTCTCCACCAATATCATAATACTCGCACTCTATCAGTCCAGGAAGCATAAAGTTGGTACCTAAAAAAGGACCTTCTGCACACGCACCGGTAGTGAAGGAAACCGTATTACTAGCGGCTGAAGTATTGCCAACAGCATCGACCGCTACTACTTTTAACTGGTAGCTAATTTCACATTCTAACCAGTTGATTGACAAAGAATTTGTATTTGATGTTCCAATTAAATTGTTTCCACTGAAAACCTCATAATGATCCACACCTACATTGTCCGTAGATTTCTTCCAGTTCAAATCAGCACCAAACTGTGTAACGTTAGTTGCGGCTAGGTTTGTAGGTTTAGATGGTGCACTGTTATCAGAAGGACCGTTAAGTGTCTCTTTGATCAATGCTTTATGTAGTTTCCATCTCGGTGCAGGAACATGGACATTAAACTGTCCACTGTTCTCCTCCCAAGCATGATAGGTGTAGCTCCAATTATTTTCATTGAAAATACGCACGGCGTCTGTTAGCCATTTATCCCCCCCATTTTTAGGAGGATCCTGATTAGGACTTCGGGTGTCCCATGGTCCATTTTTTATATTGATCGCTCCGAACTCTCCAATAAAGAGTCTCCAATGACCGTATTGATCTCCCCAATCAATAACAGCCTGAAGCATACCATCTTCGATATTTTTGGACTTCATGCGTGCTTTGTCCCATCCTCTTGCGGGATCTGGATATTTCTGTCCAGCAGGTTTAATCGCAGGGTTTCTTCCTTGGTGCGTATAGGCGTGAGGCCAGTAGAAATGTGGACCAAAGAGCAATTTACTTTTTGGTAAATCTCCTCCGTATGCATTTGGGCCTTCTACTACACCTTCTAGGAAGTCACGTTCTACGAACTCCATAATAATGTTATGGTTCTTATCGTGCTTCCGGATGGCCTGTATGGCAGGCTTAAAAAAGTCGTCTTTTAGTGTAAATGGACTTTTATGTTCAATCAGTCTGAACTGTGGAGGGCCTTCATTTAATAGATCATATGCCCAAATTACATCACCATACTGTGCACATTCTTTGGCAATACGATCCCAAAGTTCAATAAAGGCATCCACATATTTTTGCTCCTGATATGTCGGATCGGAACCCAGACTGGTCCATTTTCTAGTTGCTCCAGGTATGGCATGTGGGTCAATGATAACCTTCATATTGTTCTGCTTTGCCATCTTTATTAAAGCGTGCATTCTTTTCCAGTTTTCAGGAATCCACCGCAGCGTGTTGATATTCATAAGTGGCTTAGCGGAGAAAGCTAATCGCACCACATTACATCCAAGTCCTTTGATTTCTTTAAAGTCAGCATCTTTGAGGTACTGCTGTTGTACATTAAAGCCAAGTGTTCTAGGCACTTGAGCCATTACGCCATTCATAAGGATAATGCCGCCAAGAAAGGCGGCTATACCCATAGTTTTAATAAATTGATTTATCATTATGAGAAAGAGTTAGTTGTTTCAAACAGGCATTTTTTTACCATCAAGTAGGTTAGATTCGTAATATCCTGCCAAAGAGTCTTTTATTAATATCCTCTTACATCCTTTGCTGGCATGGTTAGCTATGACTCGCCAAATATTTGAATTAGTCAAAGTTGGTTGGTAGACTATTCCTTGTTTTAAAAGTTTGTTGACACTAGTATTATGGTGAGCCGAAATAAGGCCAAAGGGCCGTTTTACGGCCCTTTAGTATACTAATAATTATCTTTTAATAAATTTCAGTCTATTCGCACCCGCTTGAATAATGTATATTCCAGGAGTTAATGCACTGATATTTATTCTGGTATTTGTGAGTCCAGAAGTAACCAATTCTCTTGATCCACTTAGCGTAAAGACCTGAACCATCGTTTGATCAGGTGACTTAACGGTAATGAACTCTGTTGCTGGGTTTGGATATAGCCTAACTTCAGCCTGTTGTGTAATACTACCGATAGATCTTGCTGACGAACCAGACCACGAGATATCGTCCAGCTGAGGGTCTGAACCACTTACGCCTTTAAATCGAAGCTCGAAGTTCCCTGAAGCGCTTACGTTCATATTAAACGTCTTTGTTTTGTTCTTAGGCGCGGTAACTGTACCCTGTGATACGCCATTGATGAATACTTCGATCACACTTGTCTGTTTTGTGCCTGTAGGACGAGCTTTAAAGGACAATGCGCTTATACCACCGGTAAGATCCGCTCTTAACGAACCGTTAGCACTTCTGTCTAGCTTAATCGTGTTACCATTAATATTCTTTGTTCTCTTCGCTTTCGTATATTTCCAAACGATACCATCTTCACCAACAAATTGTCCATTTGACCATTGGTTTAAAACGGAAAGGTTATCGAATGTTTCTTTTCCACCAGAGTTAGATGGCGGGTCAACTACTGCACCGCTTTGTGTGATGGAGACCACTTTTGTTTCACAACCTGAAATGGTTACTTGTCCACTTCGTGAATTACTTCCTCCATTGGCGGTTACAGAAATCGAAACTTGATTTCCGTTAACACTTGTAGAAATAAATCCAGCGTTATCACTAACTGTGAATGATTCTGTAGTGGTTACCATTACATTGGTAGAACTTGCTGATGCTGAGAAGGCGTGTGATGACTTTGATACTGCCAGTGTACATGGTTCGTCATCATTTTTCACGAATTCTATTACGTCCATATCAAATCCACCGCCGTTCACGTATTCCAAACGTACTACTTTGTTATTACCTCCAGAAATATCAATATCAGACTTAGTCACATCTTCGAACTTCGTCCATCCTCCTGTGTTACTGATGTTGGTAATTGTCGTTAGCTCCGTTCCATCGATACTGATTTTTAGATCTCCCTGATTGCTTGAACCAGAAGAGTATGAAAATATGATATCGTAATTACCTGATTCTATATCTGTAGTGAATTCTACCCATTCACCATTTTTACTAAATCCAATACTTCTACCATTACTTGCACTGGCTTTAGCGTAAACATCGACGTTATCACTAGGCCTGAAGCTTTGATCTCCTGATTTTGTATTGTCGTCATTAAATGCAACTCCCTGACCACCGTTATCATAGAATTCCGCTTCGATTACTCCAGGGATCATAAAGTTAGTCCCTAAGTATGGTGACTGTCCACTTGGTACTTCACCAGACTGTGTAACAGCTATAGTTTCCGTCTCACAACCCGTAATGGTTACAGTCCCTGTTCTAGCTGCGGTGCCGTTATTTGCTGAAACATTTATCGTCACCTGACTTCCTGATACTGATGTAGAGATAAACCCTGCATTGTCCGAGACCGTGAAACTCTCAGCAGTACTCACCGAGATTGTTGTGCTTCCCGCATCTGAACTAAAGGCTTCTGTAGAAGACGAAACGGAAAGTGTACACGGCTGCTCACCATTCTGCGTAACCGTTATGGTTCTATTTTGGCATCCGTTTATCGTTACAGTTCCTGTTCTTGGAGTCGTTCCATTATAAGCACTAACGCTTATGGTAAGCGTAGACCCACTTTTGTTGGTGGATATCCATGTCTTATTATCTGAGGCTGTCCAGTTTTGGGAACTCGAAACGGTAACGGTACTGCTTCCTGCGTCATTATCGAAAGTTACGTTACTTTGTGTGATAGATACTCCACAACCGCCACCTTCTATTTTTCGTCTCCATGGTCCCGTTCCGTTCGTTGCTATGTAGTAAAATGGAGTACCATTTTCAACGATTACTTTAGCTTGTGTGCCCCTTGAATATATGAGTGATGAGTTATCTCCAGCCATGGTCCAGTCTTGCCATGCAATGTTTCCATTGTTTTGGATTTTACCTTTGAACGATCCAAGACCTTTTTTGTGGTTATTCACCATTGTACTAATAATGATATTATCTTCATAACCGGCCAATCCACCAAATGAAATATCTTCTCCTGGCTCGATCCATTTTTCTGGCTTAAGGCTAAGTGACTCGTTTATATCAAGTCCTGTAAAACTCCAGCTCGCAGCATTGTTCCAGTTGGCCGCACCAGGATTATCATTAAAGAAAACCCCGTACTTACTACCGAGATTTCCTGCTGCTGCGATAACGGTTGACCCGTTTTTCGACCAAACATAAAGGTCATCCGCGTTTCGTAATACCTCGAACATATCTGTCCAGGTATAGTTGCCGTTTCCTTGTCTGATACCACGCATAAGCGTTGCTTTTGATCCTGAACCAGAAGATCTGGCGAAGATCATATTGCTATTATTTGGATCGACCCAAATGTCTTTGATATCATATAGGTCGTATGCTGCTGGAGATATTTTTTTCCAATTTTGTCCGCCGTTATATACTGCTTTTATGTCTTCAGCGATAAATACTCCACCCGCAGTCTTCGATAGTGAATGACCTCTGGCAGCCACATATACACGCTTAACGTTGTTTGGATCATACGTCATGTGACGGTAGTTCCTGGACGGAAGACCTTGTTTCGTACCCGATGAGTTTGGTATCGCCCCACCAATTAGTTTCCAGTCAGCTGATTTCCCAAGACTATTTAGATTTACTTCTTTGGCATACAAACCACCAACTACTGGGTTAGGAGCTCCAAATCCTTTTCTCGCATCCGTCAGGGCCAATGGTGGATTTATTGGAACAACAAGTACACCTTGCGCATTCGTGGCAGCTGCCGGACCTTCTTCAGATGTCCATGAATAACCATTGTCTAAACTCTGCAAAACTCCATGATCGGCATTTCCCTGAATCATGTAGCTTTTATAGGAGTGTACATCATAACCAAATGGTGATTGGAAACCTCTAGTTCTAGACATCACGTGACCTTCGATTTCATAAATGGTTTCACCATAAATCTCTTCCCAGCTATTGGCCTCACAAGGGAAATTAGGTCTGTTTGGATAGCCCATAAAGACATTCATACCACCCATGGTGACAATTAACTCGTCAGACCATGTTTTTGGGGTATAGTCATAGGCTCTAACGATAAAAGCTCTGTCTTCCCATCCCAGTTTAAATTTGAAACAGTTACCATTGGCTCCACCTACAGGTCGGTTAGCAATTACCTCCCATGAATGGTTATTTAAGTTACCGTTGTTGTCGTAATTAAAGCTTCCTTGCCATAATCCGATTCTATTCTTTCCGTTGTTCCAAACTGTTCCTAATAGGACTTTATGATTGGTAGCGGTGGATCTAGGATCTACTTTGGGGTCATACCACTCAGACTGATCGGAAAGACCGGACATTACCTTAGTCCATCCACCAGAGATACCGGTAGCACTTGTTTTCGCCACATATACGGCCCACCTCTTAGAACCGTAGTCAGCACCCCCTTTTGTTTGATATACTGCGTACAATATTTTTCCATCAGGAGAAAGTGTTACTCCTCTAGATCCTCCATCAGGCCTTGCTTTACACGAACCAGAGTTACCAGCAGCACCTAATGCGTCACCAGGTTTGGTGATTGGGCTGAATGAGTTTCCATTATTCGTAGAAACAAATACGCCAGCCGCAGTTCCTAAATATATGTTTCCATTATTAGGGTGGATCGTCACGCCAAACACGTGACGATATCCATTACTATTGGTATACTTAACCGATTTCCATGTATCACCACCATTTGTGGAAACGTAAACGTTTCTCGGACCATTTAATTTATCTGTTTGTAAGTTTTGAACCGGGTTCAAAATTGATCCTTGACATTTTTGCGGATCTTTATTTTGCCACCCTGGAGCTAAAACTACTGTTTGGTTATTCTTTGATATACCGATAGAAGCGATAGCATCTCCTCGAGTAATCTCTATCATGTCCCACGTCACGTTTTGGTAATTGTTAGCACCTCCATTATCGGATATGTGCGCACCATATAAACCACCTTGATAGGTTCTAGTACCACCATTTTCTTGTGCAATTACGAATGACATTCCGTGGCTTAAGTCCCTACTTACAAACTGCCAACTTTTTCCAAAGTCGTCGGATCTATAGGTACCTTCCATATCACTGGAAAACCATATACGTCCTTCAACGTTCCTATCGAAATATACATCTTGAATTTGACCACCACCCCCTGGGTTAAGACTTTCCCAGGCATCTGCTGATCCCCATGAGGAAGGCTGGGCGTTTAAACATACCCCTCCGAGTACAACCCAAAGTAGGGTTGCCAAACCATGTAGTTTGTTTATCATCATTAATAAGTTTTAGAAGTTTTAAATGTTACCGTCGAATAAACTTTTGGTTTTTCCGACCCGATAAAACTAGATGATCAGGAGACTCTGTCTAAAGTGATTTTAAAAAGCCAAAAGAATTACACACTTCATTTTAAAATCAAGACTTTATAGTAAATTTTAACTGATTTTAAATCAACAACTTATAATAAAAACAATATGCTATGATAAGAGATGCTATTGCGAGAATAATGATAAAGACTTCATAGCGAATTTTAAAAACAAAGTGATCATTTTGATACAATACCTGTGATTAAAAATACCCGTAAAAAACTTTAGGAAGTGGCACTTAACTTTTCTCATAGAATCAATTTTTATACTGAACCTATCAGATAGATACACCAAAAAATTGATTTGAAAGATGTCATAATTATAGTAGCTCTTATACCATTTGTAGTGTATCAAAAACGTATTAGTTTGCAAAACTGTTTTTTGCCACGAAGAAGGGAGAAACAGGAATAAATACACATCCTGATATGGTATAAATGGTATTAAATCAACTTTATAGAAAAGGAAGATGTTTGGGATTTACATGTATTCAGGTCATACTACTGAAGAGAAAAGCTTGCTTTAATACTGCTAGAACCGCAAGTTTTAGAAACAAATACGGCAGTTAATTAATACAATTTGCTATACCATATATGATATTATTGTTAAGAAATGTTCGTATAGGTACCTAAAGTATCATTGTAAAATAATTTGCTTTCCCTATTAAGCGAACTTAATCAGTTCGGTCAGAATGTTATTAAAACTTAGACACATCCAATATGCTATATACTAAGCTTTACTTGAAGACCAGCATTTATGTCAATCCCTTTCTTTAGATTACCATACCCATAGAGGTATCTAGCATACCACAGTTCTTCATAGACAAACAAAGAATAAAGCCTTATCGGAACTTCATAAGCATGCTACGGTTAAAAATATCTTGGTGTTTTAATCTTCCGATTAGATAAATTAAAAATGTAATTTAACATGACTTCATGGGTGTTGGTGTTGATATCAGTTATTGTATAATCATATGAGTATCCAAGCTGAAATTGAGGGTTAATCTGTAATGCTATTAATCCGGAGATACTTTCAAAAATTGATGTTTTTTCATCACTTTGACCTAAATGCGTTCTAAGGCTCGTACCTAACCACAAGGCTTCACTTACCAAAACATTCATATTCAAATCTAACTCTGCTGGGGCACTTTCTACATACTTGAAGAGTAAATTAGGCTTAATGACAAAGTTCTTACTCGTCTTTATGACATATCCGGCGGCTGCGAAAAAGTGCTGTTTTAAGCGTGGATTAAGTTCGTCGCTTAGGTCTGCGGATCTTTTGAAAAAACGTTTACTTAAAATTTGAGGGACCGAAATACCAATATAATGCTTTTCGGAATGCCATAAAACACCCGCTCCAAAATTCCATTTGAAACCAAGATTTTCATTTAGAAATGCGTTATACAACGGATCACTAGTATCAGAGTTAGAAGACAGCCCCCTTTGTTCTTCAAGAGCTCCAGCATCATTACTGAACTGATGTAAGTTAGCCTGTAAGCCTAAAGATAATTTGGAGCCATCCACAAATCGAATACGGTATGCGTAACTGAAGTATCCTGTGTACTCTGTCTTGACACCGGTTTGATCCTTGTACAATAAAGCCCCCAAAGACGCTGATCTATAATTCAGAGGGCTATGAATACTGACGAATTGTGTTCGTGGTGCGCCATCGATAGCCACCCATTGCTCTCGCCAAAGGCCGCTTATACTAATACCCTGATGTATACCAGCATATGCAGGATTTAAAGAAAGACCATTATACATATACTGCGTTATCATTTGCTCTTGCTGTCCATAACAGCTCAATGAAAAAATGAAACAACACGATATGCCCGCAATTCTTAACCAGTTGAGCTTATTAGAATCGATGTGATTTTTCATATTCCCGATTTTCTTTCAACCAAAACAGTTTTAAATATTATCTAATCTCTACAAACCCTCTTACTACCCTAGCACCACTATCCTTATGTTCTAAATCCAATACAAAATAGTATGCACCTGCAGGTAATTCTCGACCTGAAAAGTTTAATCCTTCAAATCTATCTCCGGGATTCAAGGAAGGATTATTTGAGTAGCTATCAGTTTCCCAAACTATATTTCCCCATCTATTGAAGATGACTACTTTTCTTTTTGTAAACTCATCAATCAGTACGTCTAGTCCATCTACTGTCACCGCAATAGCGAAGAAATCATTTTTACCATCTTTCTCAAATGGCGAAATAAACAGTGTTGCCGGTATTTCTTCTCCACAAGCGAATTGATCTTCATCATCTCTATCTGGTATACCATCTCCATCACAATCTGCTAACGGTGACTCTTGCGCGTCAGGAACACCATCTCCATCTCTATCAGCTTCAATGTAATCCGGTAAACCATCTTCATCCGTATCTTTAGGATTCAATGGGTCATCACCAGCTTCTTCGTTATCGCTAAGCGTATCATTATCGCTATCTTCATCAAGATAATTTGGAATCGAATCCTCGTCAGTATCTACTGTCTCATCTCCTTCCACTAAAGTTGGAATACCATCATTGTCATCATCAGTATCTAGATAATCTGGTATATCATCACCATCCGAGTCGTTATTGGCAGTTTCCACACTTGTTAGAACACCATCACCATCATCGTCTGGATCTAAATAATCTGGAGTTCCGTCTTGATCCGTATCAACAGGGTTAATCACATCATCACCAATCTCCTCTAAATCAGGTATTCCATCTTGATCACTGTCTAACATATCATTGGCCACTACAATGGATACAATAGCCGTATCACATAACACGGGACTACCATTATCACATACCCTATACGTGAATGCGGTGTTTCCTGTAAATCCAAGAGCTGGAGTAAAAGTAAAGGTCCCGTCAGTATTGAGATCCACAACTCCTTCGGTATCAGCATCTGGTTGCTCGTCTGGAACCAACTCAAATGTTATTGGGTTCCCATCAGGGTCTGATCCGAGATTCGCTAAGCTAGAGGACCATACTTGGCCTTCACCAAGTTGAACCAGTGTATCACGGGCGATAGGTGGCTGGTTTACCACAATAACAGTAAAGGTAATAGAAGCTGTATCACATAGCACTGGTGTGCCATCATCACAAACGATATAGTCCACCATTAGATCACCACTGAAACCATCTACAGGATCAAAAACAAAAGTACCATCTTCATTGATCGTAATTTCTCCTTCAGTTGATGGGTCTGGTAATGTATTCATATCCACATTAAATGCAATGTCATCTCCATCATTATCGATCACAAGTTGACTTAACGTGCCCTCAAATATCTGATTCTGACTAATCGTTAAAGAAAGGTCACTGGCTATTGGAGGATCATTAACTGGTGTGACGATAATGGTTACTGTATCTATCGAACATCGAATAGGGGCTCCATTATCACATACTTCATACAAAAACTCAACCTCTCCTATGAAATCCTCGGCAGGTATGAAGGTATAATCACCGGAAGAATTAAAGACTAAGGTACCTTCCTCAGATGAAGGTCTCGATGCCTCTACTACCACAACAGTAAGGTCATCTCCTTCTGAATCCGATATATTATCTCGAACAGATCCAGAAACCGGCGTATCTTCTGACGTGGTTACCTCATCAGGAGCAGTCAATGGTGGATCGTTAATTGGTAACACGTCAATATAAACAATAGCCTGATCACATCGTTGAGGATTACTATCATCACATACTTCATAAGTAAATTGATCTTGGCCCACGAAATCAGGATTTGGTGTATACGTAAAACTACCATCTGCATTGAGAGCCAGTTGACCATTAAGTACATCAACTATTGGTGTTTCATTAATAGTGAGTACATCTCCATTTAAGTCGCTATCGTTTAATAAGACATTACTCATTAACGTTTCATCTTCAAACATTCTTAAACTATCGTTTACTGCCTGAGGAGCAAATTCTTCATTTGTCACCGTAACAGTCACATGGACAGTATCGCATAATAATGGCGTTCCATTATCACAGACAACGTAGCTGAAGGTGTCACTACCTTCGAAACCATTGCCTGGAAGATAAGTAATGGTGCCGTCACCATTCAAAGAAACGGTTCCATTAATGGGGTCAGACAAAATATTACTTACCGTCAATTCATCATCATCAGGATCACGGTCATTATTTATCACGTCAATATTAACAGCTGTGTTAGGCGTTGTCCCTGAAACATCATCTTGAGCAATTGGCGGGTCATTAACAGGCATGACTTCAATGATAATCGTTCCGATAGCGCATGCCTGTGGCAATCCATCATCACAAACTTCATATCTCACTGAAATTGTTCCCATAAATCCTTCAACAGGAATAAAGGTGAAACTACCATCCAGGTTGATCGAAAAAGTTCCCTCATTACTTGGATCAGGCTCCGATCCATTGACAACTGTAAAACTGAGACCATTACCCTCCGGATCGCTTACATTATTACTAACACTTCCTTCTAACGTCTCCCCTTCATTTACTTGTTGTCTGACCGTATCAGCCATTAAATTTGGCGCATTATTTTCGTCATTTACAAGAATAAAGAGTATCGCCTCGGCACATTGTATTGTCACTGCATCATCACAAACTTCATAAACAACTGAATCTAACCCGGTAAATCCTTCATCAGGTGTATATGTAAATGAACCATCTTCTTGTAAGGTCACTTGACCATTGCGTGGAGCTTGGATAGGAATAATCGTAACATTAATCATATCACCATTACCGTCACTATCATTGCTTAATACATGACCAGAAACTTCTACTCCTTTAGAAGTAGTAAAGAAATCATCCAAAGCACTTGGTGGTAGTAGTCTTCCATCTGTTGAGATGACCACTTCTGCTGTATCACATAAGGCTGGAGTTTGATCATCACAAACTATATACTTTAAGGTATCATTGCCAACAAATCCATTGTTTGGAGTATACGTGATTGTTCCGTCCAAATTCGTTGTTGCCGTTCCATGAGAAGGAGCCGTGACAATTGAACTAATCGACACGATATCACCGTCTGGATCCGAATCGTTAACTAAAACAGGAATTGTAATGGAAACACCTTCCTCTGTTGCCGCTACATCATCAATTGCAACGGGAGGTTCATTGACCGGAATCACTTCAATATTAACTACCGCTCTGGCACATCTCTCTGGTGTACCATCATCACAGACCTCATATTCAAAAACCACCAAACCTGTAAATCCTTGAATTGGAGTAAATTCAAAAGTACCGTCTTCATTTAGGATTATACTCCCTACAGTTGATGGATCTGGCAATGAACTTTGAACCAAACCAATGGTCAGGTTATCACCGTCAACGTCAGAAATGTTATCCGTTAAATCTCCTATAACAGTGGTGTTTTCAGGCGTTGATAAACTTTCTTCTAAGGCGTCCGGATAATCATTGATAGCGTTAATGTCAATTGTAATTGTTGCCGTATCACATAATGGCAATGGTGTTTCATCATCGCATACTATGTAATCAAAAGTCACTCTCCCAAAGAAATTCTCAACAGGAGTAAAGCTATACGTGCCCATAGAGGTAATCGATAGCTCACCTTCGATTAAGGCATCTGGTACCGTACTTGATACAACAGAAAACGTTAACACTTCAAGTACATCATCTCGGTCAGATACCAAATCAAGTAAACTTCCTTGTGTTGTCTCATCTTCATTAATCGTCACCTCATCATTATCAGCTTCAGGCGGGTCATTAACTGGAGTTACCGTGATAAATAACGTATCCGTCTCCGTAGTGCTACCGCCGTCAGCATCATACACCGTTACCGTATACAACACCGTATCTAATCCGTTAAAGTCAGTATCAGGCGTATAGGTCAACTCGCCATTCGATTCAATCGATATACTACCGTTACTAGGATTATTTGTTGAGGTTACCTCGTAATCATTGCCGCTACCATACGTGCCTTGGAAGGTATCATTATCTAATACAGCTACCGTAGTTGGCG
>CAYMST010000047.1:0-23719 GCA_964393115.1 uncultured Roseivirgaceae bacterium | reverse complement strand
CTTATTAAACATTATATCGTTTTGCCTTCTTTTTGGAATTCTTTTAGCACGCCAGCATGTAGCAGTTTTTCGTCGATGACATCAGACTTGTTTCGGATGGTCATTAGCGCTGCGTAACGCACAGCATTGATAATGGCTCCTCCTGCCAACTCGTATTGCTCGGCAATCTTTTTGAGGTTGACGGTGGTTCCCAGTTTACACTGCTCAGGAATGGATTTCTTCCATAGCTGATAGCGTTCATTACTTTTTGGCATCGGAAACGGTACGATCGACTGAAAACGCCTTGTAAACGCCTCATCAATATTACTTTTCAGGTTGGTGGCCAAAATCACTAAACCATCATGGTCTTCTATTTTTTGTAATAAAAAGGATACCTCCTGATTCGCATAGCGATCGTGGGAATCTCCTACATTTGTTCTTTTCCCAAATAAGGCATCGGCCTCGTCAAAGAACAGAATCCAGTTTTTATTGGCGGCCCGATCAAATACCTTAGCTAGATTCTTTTCGGTTTCACCAATGTACTTTGACACCATCATTGATAGATCGATCCGGTAGACATCTCGTTTGGTGGACTTGCCAATGAGTGTCGCTGTTAGTGTCTTTCCTGTTCCCGAAGGACCATAAAAAAGACTTTTATATCCTGGCTTGAGCTTTTTGGCAAAACCCCATTCATGTAACAGCGTTTCTCCATGCTCTACCCAGGCTTGTATCTCTGATACCTGCTCCATCGTGTGACTGTCCAAGACCAAGTCTTTCCACGTAAGGGCGGTGGTAATTCGCTGAGCCGGGAAGTCGACGGAATATTTAGGCTTTCTGACTTTACCTACAGAAAAAGAATCAATAAACTCATCGGATAAATGGAGCGTACCGCTCATGAAGGGCTCATCCGCATGAGGGTTGTGGAGCCAAAGAATCTTATGCTGGGCAAACAAATGATCTTCATCAAAGATCATGCTGTACCGAAGGCGGTCTTTCAGGTCATTACCGGCGAGTAAAAACATGGCCGTTTCCCCAGTTGGGACAAAGCCGCTGTAAAACTGTCCTTTGACACCTCCAAACTCGGTATATCCACGATCATAGTTGGTGTTTTTGGTGAAAAACACATCTAAGATCTGTGGTTGCAAATGAGGAATCAATGAAAGTATTAAAACCAGTCTTTCTGGAATGGGTAAGCTGTAGTGTGCGATGAAATTGGAGTAAATTGACGGCTCCCCATTGAGGACAGGAGGAGCAATCGTCTCGATATCAAAAGAAGGGTTTTCTCCGAAATAGTGCTTAAAACGAGCGTTCAGCACATCAATAAACCATTCCAAGTCTTGCTGGACATGTAAAGCGGGACTATCTGATATGCCTTTTACCACTCGCATCGCAAAAAGTCTTTTCTCCAAGGTAATACAATCGTTTCCAGGCCATAACTCATTTGATTGATGAGTATGTCAATGGTAGTGCGTTCTATTTTAATCACATATTGATTGTTTCGGTATTCCATAAACCCGGGCCGCTGTAAAAAGGTCTTGCGCAAAGTCGCCACTGAAGTGCCTTTCAGTACTTTCCAATTGGCAATAACGGATTTTAGTAATTCTATACACTCTGCTTTTTCGTTGTCGTCGAGGGGCATTGCTGATTCGATCGGAAAGTCAGCAGCTAGCCCACATAACAACTTGTTGACGGTTAGCTCATGTTCTTCAGCCTCCTCTTTTTCTGTAGCCAAAAAATGAAGTAGGTAAACAGCTTTTTGTTGGTCTTCTACCGAATTAAAAGCCTTCCCCTTTACCAATTTTAGTTTCTTAAAGAAACCACCTAAATATGGCCAAAGGAGCACTAGTCCAGCATTCAGACAAGGAATGACCGTGTTTTCAGAAGGTGTTGTGTCTTGGTTTTTAACTTCGGCGTTAACCTCTTTATTGATTGTTTTGCTTCCCTTCATCTCTTCCTTGGTTTGAGTGACATTAGTTGGACCTGAACCGATGGCCTTTGCGATAACCGAAGATAGCTTTTGTAAGGCGGTAAAAGAAATCGTTTTTGCCTCTGGAATATCCTGTAAGTAACTAATGGTGGAAGTAGCTTTTACGAAAGCAGAGAAGGAATCTGTAAATACAGAGTAGGACTGGATGAAAGAGAATGAAAGTTGATGTTCCTTTTTGCTAATTTCTTCTTGTAAGTCAAGAAAGAAGTTTTGCAAGACATTCTGCAAAACAGCAGCTTGATTGGATGCACTTTTAGGGACCGATTCTTTTACTAAGGCATTCCAAATTATTCTTTTGGCAGGTTCTAAAAGGACTGTATTCCCAAGCTTTTCTTCCAGAAATGATTGTATCAATCTAGAGAATAAAACGATCAAAAGTGATTTTTCCACTTCTTGGTCGTCGCCTGATTTTGCCTGATCTATTTCTTGTGAGCTGCCGCTCAAAAAGTTCTCTAACCGGTATTCGGCTAAAATATTTTTTAACAGTGTTAATTTATTACTCTCACTGAGTTGAAACCATGTGCGTTTCCTAACTTTTGGTTTTTCTAGAAGACTACTTAAATTGATTTTCTGTGAGGAATTTAATTTGGCAATTACCTTTTCAAATACCTCATTGAATTGAAATACTAAATCAGTGGAGTACCACCAAGGCAACGTGCCGTACTCAAGAAAATGCATGATGAGTTCGAATTCACGATACTTAACGTCCTCTCTTGGAAGCGTTGCTTCACTTCTAATTGAATCATCTTTTTTGGTTAAGAAACCATTTGTCTTTGTAGGACTACCGTTTTGAATAGATAGTTCATGATCAAGGCTTTCTAAAAGGTTATGTCCCAATTTTTCTGCTAGTACCTTTTCGAAATCATTATTAAGATGAACGCTGTTAATTTCACCTAAATCAATTTCTAATCGATCAATTTGCATCCACTGATTCGGTGAACAAACCCTATCAAACACTTGCTCGATTCGCTTGGCTAATTGCGAGGAAATATTACTTACCTGCTGTTGGATGCCAGTGGCGTCGTTGAAGCTATCGGTGGTAATGTCCCACTTGAGTTGATGGATGATATGGTCGTTTGTTTTACTCAAATTGTTTCTATATTCTACTTGTTTGTTCTTTTTCTTAAAAAGATAAATGCTAAAGGAGTTATGGTTGCCGGTCTGATGTTTTGTCCTCGAACCGGACGGGCTTCTACTTTTTCCATTGATGAAAAAGTAGACAAAAAATCTAGAAAATTTTGAAACTCAACACGCCTTAATGGCCGTGTTTCAGACAGCAAAATTTTCATCCGTACCGATAAATGAGTAATGAAATTTAGCCTCATTTGAATATTCTAACAGGTAGTAATTGATTGTTTTTTACGAAATACCAGCCAATGCTTTTTGAGCGGTTGGTTTACTTGAAAACTCATGGTTATAGTAGGCAGACATACTCTGCCACTCTTTGGAGGCTCGGACATTAATTCCTTGTTTAGCCAACTCATCCATCTGTACTCCTATTTGCTTTAATGACTTCGCTACCGTTCCAGTTTTTGGTAAGTCGCTGGCTTGATTTTCTACTAAAGCCAACTTGGCCGATACCATGGTAACATAAGTGGAGGTTAGGTACGCCGTCATTTCTTTGTTCTCTTTGTTTTTCACCATCAGGTCTGAGGTATTCGTTAACCACTGGTCAAACTTTGCCGACTCTGCTTTAGCAATATCTCCTTTGAGTAGCTTTGACGACCAGCTAGCATCTGTTTTTTGTTGCTTGAAGGTATCCTGTGTCGTCTTCAGTTCGTATAGCGAAGTGTCATTGGCTTCGGCGAATATGGAACCTTTTGGGTCATTTAGCAGTGTTTCAACGGATACACCTGTGGCGATGGCTCCATCAAGATTATCGGGCTTGGTTTCTCCCGTTGTATCACCAGGCGTTTGGTCTTTACTTACCAATGGCTTGAGATCAATGAATATTTTCTCCGTAGAGAAGCACCCTTCTTTTAACTCAACCGCTAACTCAATCGTTAGCACGCCATCGGGATGATTGGCTATTTCAAAATCTTTGGTAAAAGAGGTATTACCAGGGTCGGTGATGATCGGTGGCTCACCGTCAAACACCCAATCTACTTTTGTAGCTAAAGGCGGATGAGAGAACGCTAACCAAACCTTGGTTGCACTCGCATCTTGTAGCTCATAATTTATGGGTGGGAGAGCAGCGTCTTTCACCAATACAGTGATCACTTCATCACCATAGGAGAACTCTAGCGTACCGGGGTCGAGACCGTTTGGTGTAAACGAGTAACTACCCGATGTCTCCGAAATGCCTTCTTCATCACCTCCGAAGGTCAGGCCTTCTGGTGTGGTTGTAAATGAATAGGTAATGGTATCATTATTACAGTATGCATATTCCTCTGATCCGAAAGGTTTTTCGAGATCGAAAACGGTTTCTTCAACCGGTTTTTCAATGAAGTATGGAGTCTCTGGATAGACGTCTGAACATTCTCCACTGAAAGCGATGAGCGTAACGGAGATGACTTCGGAGTCATAGTCAGCGTATTTGATGAAAATACCGTTACTACTCCCTTTTTTCTGACCATTTATATACCAGTTGATATGGTCATGATCTTCTGACTTACTGATCAACTGAACACCTTCTGCATTTTGAAAGTCTTCTTCGAAAGCCGCTTTTGGACGGTGAACCGTTACTTTAAAATTTTTGGTTTGGCCGTTGACCGAGTATGTGAAGTCAATTTCCTTTTCTTTTGAGGTAGAAGGAACGAAGGCATATTCGCCTTCTTTTTCAATTACCCCATCCATAGGTGTTAATATTCCTCCCTCTGGCGTTAGTGAAAACGGGTATTTGTTATCATCATTTTGACAAAACTGATCAATCGGCAATGAGATATCCGTTTCCTCCGTGATCACAAATGGTTCAGTTGCGTGCTTGCAAGACTTGCGGTACGCTACTAGCTGAACCTTGATTTTTTCATCGTCGTATTCAGCAGGGATCACATTTAGGTTACCATCTGCACTTGGTGCAGGTTGGTTATTGATAAGCCAAACTACCTTATCAGCGTTTTCCGAAAGGTTGGTAAACTCATACATCGTATTTCCCTTGGGTGTCAAGCTTTGTACTTGCTTATACTTGGCCACGGGATAATAGACATGACAGGTGATTTTCGCTTCCGACTGTTCGAATAGATAGGTCAGCTCTACTTTTTCCGTAGTGACATTAGAAGGAACGAAGTAGCTGACTCCTTCCGTTGTTTCGACACCATCTCCGAATAGAGTTCCTCCCTTCGGCGAAACGGTAATGGGGTATTTGGCTTTGTCTCGTCTACAGAATTCCGTCTTTTCAATCGAAATAGCAGATTCCTCCTTTTCCTCGACTTCCAGACCTTTATCACAACATCTATACGGCAAGGCAAAATCTGCTATGATCCGTTGTTTTTTTACCTTCCGTTCTTTGTCGGCAGGAAGGCCCATCTCCTCAAGAACCGCGTCTTTTTCTTCCTTGAGGTAATCGCGGTCTTTTTCATAGTCTTTGAACGGATTGACCTTTTTCTTTTTTTGATGCGTCTCTGCCTTGACAGGATTTTCCATTTTCTCTGCTGGCAGGTCGTTCATGGGCATTTCGTCCGAGACGGGATTATCTTCTTTTTGATAGTTAGTGACATATCCCCAAATCTCATCGAAGGAAGCTGACTCCATTTTATTGGAAAGGTAAATTGACTGATCAACCATTTTCTTTACTTGTTCGGTTTGGAAACAGTCATCCTCTTCTTCCACTACTTTGGCAGGCGTTTCTTCTCCCTCTTCCTCTGGCATCTCGTCATACACGAGGACAAATGTTCCGCCGCTGCTCACTCCGCCAAGGTGTTCGTAACCAGGAAGATGATAGGAGAGGGTAGGGAATAACTTGCCCGTCTGGTATTCTTCAAGTCGCTCGAGATAAGACTTGTATAGAGATAGGAATTTCTTGTCCGTGCAGTCGTCGATTAGCTTATCAAATAGGGGACGAATAAGAATGATAACGAACCCTAATATTTTACTGATGACATGGCTGTCCTTGTCGAGTCCTAGATGCAGAATAGCTTGAAGCAATAGGCTCAATATCTGGGTGATAGCAATGACTTTCCGATAGGAAGTCAAAAACTTATCCGGATCGAAATCGCTGATATCCTCTGGTAGTCGGAGTGCTAGTCGCTCCGTTTCAAAATGGTATACCTCGATGTACGTGTACACGTCGTTACCCGTTTTTACGGATGAGTCTTCTACCTGCTCGTAGCTATTGTTGAGATCAACCTCTTCGGACTCGTTGAGTGTCTTTCTGGAGTCTAAGACCCGCTTAAGGAGCTTGGATAAGTTGCCAAGACAAGCCAAAAACTCCGCTCGATTACAAGCATAGGTGGCTTGTATATCCTTGTATCGACAGTCGTCTATAACTTTCTCTAGTCCTTCTTTATTTAGCGCTACTTCGATGACATCAAATGGTAGATTAAACGCCTGGATTTGTTTTTCTAAATGCGAAAAAACCGATTTTCTTTCCTGCCCAATATGTCCCTCTATCCTGAAAAACCCTTTTCCATCAAAGTTGAAAAGGAGAGGATCCGTTCCTGGATTGGTTTGATTTTTACCAGGGAAATATCGTGAGGCGTGATAGTTGAGCGTTTGAAGCTCTAAACACTTTTCCGCTTGTGTGTAGCTCCAATAGGGAAGTAAAGATTCTAGCTTTTTGTCTTTGTCATAATAGAATCCTGGTGTTTGCTGACTGAGTGACCACTCAAATGTTTTGCCCGGTGTAATCCGAATGTCTGACAGACTTTCAAACATCGGGACTTCAAGCTGAGCAACCATTTGCACCATGCGTTTGTGTAAGCTTTTGAGCTTGTTGAGCAGCATGCCTTGACTGGAAACGACTAATGAAGGCTGAAACTCATGTCTGTAAATGGACTTTCCTTCAGCCGGTTGCGCTTCATTCAGCATAAGATGCAACGGGAACGTCGTCCAGGAAGGACAGCAACTGGCTTGATAAGCACAGGATACTTCTAAAAATTCGTCGTAAGCGTTTTTTAGATCCTTTAGAAAGTCGTAGAAGTATTGCGCCTTCAGAGGCTCTTCCTGAATAGCGACATCTAGCTTTCGGGCGAGAGGGTTTCTGATGTAAATATCATCATACCCGGTAAATGGGTTTGTATGGTCGTATTCTGAAGCCAGTTCTTCTTCGAATAGCTCATAAGATTTGAACAGTGCCTTTCCGGTCTTAAGCGACTGATCGATAATAAGATCACGATAACTTTTTGTGAAAATATCTAGTGTTGAAATCTTTTCGTGATCATAGCCGGCAGTACTTGGTAAGTGATACTGGTACCTTGGCAGATGAAGCGATGGCATATTGCAGTACCGGTTCAAAAGTCCTTTAAGCCCAGCCAAATCAATTTCTGGCATACCAAGGCTTTTCTTAATAATCTTTCGAAGGTTTGACTTATGAATCAGTAGGCGTTTGACCTTATGTCTTCGAGAAATTCCTTTTTCATCGCAATCTTCTCCAATACAGCTTTTCAGGTCTTTATCGATGATCTCGAGGTAGAGCAAAACGGCCATTTCACTCAATTGGAAATCAGTTGCCTCCGTAAGTTTGATGATATCGCTATCATCAGAACTGGCGTATTCCTGATGGGTAAACATCTCCCAAAGTGGGTAAGGTCTGCCCGTGTTAGATTTGAAAAGATCGTAAGGCTGAGAAGCCTGATCTTCATACTTTTTACAGTAGTGCAGTTCTGTTTTTGGCAGAGGAATCAGATAACCTAAAGAGGTTACGCCCACTCCCTTGGAGATCGTAAGAGAAGTGTCTTCCTGATTGCTTACCTCCAGACCACAGGCAATGCCTATTCCAATCAGCTTTCTTCTGGTCAGCAGATCTTGATCAGTGAGGTAGTCGATGGAATCATTCAGGTTTTTGGAAGTTAAAACCTGATCGGCTTCAAAAATGGGGTATTCGAAAAGCTGACTCATGATAGTATGGTTTTGGAAGATCCTAAAGAAGTGTATCCGAGTAGCACTGGATTGTCACTGCTCTCCTCGCAGTCGTGCAGTGTGGCTTCCGGATAGACACTTTTGATTTGGTTTAATGTATTGATGAACGACAGTAAAATCGACTGTCGGTTGTTTTGCTCGTAATATGGTTTGGCATTTTCTTCAAGCCAGCTTTTGTATTGGTCTTCGAAGCGCAACATGTCTTCTTTGTTGACCCAACAAATCTTAACATGCACATGCGCAGGTGCTTCTAATCGCGCCGTTTGTTCGAAGTGTCTTCTAAAGTCCATGCTGGTAAATCGTCCCGCCCAAGCTGGTAAGACAAGTGTCACTCGAAACGAATAGGGATCAACGCAGCCAGGACTTTCACAACCAGGTTCTATGCAGACCGGCATGAGCTGATCGTCAGTTTCTTTTGGGCGCAATAGAATATGCTCGACCAGGTGAAAACCTTCTTCGTTATATTCATTGTTCAGCAGTTTGATGAGCAGTAGCAATGCTTCCGTTCGCCTTCGGCGATTAGGAAATAGTCCGCTTTCTCCAATTACGTGTCCGTTTCGGGCTTTTAGGACATAGTAAAAACGGTTATCCGAAGAGGTTCTCAGCTCATAATTAGCCCGTAAAACTCCGTTTTCCAGAACCGATTCGATACCATTTTTCATACCTGACTTACCCGTATACCCTTCGCTGTGTAGCAGCTTTTTTCCCTGATAACTAGAGTAATGAAATCGCCATTCACCAGCGTTATCTTTGTAGACATGAAATAGATCTTCGGCGTCTTCTCGGTATAAAGAAGTGCGATCGTATGATTTGATTCCAGTAATTCGAGCGAGTCTTTTTTCCAATCCTGAGACATTATCACTATCCCATAGTGCATCACTCGCGTAATAGTTGAAGGCCTTCCCGCGATCGTGACTCAGGGTAGGATATTCTTGCAAAAACTCTTCTTTGTCATCGATGAGCTCTTGTGTTCCTTTTGTCCCGTCCAGCTGATAGCTAAGCAATACGTAGTCGGAAAACTTCTCGTTGAACCGAGCCATGAGGTGATCCAACATCCTGTTTCTGCGTGATTGAAAATCAGCTTTACTTTCGGTCAGTACCCGTAGTTGCTTAATAAAGCTGTTGTTTACGTCCTCCTTGAAGGTACTCCAATCGTCTGTTTCTTGATTGAAAGCAGCGATAAGCTTATCAATATTGGGGAGATCCTCACTGATGGAGTCTTCTAAATTGGTGGATTCGTAAAGGGCTTGGTAAAATGCCATTCGGCTTACATCACTTTTCATAGATAGTAAATCCCGAATGTGCGACAACTGAGAGAGATAGTTGGCTAAAATCTGATCCATGATCAACAAATACCCTTTCAGCTGGTAGGCTTGTGCCTGTCTTTTTTCGTCGGCTCCTCCTGAAATCCCAAATCGGCCAATGCCGTAATTCAACGGGAACTCCTCTTGAATCGAAGTGTACGTGGATAACTTATAGTCCTCACCTTGCTGGATGTCAACGTCATGTTTGTCGTAACGCTGCTTAGCAGATCGCTTTAGTAGTCGCTTTTCTTCTAGGTAATTGTTGACCGTTCCCTTGTTGGCGTAGTAGGGGGTCAAACCTTTGTAAAAGACGACTTTTGAGTTTGGAATATCGAGTCTTGAAGCTCGACCTGCTGTAATATCAAGTGACCATTTTTCACCCGCGGTCAACGGTGTTCCTTTGAAACTATTCGCAATCTGAATATCTCTTACGGCCACTACGCCCGGTATGTCCATGATCAACTGGATCAAATCAGAACTGTTGATCACTGTTCGAAGTGTTGTTTTATCTAAATCACTATCCTGGATAAATCCGTGATTGAGCGCTGGCCCAACAAATATTTCTTCTACTTTCGAACCAGCGTCTAGTAACTCCTCAAGGGTATAAAACGGAATATCAGGTGCCATAAACGTACCGACGGATTCATAAATGTCAGCGAGTACCTGTTCTATTTCCGCATCAGCTTCGACCTCTACATCCAGACAAAGGCGAACATCTTCGATTTCTATAGGTTCGATATCCTTGTAGTCTTCACATAAGTTGCGATGAGCGTGCAATCTTTTGGTTACCTCCTGAACTACCTCGATGGCCTTTCCTAAGCGCAAGAAATAATCCCGTATCGTATCCTCGATCTTCACCAGCTCTAGGGCTTGCATGATTTCGGAAACACTCAGCGTGATCTTTTGACTGAAGTTAAGTGAAGCACCGAGGGTGATGACTTCTTCATCCGTTTTGACGGTGAACTTGAGAGCTACTGATTTCTTATCCGCACTGAATCCCACGAATTCAAAAGTGTGTCCTGAGACTTTATCAGTGTTAAAAGAATATGAAGACCACGCGCTCCAGTTGGGTAGACTAAGCGTAGCGAAAGTTCTCTCGTTTACCAGGATTTCCCATGTGAAGTCGTTGAGATCGCCATAGATATCTACCTCGTCCAGTTCGAGCTTGATATCGAATAGTCCTTTTAAGTTGACCGGTGTTCGATCCTTCTTGAACTCAGTGGTGAGGATACTTTTCTTGTAGTCGGCAAACAACTGAGGATCTTGCGTCTTCGATAGCTCAATCCATGCATTTTTCACACCTTTGACATCGATCATCAGTTTCCTAAAGTCGTTGATGGTGATGGGATTACAGGATAAGATTTCGCTTGCCGAAAAGAAGTTTTTGATATTTGTTCCGCCTTCGGCTAAAATGTCCTTGATATCAAAAGACGTACGATATCCTAAGTCTGTTAGCGCATAGCAGAGTATTTCCAAAATCGTAATTCCCGGATCATGGATGTTATAATCAGTCCAAATCTTATGACTCAGGCTTTCGATATGCTCAAGTCCTTTTTCTCTCAAAAACTCATAATCGAGGCTTTTGAGCTTAGGCTTGTTTTTCGGTATGTAAGTAATATCCTCTGACATCATTTACTAATTGGCTTAATTATGTGCTCAATTCCGCTGCTATCCGCTGTAATCGAGACAAAAATGGTCTTCGCAGTAGACGGGTAGGCCGCTTCAATATCTTCGGATAAAAGGACATTGTCCTTTAACTGGTTCATCTTGAACTGTGCTACGTAATCCACGTAGTCCAATTCTTCGATATAGTTCAGTATCGTACTCTTGTGGATCTTTCCACCAAAATTGATTTCCTGACCTTGGTCAAAAGCCCATGGTGTCAGGAATTTCTTAATGTCTTCGTTTAGCTGTCGCTCGTAATATCCTCGATCGGCCGTTAAGAATTCCACTTCGAAATCCACTTGTATCTGCTCAAATTGAGGGTTTTGTACTTGAACCTCTGCCTGTACAGAAGCTGGCATTCGAGCTTCAACAAAGGATTTGATACTCTCCAGCTTCGCTTTTGAAGCGCGAGGACGGTAAGGATCAGTTAGGTTCTTTTGACTCACGTCAGGCACCACAATGATGGTGACATACCCTGGTGCAAACTCAGAATCAAAAGAGACTCCGCTGTCTAGCAGCTTATTATAAACCGAGTGATTGACGGTTTTGACTTTATAGATTTCGGGAAATGCTTCTAAGACCAATCTCTCGTAGTCCCAAATGGCGATTCCACGATCTTTGTGCCGTAGTCGCTCACTCACTCGTGTGTAAAAGTGAACACTGTTCTCCGCCATTTGTCCGTCGAAGGAACCAAAGGATTGTGTGACCGACTTGACAGCAGATTGTCTTTTGTTGAGTTTGCTGATCATTTCTGCCGGAATAGTGTTAGACAGAAAGTTTACATCGTTATTTCGGTTGTCATACTCGGCCAGGACAGCTTGTGTGTTGATGGCGATCACGTCGCACACTGCATCTGAGTTTTGTGCGATAGCTGCCTTTAGCCAGTATTGACTGACTGGCATGAGCGTATTATTGGAAGTCAGTGTCTTGGGTAATTCAAACTTGACTATTCCCGATTGAATAAAACCATTGGTACTGTCGGCCAGTATTTCGGTGTCTTCGAATGCAATCCATTCATTATTAGATAAGTAAAACCAGCTTACTTCTTCCGTGTGTCTATCAGGATTTTCACTTCCTTCGGAAACTTCAATGTACAATGTTAAACTCTCAGGAAGGTTTAAATCAGTAATTCCAATGTAGCATTCACCTTCATGTTCAGTCCAGCTATTTGATTCGTTAAAACGCCCAAACGATGGGAATAGACGGAGGTCATCTTGAGGCAATTCTTCCTCAAACCCAAAAGGGTGGATATGGATAAACTGAGCCTTTTGATCTGTTTCCGACTCGAGATTTAACGTGTCGAATGCTTTGTATGATAATGAGAAATTGGCCAGATTCGGCGTGTAGGGAGGGAGCGGAAGATTGTCCACATTAAAGCTTCCCGGTGACTGAATCGAGTTATTCATCTCATTGACCGTTACTTTGGAGTAGAGATGCGGAAATACTTTATGTCCAAAACCTATTGAGGGTGCACTAATCTCCGCTTTGATAAAGCCAGATTTTACTCCTCTTTGATACCTTTCGTCAGAGAACTCCGATTCGTAAGCATGCTCAGTGGTTAAATTGAGCGAGGCGTTGAATTTTTTCGAACTGAAAAGTGGTTGGGAACTTCCATTGTGCAAGTCCGACCATTTTCCATTTTCCAGCTTTTTAAAATCAACTAAAAAGCTATCTACGGTAATCGTGGGGCTGCTGCTATACTTCGAATAGGTATTGGAAATACCATCGGCCGTGTCCGTTGATCCCTCTGGGTAATCCAGCCAGTCTCCCTGAACAGTTAATTCACTAATATTTTTACTAAAAACCTCTTGTGAGCCAATGATGAACGAAGAGCCTTTCGTCGGTTGTGAGCCGAATGCTAAAAAGGGTCCTCCGGGATCAAGACTCGATGCGTCATTTTGTACGCTTAGCTGTGTAACTGTAGCTTCCACATCGATGTTGATGGAGTTGACAATTAGGTCTTTCAGATCTTCATAGGCATGATCACCATTTGCCTTTTGCTTGGCGATAAACTTAATAGCCGGATGATCAATTAGAAATCCTCCTTCATGAATTTCGCTATCAAAAGGAATAATAGATTCAGTATCTTCAGGTAGTGTAATGCTAAGTGAGATAGTCGATAAGTCTTTTGCTTCTTCAGCTTCCTTAACGTCCGTCTTGACTAATATCCAACCGCTTTCTCCGGTGAGATAAATATCAAATACATCGTTTGGATCAATATTTTGGGTAAGACCGGTAACATCTATCTGTAGGTCAATAGAGCGAACGCCTTCCGCTAGATACAGTGCAGTCGAGGCGAATACCCAACCGATCTCGGCACTCGTCATATGTTTTTCTGACTCCGCAAGATCGTATTGTGTCTGCCCAAAGGCTTTCCAAGCGGTTCCTTCTTCATCAAAGTCTTCTCCTAATCCATCTTTGGAGTTAGCCACTTCAGAAGAATAGGGGAAATATCCTTTTTCCCGATCAATAAACACACTTTTGAGCGAAGCGACTTTAGCCTTATTGATCACCAGGTCCTCTGAAGTTTTGAAAACGACAGGGTTACCCTCACCATCTTTCCCTGCTTTCAACTCGGTATCTTGTTCGAGTAGGTGTGAGGTGATGTGTTTGCTGTTAATGAGTTCGAAGAATACGTGTGCCTTCGCGGGGACCTCCTCCTTTAGCTCGAATTTTAAGACGTCCTTATAGAAGAAGTCTAGGTGTCTAGCGGTGATGCCATTCAAATGCTCCTGATTATAAGCGAAGAGCTTGAGAAAGGTAATGATCAGTGTGTTATGCGGTTGATGCTCAGCATGGTCATCGATCGCGCTGCTGAGAAAACTATCCGCTTGATGGGAAAGTCGTTGAAAGACGGAAATATAGCGCTCCCCAATTTTGAACAGCGCGGCCGCCCCTTGTTTTACAGCCTTCTTAACGCTACTTCTTGCCTCGCCAAACAGCTTTGCGTCAGCCGAAATGGAGTCGTAATAGTCTTGCCAGGAATCAAATGACCCAACGATCCACTCGTTGGAAAACTCCTTATTGATGATTTTCTCCAAAGGAATTCGCTGGTAAGCCATTACTACTGGACTTGGTGTGCCTGACTCCGCTTCTGATTTATTTCGAGCTTTTTTCTCTTCTTCAGTCTCGATTAGTATCGGACTTTTCAGCGTATTCAAATATGTCTCCAAAAGCAGTTTGAAGTCCAAACGCAGTTCTGCCGCGATAAGCCTGGACAACGTTTTGTTCAGCAACAGCCCTTGCGTCGAACGTTGATTCCAGTTGTCCAACTGATAAGCAAGACTAAATAGGACGTCAAAATATGCCCTGAAATAGATTTTGAGCAAGCTAACGCTGTTCGTTGCATCGATCAGTGCGTTAAGCTTAAGCAATGAGCTTTGAACGCTTTGAATGTTAAAATCATTGATTGAGACAGGTAAGAAGATCTCGTCGTCAGAGAAGAACTCTTCCCAATTCCCCTTGATATCACCTGATATATCGTAGTAGTTGATCTCTTTGCTAAACCCACGAACGAAGCTTAGCAAATCAAGTAACGATCGGTCGTCAATAGGAGAAAGCGCAGGATCCAGCATTTGTGGATACCTGGCGGCTTGACTGGTGCCGTCACGGATTACAGGGTTCTTTGATTGACAATCCGTACTCATGCGCCCAGGTTAGTTCCTTCTTCTTTATAAAATGGATAGACGTAATTGAACCGTGAGTTGGTTCCCCTGATTTCATACTCCACTTTGATCTCCACTTTTCCTTCGTGGAAGTCATTTTCTAAGAGTAGATTGATCAGTTTGATACGGGGTTCGAACCGAACAATGGCATCTTTGACGAGTCCTTTGATATAGGTCACCGTAGTAAGATTCATCGGTTCGAAAAGCAAATGATGCAAGTCGCAACCAAACTTAGGCTGCAAGGTTCGTTCGTTGAGTCTTGTGGTCAGTAAGATTTCAAGACTTGAGTTAATATCGTTCTCTGCTGAAACCATCACGACTCCCTTCTTCTCCTTTCTGAAAGTAGGAGGGAAGCCCCAACCGGTTCCTAAAAATGTCTTATCGCTATAACTGCTCATTATTATCCTATCATTACTGTTGGTGCACCGGCAACGATTGTGCCGCCATGTGCAGTGGAGTCACCCATCCTTGCGGCTGGCATTCCTCCAATTTTTACCGTTTTAGAGCCGTCTACAATTACGTCTGGAGGCCCCGTACAAACGGCCATGTCACCCACTCGTGCAGCAGGTACGCCACCGATCATCACGTTGACGCTCCCAGGTGGTAATATGGGGCCACCCACATGTGGTGTGGGGCCTGGACCTACCATTGGGCAGGTATGCATGTCGTTAACTCGTGCGGCAGGTTGTCCCATTTTATCAGTTTATTTCGACCATTGCTCCTTTGATCGTGTTCGTGCCAGAGGAAGAAAATTCTGCTCCCGCGGTGCCTTTGGCTACCATTTGCTTAGCAGCGTTTATCTCGACGTTGTTTCCTTGTATGTTGACATCACCACTCGCCTTGATTTGGATATCACCTGGACTATCCAGAGAAATACCATCAGATGTTAGCTCGACTTTGTTAGCGTTTTCGTCGGTAATGAGCACAGAACCTTCTGCTTCTGACATCACCATTTGGTTACCGTTTGGAGTGTCAATCGTTATGCTATTGTCGTCGTCATGAAACCATACACGCATCCCACTTCTAGTGACAAAACCCTTTTCGTGGTTATCATCAGCTCCTTCGACAGGGGCAGGTTTTGCAGAACTATTTAGCATCCCTAGTATGATCCCTTCGCGAGGATCTCCTTGCAGAAAACCAATTACTACTTCATCACCCACTTCAGGGTAAAAGAAGCTACCCCGGTTTTCACCAGCATCTAACAGAGCAATACGCGCCCAAATGCCTTCACCTTCACTGTCTATCATAGGCAACGTTACTCTGATACGGTGCTCACCGTCCGGATCTTCTTGCAGTTGTGTGACGACCCCAATTTGTAGGCCTTGTATACCGGGAAGGAGTCCGGCTGCAGGTTTTTCACTTACTTCTTGTTGCTCTACGAACCAGTCAGGATCTAAACCAAGCTCCACGTCTGTATGCCAATTGCCTTCGGAAAGCTCGTGTCTTACCGCGCTGACATAGCCAGTCCCGTTAAATCGTCCTCCCAGTCCGTCAAGACTAATCGTCTGATCAGGGAGGATTTTGTCGTATCCTCTGAGCTTAACTCGTCCCCTCACTTTAGCCAGTCTGCTTTTGGTGAGTTGGGCATCTGCCCAGCTTTGAAGTTCTTCTTGCTTAAGGTTTCCCGTGTGGAAATAATTGCACTCTTCGAACCCATTGCTTGAAGCCAAATCTGAAGTCTCTAAATTCCCGTGTTTATTAGGATGGTCTTTTCCCTCTGCTTCTAAGAGTGACTGATTAGCCATGTCCCAGGACTTAGCCACAACCGATTCCATCTGAGGGCGCATATCGATTTCGCCTTCAAACTCCAGGATGTTTGCTCCAGCCACCAAATTAGGATCAGGTTTAGCCTCATCATTGGGTTTGGCAATCTTTATTTCACCATCGGTCACGTTGACTACCATTCCGTTTACTTCTGATCGACTTAGGATAAAGTCCCAGTCCGTAGCGCCCGATTGCACCATGGTCAGGTGTTCTGTTTTAGTATCATCAACTGTCGCGGTTAGACCATATTCACTGATGATTTCTTCCATGATATCACCGTCGGAAGATTCGTAAAAGAACTTTCGCTTCCGTCCTAAGGTGAGCTTAAACGCTTCGTCCCGACAATCCAGAATCAAGGTAGAAGGCTGTTCGCTGCGCATCTTGATACTATGCCCGACGATGACACCTTTAAAAATGGATTCGTTATTGTTGTTAAAACTTGCTTTGATCTGGACTTCCTTTCCAGGAACTAAAGCCTCAGATTCACTAAGCTCAAAATTCTCTTTGGCCGCATCGCCATCTAGAAAGATGATTTTTGCCCTTGGAATACGATTGAGTTCTCTAGTTACTGAAATGTACTTGACGCGTTTGCCGTAGCTAAATTCTTCACCACCGATTGTTACTTCGAGCGTGACTACATCTGTAGAACTGTCTCGATCCAATACCCGACTGTTACTCATCTTCTACTTCCTTTAAGGGTGGAAAAACGAGTTTTGTGCCTGTTTTTAGCTTTCGGTAATTGGATAGCTTATTGACTTTTGCCAAATCGAGGTAATACTTAATATCACCATAGATTTCATAAGAAAGCATGGGTAAAGTGTCACCGTCTTTGACGGTGCGATAATGAGTCATGTCCGGTGATTCAGGCTGATCTTCGGCGACTTGTGTTTCGGCGTCTTTACAACTGGCTAGCGAAACATCAAGTTTTACACGAAGCGGTTTACCATCGGGCTGAAATAAAGTATGATTGATGCCTACAGTTTTCAGTACACCTTTATAATCCAGCGTTCCCCAAAGTACTTGAAGGTATCTCGGTTGATGCTTATCTCCTTTGTAGTTATTAGCGATATCCAAAAACCTTTCTAGCGTTTCAGGAACATCGATTTTCTCACCGGAAGCACCAGTGCCATCCAGCGTAAAGCTCAATGATAAGTCTGAAGGCTTGATCCCTTTGAAAATCTGTTCACTGTTGGTTTCTCCGTTTGCTTGCTCAGATTCCCATTCTACTTCGTAGGACAGATTGTATTCTGACGGGTTGTACTGCACGGCAAACGTGTCTTCCAGCTCCGTAAACTGCTTGTCTTTGTAACTTTTAATTTCAAGCTTTTGAATCGCCTCTTTGGTAAAGCCAAAGTCCATTATCGATCACTTTTTTCTTTTAGTATCTGGAGCACTTGATCCACGCATTGCTGGACGATGGCTCCTTGATCTACATTGTTTTTACCCCGTCGTTTTTTACCGTCGTCGTCAGATGTGACTGATGCTTTTATGACTAATTCGCGTATTTCAATAGGCATATTTACACCAGTAATGAGTTGAAATATTGGTATTTAAACTCGATGGTTTCGACGACGATGGAGTTCTCCTGCGCATTGAAATTGGAGAAAGACCACTTGACCGGATACGCGTTGACTACGTACCAGGCCGCGATGGGTAAGTGCATTTCATTTAGCAAGGTAACCGTAGCATTTGTCGGTTGGATATCCATGTTTTCGATGGCTTTTCTTGCCCAGGCGATTATCCCGGAGCCAATGAATAAGCCTCTTTTCAACACTAGGTTTTGATAGCTTGTCTTCGTTGGCAAAGCATGTGAAAACCTGTTTTCTCCTCCTTCAGCCAATTCTTCGGTGCCCAATTCCTGAGCGATGCCGCTGACCTCCTGAAAGCGGAGGTCTTTGTCTGTCTGAGGGAAAATTTCGAAAACTACCGCAAAGTGAAAACCGGTCGCCGGCTGGAATATCCCCACAATTATCCGTTTTCGATATTCAATCCTTCATGTACCACTTCAATAGACTCGATGGCTACTTCATTGCCATCGGCTTTGAGGGAAGGAGACTCGATTTTGGTAGGCCACGCATTTTTTGCAGTCCAAACCATCACAGGATTATGTTCCTCATCGAGTAGGCTGATGATCAAATCACGTCTTTCAACCGTGTTCATTTTGATGGTGTTTAGCCAGTCAAAGAACTCGTTATCTGCTTTGATGACACCTCTTTTAAGAGTGATGTTTCCGTATTTGGCTATGCCCGGCATTTTTACTGTTGAAAACTCAGGACTAAGTCCGTCGCGGTATTCGATGACTTGCTTTTCTATGTTAAGTCCAGATACTTCTGAGAAGCCCAGGTTGCTTCCTCCCCATTCTACACTAAAGTGAAATCCTGGTATTGGATATGCCATTTTGGTTATTTTATAAGTTGGTTGAAAAAATTATGATTCCTGCATGAAGTGTGAGAACTTCAAGATGATAAACTCTGCCGGTCTGACTACTGCCATTCCAATTTCGACAATCATTCTGCCTTCCAAAATATCCTGAGCAGTCATGGTTTCACCTAAGCCTACTTTTACAAAAAAGGCATCTTCTGGGGACGCACCTATTAAGGCTTGTTCTTTCCATTTTTCCCGGAGGTAATTTTCAATCATGGCTTTGATACGCACCCATGTGTTCGCGTCGTTTGGCTCAAATACTGCCCAATACGTTGACTTCTTGATGGATTCTTCTACCATGTTATAGAAGCGTCGTACCGAGACATATTTCCACTCGTTATCGTTACCTGCTAGCGTTCTTGCTCCCCAGACCAATATGCCTTTTCCAGTAAAGAAACGTACGGCGTTAATTGATTTACCAGCGCTGACATCGACGTTTAGGTCTTCTTGTTCTTTTGCGTCAATATTAACGGTAAGTCCTGAAACAGAAGATAGACTCACGTTTGCTGGTGCCTTATGTACTCCTCTTAAATTGTCCACATAAGCGTAGGTTCCAGCGATAGCACCACTAGGCGGTAACTCTGTTAATTCGCTTTTTGCCATATCAATAATCGCTTTGTATGTGTTGAATGCATCATAAAGCGCACTATCGAAGATGGATGCCTGAGCATTTGACGAACCGATAAGCGAATACACAGCGCTATTAAACTCCGAGAAAGCAGCCACCAGTACGTCATATACGCGCTTACCCTTTTCGGCGTCTGTTCTAAAGTCTGTTATTTCGGTTTCTATGGTGGTATAGTCTGCTCCAGTAGTGAGCAATGACCAGTCTGTAACTACGGAACTTGCTGAGAGCGTTCTGCCTACCGCTTTGACGTAATAAATGACTTGCTGCATGTTGTCCACGATATCAAATTGCTCTAGCGTGTTGGCTAGATCAGCTTTGACATTGTATTCCTGAATCTGCATGCTTGGGTCATCCACAATCGCAGACAGCGTGCTGTCATACAAAAGGATCGCAGCGGCCAAGTCATCAATCACTTTGTAAAGTTCGTCTAGGCCGGATAGGTCTGAGCCATCAAGAATATCGGATTTATAAGTATCCACTTTTTCTTGAAAGAAATCATTCAGCGTCTTACCGGTAGTGCCTGTTACGGCGTCAATAAGCTTAGTGGTAAGGTCAGACTCTAAATCATAAGCATAGTCCATGTTGTCAATCAACTGAGCTATGTCTTTATCCGAAGTAAGTGATTTTAAGGTGATAGTGCCAGAGCCTTCTCTTTCGATCGTCAGGTCTGTGTAGGAGATCGATTTGGTTAGTGTTGCTTTTACCCAAGGGGTGTATGCAGCACCATATTTCAAATTGTTAATACCTATTTTACTTCTAAAGTCTGCGATATCCGCATCAAAGTTCGTAGAGTCGTTTTCATGCGTTGCTGTATTCAGCAAGTCACAAAGGACTACTCGATCTTGTAAGTTGGCACACTGTAGTAAGGCCTGTTGCTGTAGTTTATAAAGGTCGCTACTAGAAGTGAGTAAAACGGCATCAGGGAAAAGAATGATGGTTGGTTCGTCTTGCCTTTTCAGAACTTCTAGGCCTCCTCTTAATCCTGATTCTGGAGCTGAGGCACCATACTCAATTTTGTTATCCGAATACTTTCCTACGGAGACGATGTAGCATTTACCTCCTCCATTGTCAAAGAAGAGTCGAAGGCTGTCGTACATGTAGTATTTCGACGTAAGGTCAGCCGAAATAGGGCTATTGGACGAGTTCACTGTGACGGTAACGGAATCTATGGGGGCTTCGCCACCAAAGAACTGTTGGTATTCCACTAACGAAGTGATCTTCTTTGCTTTCATCAGCAGATCATCGTCGGAGATGTGTTTTGCCTTTTCGGTATACCCTATAAAGCAAGGGATAGCAGTTTCAACTTCTGCTACTGATGGTGGTAGGAGGGAAACCTCTTCCACATAGACATCGGGAGTTTTGTAAGTGGCCATGTATTGGTCAGATTAAGTTATTATACATAAACATATATTTCGGAATATACTTTGTCGCTTTCGGTATCTGGCTTAAGGCCAAAAAACGAGGCGTTGGGTAAGTTTTTGATCACTTCTTCAGTGGTCGTCATTTCTTCGGGCTCATCACTATCGTCCATAATGCTCACCGTGCTGACTTTATTCAGACTTATTCCCAATCTGGGGCTTTCATAAAAAGGCATGGCTTCATTTGCTTCGAAGACCAATACCCTGTCCTCTCCATATTGATCAACTACTGAGTTCTCCACGTCTTCTTCTGGAGTTTTAAAAACAACCTCTTCAGGATATGGTGACTCTTCTTCTGAATCGTTGTAGGTGATGGCGAAACCGGGATCGTTTTCGATATTATTTAGAATAACGAAGTATTTCCATATCGTCTCTCGAGCGCCAAAATGAATTAAAAAGTCCTTAGGAGAAACAGTACCTTCATCAAATAGTAGATTTTCCGAAGGCACTAGTTCGTCCAGGTATATTTCAATCAGGCCAAGTAATGACGAGGTGTTTAGCTCATCGGATACATAAAGCACTGATACAGGTGTGTCATCTTCATAAACCTCATATTTTCCCGCAGGATAGCCTTTGAGGTTGAGTTGGCATTCAAAACTTCCGTCCTCAGTTTCTACTTTAGAACTGACAATTTTATCTCCATATATATCCTTAATAGATATGTTTATGGCTTCTTTTTCAGAAGTTCCAGACCAGTTGACTGTAGATCTATTGTAAACAACGGTTTCGCTACTTCCAGTTGAGATATTAGTCGTTAGATAAAGGTCATCACGTCTTGCGTTGTCGACTAGGTTACTCCAGTAAAATAGCTTGGGATGTCTAAAGGACATCGGTAAGTCAGAAAACCCATAGAAGTCTTTATTCTTTACCTTGACCAAAAATGTCAGTTTGAACTGATCGCTAGCCAGAAGCCGAAGCGGGGTAGATGTTTCTTGAGTATTGTCTTCTTCATACAAGATTTGGATGCCTAACATACTTTGCCTGAAGAGCAACCCATGATCTCTTAGAAGTTGTTGGCAAGTAGCTGTCGGGACTACCTCTAGATCCATGAAATCAGCACGTGTAGCATAGTAGTCGTGCGACATTTCGATGTTGAACAGTTTTTTGTAAGAAGTCCTCATATCACGTCAAAAAATCAATGGTTTGAATTGGACTACTCACATTGATCAACTGCTCCTCGTCAATAGAAATGGTGCGGAGCTTATAAATGACTGAAGGCATATATTTCGCTCCCAGGAGCCCCCAGAGATAGTTTTGCTGCTCAAAAGACAAACTTTGAAGGTCCGCAGTTACTCGTTGGATGGAAGTTGGTAATGACGGCGTATTGCTCTTGTCGAAATAAGGTTTAGCTTGAAAGAATCCGATTACGTCCGAAATCAGTGCCAACGAGGTTTCGTACTGAGAAGCCGAATCTGCGGCAAAGAGGACGTATAAGTTAAGATTGATTTCAGGGTTTGTTTTCCCCAGTTTTTGACCCGCTATTTCCTTTTGGCGTGCCGGTGGTTTACGGTGATTTTCTTGGGCAATATTCACCAACGTCATTACCAGAAAATGGCCTGACGTATCGCCGCTACTTTCATTGAAAGCGGTCTTGCCCTCTTGATTGAGCAAGTTGGAAATGACGACATTCGGAGCAATCAGATTACCCGGATCTCTCAAATCCATGAAATATTGCAATTCGTTCCGAAGAACTTCAAGCGTTTTACGAATCATTAGTGTTGGTCGGCTTTTTGGTTGGTATTGCCTACTATTAACTATTCCAAAATCTTACATCACGAAAAGTTGGTCGATTACTTATTGTGATTTATCTAATAATTTTTTGGATTCATAAAGAATGCATGATTTCATTAAAAATCCAAATAATACTTCTAAAAATGATGTGTTTGTGTGTTTTTTTAGTTCGGTATATGGTGAAAACGCATATTTTTGGCTAAAAATGTTCTAATTTAAGATTTAGCTTAACGATGGAAATAGGTCTTTTATCGATTTTTAGATGTTGGCTTTTGGAAGGGAAAATGAGGTGGAAGTTTACTTTTTATCTCCTCTAAAAAGATCGCGTAATGGCCATAAAAATAGCTTAGAAAGCTCATTTTGGTTCCTAATGTAGGTACATATAGTAGCTCTACCCATTCATCGTATGGTTGGTCAGTGATAAGCTCGGTATATGTGGAGGATGGATTTGACACTAGGTCAATACGTTCAGCTCGTCCCTTTTCGTTGAAAACTTTTTCTTGGTGGTTTGCGCTATGGACTAATCTAGGGTGTTCATCATGTCTATGAATGACTTTGGGGCACCAAATACCTTTTCATCGTATATAAAGGTGTATTAGTTTTCGGTTGTGTTTTTTTCTAATTAAAAATGTGCCTTTGAATACTAAAATATGGCTTTTTAACCAAGATGAAGGAATAAACAGCAGCAAAATACACGTCGTTGTTTTCGTACAAATGGCATATCGCTACTCATTTGAATAATCTTGTATGCGCTGCTACCGGTACATTGAGAATTTTCCTTTTCAGGAACGATATACCAGAGCGTGTTACTCTGTGAGGTAAGCCGTTTCTTTTCCAAATATCGGGCATGAAAAAAGCTTGGTAAGCTCATTAGTTAATATGTGAAACTATTTTGTTGTATGTCCTAATGACAAGTGGATAAAAATAACGTTTTGCTAGGGGCATGTGATGATCTTGTTCTCGTGCCCAATGATCATATGTTTTGACTTTTAATCTGCTATAGGGTGTTGTTTTTAAAAATAGATCTGTAATGCCTTGGTTGTTAGTGTTATATTAAAGGAGTTGATTTGAAAGAGGATTCTACAATTAATTTAATGCTATTTTTTATAAATATTAGTTATTTTTTGCTTTATTTAAAT
>CAYMST010000046.1:0-23805 GCA_964393115.1 uncultured Roseivirgaceae bacterium | reverse complement strand
GTTTGATGAAATCGAGATATAGAGTGGTATCCTTTTTAGACGGAAAATTTTTACAAGCACCAAAAACATTTTCAAAACCACTTTCGGATTCACAAATAATCTCTTCAACATGACGCTCTAGTTCTCCATCATAATTGGAGAAAAAGACTAAGTATGGAGGGTATTTGGCTGTACCTTCCAAGATTATGAATCTAGCGAAATGAATGGATTTCATCTTATCGAATGGAAAAAATCCATTGGCTTCAACGTTTTCGTTAATGGCCTTCAGTGTTGTTAACAGATCATCTTTTTTGGATGGATCTATTTCCGCTAAAAAGCTGAGTGCAGACTGTTTCATTAGCTTATGGTTATCCACAATAGTTAGGTACAAGTCTGTGGAGGTTGGTATAATTAGTGTTTGCCATGCAAAATAACCAATATTGACAAATAGGCTCTCATTTTCACAACCAAGTTGACTAACAAAAGCAAAAATCGACTTGCAATTGATTGTTTTTTAGCCCGTTGATAAACAGAATGTCGTTTATGGTGTACAACGGCGCATTCATTTATGTCAGTATTATTTAATCATCCAAGGTGAAAATTGCAGGCCCTGCAGCGCTTTGGCCTAGCTTTTAAAGAAGGAAAAAAATTAGTCATATATATGTCGTGATACAGTTTAAATGGCATTAGTTCAAAAGAGTAGGAGATAGCTAATAAAAAAACATCATACCGACAAAAACCATATACGGAACGGTATCCGCCGAAGGAACTGTCATATCCGGAACGAGGTAATACCACTACCGGTTTTGGTGACCGCCAGTTTTCGTTCATCATCATGGGACAAAGTAACTAATCTGGAACTAGAGGTACTCATATGGTATGGGTACCTACTTTTTTCTTTTAAGAAAAGTACGCCTCTATTTTCGAATAGGCGTGCAAATTTCGATAATAAATCCGTTTATATCCCTGAGATACCCCACTTTCTGGCCCCAAGGTTTGCTAATCGGCTTTTCCCAAAGTACCGCTCCATTTTTTATGGCCGCTTCCATTACTTGATCCACCTCTAAGGTGACGAACGCCAGTTCTATTCCAAATGGTTTATCGCTCAGACTACTTTTTTCGAATTCTTTTTGAAAGTTAGATTTACCCAGTTCAAGACTTGCAAAAGCAATGGTTGTAGTTCCTGATATGATTTCACCGTAGTCGTTTTCTGGCGTTAGTAGCTTCTGCTCAAATCCAAATGCATTCTTATAGAACTCAATGGTTTTCCGAACATCGGAAACGTAAAGTATAGTGTATGCGTATTGAAGGTTCATTTCTTTGCTGTTAATGGTAGTAAAACTATCTACTATCGAAGATTAAGTAGGAGGATCCATTTATCCAAGCACTCACCTCGATTTGATGATTACTCTGAGTATCCAACAAACCGGATGCTGAGATATTCATTCAACATGACATACCACTCATTTGAAAAATAGCTTTCTCCAATAAACTAACTAAAAGGGGAGTATTTCCTTACAAGTCCACTCGAATAACCTCCTCTTGGTACACAAAAATAATTAAGGTGTCCTACAGAGAAGTCATTCGAATACATTCATGATATCAATTCATCTTGAAGTTACTTAGTAAAATAGCCTTCAGGATCAACCATTTTGCCATGTTTTCTTACTTGATAATTCAAGTGTGGTTTGTTTCCTGCCTTTCCAGTTTTACCGACGTGACCAATTATTTGGCCTTGATGAACAGTTTGCCCTACACGAATAGCGATATCACTCAAATGAGCATACTGTGTTTGGTAACCATCTCCATGATCGATAATTACAAGGTTACCCCAATCCTCATCTAACTCAGCTTGAACCACCTTACCAGAACATGTCGCAAATACACTGGTCCCGGCCTTTGCGACAATATCAATACCATGTTTGTTCTTAGAAAATGGCATGGCTATTTTCTCATTGCCCGATTTCCTGATAGGGAAAATTGATGGAATTGACTTTTTTACTTCTGCGAATGCCAGTAACGTAATGGACATTATCGGGATAATTAACAGGTACTTAACCAAACTCGAACTCAAATTTTTATTCATTGTTATCATTTCAATTATGTTTTAATCGTTAAACTTTTAAGGTTATACACAGACTGAGCTTATCGCTTCAGTTTACGAAAGAGCGTTACAAAAAAGAATCGGTCAAAGAGAATCACAAAAGAGTCTTAAAGCACTTGATATGCTCGTTCATACAGCCTCGCATCCTATGTTAGAGGATCAAAAATGGTTTAGAGCTTACCAATAATTACCTGAACCATTCCGTGATTGTCATTGCACTATTCAAAACCAACTCTTTTGCGTAATTGTATTATAGATTCCATGTGCCTCTTTCGTACGGCAATAATAAACTACAAAAACAATCTTACGACTATGTATATAGTTTTTAAATGTAAAAAATCGTCACTACCGACTATGAAATCCACCAATGGAACATTTATTTACTATTTGTGAATACCAAAAAATAAACTATTCACCCACTTTTACCACCGCTTTTCCCACAAACGCGTTTTCGTCTATCAAGCGATGTGCCTCTCGCAATTCCGAGAAATCAAATATTCCGTCAATCCTGAGTTGATAATGTCCCGTTTCTACACGATTGATAATATCCTGAATTTTCCTTCCATCTTTTTTGACGGATATCGTCCCACTGTTGTAAAACCAAACCCTTGGTCTTAGTAGTGCCAGCAGAAAGTTGCCCGATTCACTATTGCCATAGCTGCTGGATAAAGAGCCTGCCAAACATACCCTTCCTTTTTTTGATCTCATTTTCCAGTTGTCACGAAGAGACGTTTTACTGACGATCGTATCAATGATGCCATCAGCTCCATCTGGCCACTCGGTGCGAACTTGGTCAGCGACGCTATTTGAAGAAACAATAACCTTGTGCATGCTAGCTTTTTTCATTTTTTCAGCCTTATGGGCACTCCTGGTTATTCCAATGACATGCCCACCTAGATGATTCACGATTTGTGTGACAGCTATTCCCAAAGCGGAGGCTCCTGGTCTTACAACAACTTTAGGTTTAGAAACTTTATCTAGTTTGAGGACTTCGAAGCAGCATCCCCAAGCCGTAAAGTAAGTTTCTGGAATTGCTGCAAGGCTTACCCAATCAAGTTTCGTTTCGATGGGAAATACGTTAGATGAGGGTACGACCACTTGCTCAGCATAAGACCCATGGTAAGCGCGTCCCATTTCGCCCATGGCAGCGCACACTTTTTGACCAACGGTTAGTTCACCACCTGGGCACTCTAATACTTCCCCAACACATTCTATGCCGATCACCCTTGGAAATTTCACGGCTTTTCCTGAGCCACCCATTCGTGTGACCGCTTCTGCACGATTGAGTCCAAAGGCCTTAATAAGAATTTTTACTTGTCCTACAGTAGGTATAGGATCAGAAAGTTCTGTAAGCTCTAAAGCTTCTGGACCTCCGACTTTATTAACGATATAAGCATGCATAGGCTTTGGATAGCGCTAGTTCTGAAATAACCAATCTTTAAAAGCGCACCACCCTAGAGGCCCTATCTTATCAACTTTGGTAAGCCCAGAAATTTCATCAAAATCAGTCCAAACACCAGGAGGTTTTTGCACCAAAAAAGCATAATCAACAGCTTTCAATAAAGGGTAGTCATTCGAACTATCGCCTAGTCCGTAAGTGACCAGTTCTTGTCCCATTTGCTTGCGAAAAAGATTGGATAGGAGCTCAACAGCCTTTCCCTTATCACTATTTTGACTCATAACGGTATGATACTTACCTCCAGAGACGCAGGTCAGATTTTTGTCCGCTAGTGACACCTTAAAAGCCATAAAAGCTTCATCATCATTTTCCTTTAAAAGGATCGTTTCAGAATATTCGCGACTTGCAGCATTTTTGGCAAAGCTCTCACTTAGACCAGTAATTTCCATTATTTTGGTCAGTGACAAATCTCCATAGCCAGATGCCTCAAAGGCATGAAAGCTTCTTGCATGTTCTATAATAGACCTGATAATAGAATAGCGAGTGCCTAATTCAATGATATCATAATTTCCATCAGACGCTTGATAGTCATAGTCGAATGAAAAGTATCCTTTTGGGATAAATATGGCACTTCCGTTCTCCACGATAAAAGGGGTTTGAAGCCCAAAGGCATCTAGGTACACTTCTTGCTCCACACGGGTTTTAGAAGAACAAAAAACGACTGGGATACCTTTGTGGTTTAGCGCCTTTACTGCGTCTAGAGAATCGTGAAAACTATAGTCTTTAAAATCAATTAAGGTACCATCGAGGTCTGTGTAGACAACCTGACTCATTTTGCCCCTAGTTTCACTTTACCATCATCCACAGGACGCTTGATCATTGCTTTTAGTTGATCTCGTTTCAATCCAATTTCTTTAGGCATTTCGTATTTTGACAAGTCCACTTTCAATAGATCAGCATACGGTTCGTTCATCAAGCCTTCCTTAAGTTTCTTAAGGTTGCAGTTGACGATCGCAGGGTAGTAGACTACTTCCTTTTTCATCGGCTTATCCTTGTCCTCTACAATATCTCTAAATGATAAGTCGTTCATGATTTCTTGCCTCAATGGCTCAGGACAAAGTGGCGATCTGTATATGACTTCCAAAGCTGCCTTACTCATGTCTTTTACGTGCTCATCACCTTTGACTTCATGTAAGTGCGGGTTTCTCGACTCGATTTGGTAGATTTCGATTCCATGCTTCAATACGTCTGCAAGTGGATTTTCATGAATACCAGCAAAGCGCTCAAACATGTTGATAAAGTGATAGGGTTCGATCGAGTATCCTGAAGAAAAATCCAGGTTTTTGGCTAATTCCATGGTCATAGCGTGCTCGCCAGCATTTCCTGACTTGATAATTTCAGTCCCAAATCCGGTGTAATAACTCACCAGGCTATTCAAAAACTTGTTGGTGTGTTCCGAAGCTCTTCCACGCTTCGCAAAGAATAGGCTTGATTCGACAATCTTGGGTTTACTATGCCATACGATTCTTACCATAGAGTATGGAGAATGACTTAGGTAAAGACCAGCACAGTACTCTTGTACGTACTCCGCTACGGCACCTGGGAAGTAATTGTCTGAGTCGATAAATCCGATATGCTTCTTTCCGCATAGGTAAGCAAGAATGGTACTAAGGATCATGCCTTCACATTTTCCGTTTTTAACAATGCCATTCTCGTCCAATATGTAATTATAGCCAGCCATCTCAAGCGCTTTTCCCAATGCAGGATCTTTTTGATGGACAATGATCAATTTCTTCTTCATGAATTTGGCGACATGCTCAATAGCATCCCGCTCAATTTTAAATCGGTCTACTGGCTCTCGGCTACTATTAGAAACTATGATGACCTGACAGTGATGAGGTATCCCCGCAAGTACGCCTTCTATAAGCTTGATTTTTTCGTTTCTTACAGGAACAATAATGGCCATTTCCTCTTGAATACCTTGGAGAGATTCATAGGAGAGTCGTTTTATGACAGACTGTTCTTCAGGTTTAGATTCGTTTTTTTTATAAATGAGACCTGAATCAAGTTCATATACTTTTTGAACAGCGTTGAACATGATAGGACCGAGTCGCTCTGTTTCTCTAGGTATTTCAATGCGCATAGTTTCTTATTAGCGTTTTTAATTTAAACCAATCCAATTTATATAAAAATGAACGGCCATTGATGTTAAGGATCAAATAAGTTCCCGTCAATTATAAATTATTCAACGCAAATCCATTTTACTTTGAGGATTTGTAACTATCAGGCTTCTGTATCTTTGAAATTAAAGGCGTTATTCAGACCAAAATTCCAAACGAACACCAAAACGATAGCGATAAACTTGGCTATATAGAAAGTGATCGAAAGCCAGAGGTCAGTGAGTATCCATATGATCAGATTATTCCACAATAGTCCAACTAGGGAGATGAGAAAGAATGTGGCAAACTCCTTTCGTACATTTTTGCTTTCACTTTGAAATGTCCATTTGCGATTAATGGCATAATTGCTCGCAGCTGCTACTACAAACCCTAATGAATTGGCGATGTAAACGTTCATGCCAAGCAATTCTTTACAAAGCGCAGTGACTGCGTAATCGACCACGACTCCGCTTAATCCTACAATCCCAAATTTAAACAGTTTCTGAATAAGCTCCATTCAGTACAAATCAATTATATCCGCAAACATAACGGATGATGCGAAGCTATTTGTTTAAATATTTTAACATAACAATATGTTGAATGGAGAAGACATTCATCAAAATTGACCAGCTTTGAAGCAAACTTTATCACTAATGAATCTTATCATCAAAAAATGGGATGAAAATCCACTTTTTGTCATCTTATCCGTAGCTGTTTTTCTGCGGTTAATCTCGGTGTTTTTTGCGGGAGGTTACGGTTATCATGACGATCACTTCTTAGTCATCGAACCAGCACAAGGTTGGCTAGAAGGCAGAAACCCTGGAAAAATGATTGTTGATGATATTGAAGACAATAAGAGTGGTAGAAGCTTACTTTATCCTGGCATTCTTTCCGGAGTGTTTTGGATGTTGGAAAGTGTTTCCATTCATGATCCACTTGTTAAAATGTGGGTTCTTCGGTTATTACATGCTGCGTATTCATTGCTCATTGTCGTTTTTGGCTATAGGATTGTAGAAACCATCGCAACTAAAGAAAAAGCTCGATTTGTGGGTTTACTGTTAGCAACTTACTGGATGTTTCCTCAAATCGGAGTACGAAACTTAGTAGAAGCTGTTCCAACACCATTGATGATGTATGGGTCCTTGATTCTGCTTCGTTACATTAAGGGAAGTGGGAAGATCTGGCAAGTGATACTGTGTGGCGTTCTCATGGGGATATGCTTCTCGTTAAGATACCAGACCCTATTTTTTACCGCCGGTCTAGGACTTGGTTTTTTAATTTTGAAAAAATGGAAAGAGTTTTTCTATTTCAGCACTGGTGTAGCGCTGCTCATCGTACTGCTACACGGAATAGGGGACTACTTTTTGTGCGGATCACCATTCTGCAAAGTGATTTATTACTTTGTCTATAACATGGATAACGCCAGTACCTACTTTGATAAGCCATGGTTTGATTACGTTTTGTTGTTACTGGGATTATTCATTCCGCCTATTAGTATCTTCTTGTTATTTGGATTTTTCAGGGCATACAAAATTGATCTTTTACTATGGTTACCAGTACTTGTCTTTTTTGTGTTTCACTCCATGTTTCCAAATAAACAAGAGCGGTTCATTTTTACGGTGATGCCTCAAATGCTACTACTCGGATACTTGGGATGGACAGAGTTCATGGAGAAATCAGGGTTTTGGGCCAAGCGAAAAAAACTAATAGCTGGTTTTTGGATTTTTTTCTGGGTACTCAATATTCCTGTATCAGTGATATACTCTGCGTATTATAATAAGAAAGCAAGAATCGAAGGAATGGTCTATTTACGCGAAAGGGGAGATGTTAAGAACTTCTTTATGATTGACAAAACTCGAGTCGGTGTAAAGGATGCTCCGTTGTTCTACTTAGGTAAAAAAGTACCTTATATTAGAGTAACCAGTAATTCTGATGATAACCAGGTAAAAACGGAGTTGGAAGGCCTTCCTGATGCCATTAAACCCAATTATCTGATTATCATGCGTAAACAAGGTGAGGATTTGACGGAAAAGGAAAACCATGCCAGGTTCTTTTTTGAGGACTTCACCTATCTCACCACTGCGGAAATGGGACTTGTGGATGGGATTAGAAACAGTGTCAATAAGCATATTAAGCTCGACGATTGGGCTATCTATAAAATCAACAATTAATAAGGAATTGGGAGAAGAAATAAACAACGCTTTTGAAGAGACGCTAGGTTATTTATATGAGCAACTGCCCATTTTCCAACGTCAAGGAGGAGCTGCCATTAAAATGGGGTTGGAGAATACCGTTGCCTTACTTGATAGTCTGGCGAATCCTCATAAGCGCTTTAAATCCATACATGTAGGAGGAACCAATGGTAAAGGGACTACCTCCCATGCTATTGCTTCCATTTTGCAAGAAGAAGGGTATAAGGTTGGGCTTTATACTTCACCACACCTAATTGATTTCACTGAGCGAATACGGGTAAATGGATCACAAATTCCAAAAAATTGGGTGATCCAATTCGTGGAGCGTATCAAACCAGATATTGAATCTATCAATCCTTCTTTCTTTGAGGTAACCGTCGCTATGGCCTTTGCATATTTTGCGGAGGAGGAAGTTGACTTTGCCATTGTAGAGGTGGGAATGGGAGGCAGGCTCGATGCTACCAATATCATTGACCCAGAGCTATCCATAATCACTAATATTGGTTGGGACCATCAGCAGTACTTAGGAGATACCTTATCAAAGATAGCAACCGAAAAAGCAGGGATCATTAAGCCCAACAAGCCCATCGTCACTTCGGAGGTAAGACCAGAACTACGAGAGATCTTCAAAGCAAAGGCCTCTGAACAAGGATCAACTTATTACTATGCCAACGATATCTACGTGGTAGAAGAAACAAAAAACGGACTTAACATTTATTATCGGGGACATTTGTTTGTGGAAAAGACCAAAACTGATGTTAAAGGAAAGTACTTTTTAAAAAACTTACCTGGAGTGATGACGGCGATTCAGCTTATTGATGAACAATTTGCCGTGTCTTCAGAAAGCATCAAAAATGGTCTTGAAAAAGTTGTGTCAAATACTGGACTGCTGGGTAGGTGGCAACTGCTTTCAAAAGCCCCGAATATTATTTGTGACGTAGGACATAATGCAGATGGATTAAAGGCGATAACCGAACAGATCGCTTCAGAAGCTTTTGATAAGCTTTATTTTGTGATTGGAACTGTCTCTGACAAAGAAATCTCTGATGTAATTAAGGAGCTTCCAAAGTACGCTACCTATTTGGTTGGTGAACCAGATATCCCGAGAGCCAGAAAGTCTGAGGAGTTAACGAACTTATTAAATGACGCTGGTCTTGAGGCATATAATTTAGGCAAAGTTGCCGATGCCCTTAGAGAAGCTCAGCAAAGGGCAACAATCATGGACTTAATATTTGTAGGAGGCAGTACCTTTGTGGTAGCAGAAGCGTTAGAATTTTGGAGGGAGAATGAGACAAAAGCTAAAAAGGTTTAGAGACAACGAGACAAGAACCAATATCATTCAACAGGGTAAGGAAATATTTGAAACTATAAAGGGTAACTGGAACTCCGATTATTTCAAAAACCAGCAAGATATCGTTATCGAACTTGGTTGTGGAAACGGTGAATATACTGTCGGGTTGGCAGAGAAGTTTACCGGTAAAAACTTTGTTGGAGTAGACATAAAAGGCCCAAGAATATGGGTAGGCAGCACCTACGCTATTGAAAATGACTTACAAAATGTTGCTTTTCTGAGAACCCAAATTCAAATGATTGACCGGTTCTTCGTTTCAGGAGAAGTAAGTGAAGTTTGGGTGACATTTCCGGATCCACGACCACGAGAGTCCGATGCGAAGAGAAGGCTTACCTCTCCAAGGTTTATGGCCTTGTACAAATCTATACTTAAAGAGGATGGCTGGGTTAAATTTAAGACTGATGATACTGACATCTTTGATTATACCTTGGATCTAATTGAAAGCGATTTGCAAGTAAAAAACCTTCAGTATACTCATGACTTGTATAATTCTTCACTTCTTGAGGAGCACTATGGTGTGAAAACGAAGTACGAAGAAATGTTCACGGCCAAAGGTAGGCGCATAAAATACCTAAAATTTCAGTTTCTTTGCGGCCAGAAATAATGTACCCATCATAGCATGAAGCTTTCCCTGGTAGTAACCGTATATAACGAAGAAGATAATATTGAACCTCTTCTCAATAAGATTGAGGAATCCTTGAATGGTTTAGACTATAATGTTGTATTTGTAGATGATGGCTCCACAGATGCCACCATTCGCAATATCAAGAAATATGCCTCTGAAAGAGTAAAACTTGTTGTTTTTAAAAAGAACTACGGACAAACGACAGCTATGGCAGCAGGTATAGATGCTGCTGACGGAGATTATGTGGTGACCCTAGATGGTGACTTACAAAATGATCCGGCTGATATTCCCGCAATGGTGAAGAAAGCAGAGACGGAAGATTGGGACGTAGTGGCCGGTATTCGTGCCAAACGAAAAGACGGAATGATACTTCGCAAAATTCCAAGTAAAATAGCCAATGCCATGATTCGTAAGCTTACCGGTGTATACCTTCACGATTATGGTTGCACGCTTAAAGTTTTTCGAAAAGATATTGCTAAGAACCTTGGTCTATATGGCGAACTGCATCGATTTATTCCTGTTTTGGCGGAACAAGCCGGCGCAAAGCTTACCGAGGTGCCAGTTCGACACCACGCAAGAATTTACGGAAAGTCAAAGTATGGACTTGGTAGGACCTTTAAAGTAATGAGTGACCTTATATTGATGGTTTTCTTTCAAAAGTATCTCCAAAAGCCCATGCACCTCTTTGGAACGGCTGGAATCCTGACGTTCTTAGCAGGATCATTTATTAATGGGATTCTGTTGATAGAAAAGCTAATGGGCAATGACATATGGGGACGACCGCTATTGATATTGGGCATAACACTCCTTATTGGAGGTATTCAACTCATTACGATAGGTATTGTCGCCGAACTAATTGTTCGAACATACTTCGAGTCACAAGACAAAAAAACATATCGAATCAAAGAGGTATTTGTTGGAAAAGAACAAGCAGCAGCAGTTCATTAGGACGGTTATTAAAATTGTCCTAACCGTAGCCGCTATTTATGTCGTGTTTAGACAGCTGGATGTAGAGCAGGTAAAGTGTGTTTTGGTTAAATCAAATGCATGGTGGTTAATTCCTGCGGTTATTTTATTTACAGGTTCCAAGGTAGTTTCTTCAATAAGACTAAACCAATATTTCAAAAACGTAAACCTTACGATTTCTGAGGGGTACAACTTAAGATTGTATTGGGTAGGGATGTTCTACAATTTATTCTTACCCGGGGGGATAGGAGGTGATGGTTACAAGGTATATTTGCTCCATAAAAGGAAGGATATAACCGTTAAAAAACTAGTGGCCGCAACGCTATGGGATCGTATTAATGGGCTGGTCGGACTGGTCTTCTTAGCACTAATTATTGCCACGTTTGTTGACTTGCCCATATTAGTTGCTGGGCAGCGATATTTAATCGTAATACTAACATTTCTCGTTTTTCCTGGATTTTACCTCATCACCAAATTGATATATCCAGATTTTACGACCTCTTATGTGAGAACAAGTGGATATTCGATAGTGGTTCAAGTCATGCAATTGATTTGTGCCTACGTAATTCTTCTATCGTTAGGTGTAGAACAAAACATGTTAGAATATCAACTTGTTTTCTTGATATCTTCAATCGTAGCGGTACTTCCATTTACCATTGGGGGCGTAGGAGCTCGCGAGCTTACATTCATTCTTGGACACGAGTTCTTGGGAATAGACAAAGAAGTAGCTATTATTTTTAGCTTAGTTTTCTTTTTAATAACGGTATTAACATCTTTTTTTGGAGTATTCCTAAAAGGCGATTAATGCATTTATCATCTCTTAAGAACTCGAGTTAACTTGTTTTTTGACAAACTTAGAAACCGTTAATAGGGATCAAAACACCTCGCTAAACCTGCTATTTCACACAGTTTCACCTGTAATAACCTAGGGTTACAAAGAGAATAACCGTATCGAACGAAATCGTTCATCACAAAATATATCAGTTACATGGTAGTATTAGCAATGATGATCGAAACTAAACCACATCAAATGCAATAATCTCTTAATTTGTATTCATCAAAGATTTACTTGTATATCAATAAATTAAACTCAACTATTGGATAAATTATATTCAAGGTATACCTCATAAACCATTTCGGCCATCGTGGTTTATGAAGAATGTCATTTATTCAATAAAAACATTTGTTTGCTATTAAATTTAAAAAGTGCAAGAGTTTTGTGTGAAATACCACAAGGGAAGTTAATTCTTCCAGGTAATTTTACGTAGATTCATTATTAACAAGAGACCAAATATGAGAAATTTAAGGACCACTTATTTAATCGCATTATCCATCATTGCGTTGGTAATCGCTTTTAGCCAATATTTGGTTCAAAGTTCGATTCAGAACAGTGGTGCGGATGCAAGGACGATCAATATATCCGGTCGTCAAAGGATGCTTTCTCAGAAGATTACTAAAGCTTCATTGGCCATGGCCAATGCGCAAAATCAAGAGAATTTCGACAAAAGAAAGAAAGAGTTAAAATCCGCGGTCGAAATATGGAGAAGATCACATGATGGTCTTCAAAATGGTAGTATGGCTCTCAAGCTTACAGAGGTGAATAACTCAGAGCAAATCCTAGAGCTTTTTGAAAAAATTCAGCCGCATTATGAAGAGATAGATGATGCAGTGACGAATATCATGGGGGTTTCAGAGTTTTACAACGCCAAAACGTTATCCTACCAGGCTAATCTTGAAAAGATTCTTAACAATGAAGGTGACTTCTTGAAATTCATGAATGACATTACCTTCCAGTATGATTCAGAGGCATCAGCTAGGGTGGAGCAATTATCTTCAACGGAATACATCCTTTTTGCCGTTGCTATTTTACTTCTAGTGATGGAAGGTTTGTTCATATTTAGACCAGCAATTAACAAAATTAACGAATACACCAAAAAACTTATTCAACAGGGTAAGTCTTTGGAGACATCTCTTCGGAATGTTGAGTATCTCAACAATCAAGCAAAATCGGTATTTGCAAATGTGAAGCAGGGTATCTTCTTGCTAGATAAAGAACTAATGATTTCGGATTTCTACTCGGCAGAAACTGAAAACATCTTTGAGAACAAAGATCTGGCCGGTATGAATTTTATCCGTCTCATGAGTTCACGTTTGGTTAAACGTGATTTGAATGCTCTAGAGATGTTTGCAGAACATTTATTTAATTCAGATATCAAAGAAGACGTAGTAAACAGACTTAACCCGGTAGAACAAGTAGAGTTATTCTCATCACAGGGTTCTGTAGATTTTCAGGTCCGGTATATTCGAATTTCGTTTTCTAGGATAATGGACCAAGATAAGATTCATAGAATCCTCGTAACCGTATTAGACGAGACGGAATATGTCTTGATGAAGAAACAAATCGAAGAGGCAGATGAGCGAAACAGGCAGGAATCTGACCAACTATTAGCCCTTTTGAAAGTAAATCCTAAATTGTTAAAAGACTACATTGATTCTTCGTTGGTCTCCTTAGAATCTATTTCAGAGAATTACGAAAAATTTCAAGGTGGCGATTTTGGCGAACTAATACGCTATACATTTAACACGGTACACGCAGCAAAAGGCAATGCTACGCTAATCGATTTAAAGATAATTGAGGACAAGCTGCATAGTATTGAAGACACCATCGTCATGCTGAAAGGCAAGTCGAACATACAAGGCAAAGACTTTTTAAAGATACTCTATGAGGTAACTGATGTAATCAGTATTCTGAGAAACATGAAAGACATGCTTCGGAAGGTTGCTGATGTATACAAGATGAATGCTGAAGAGATATCTGATAACACGAACGACCTTCTAGTAGCGAGTCTTAAGAAGGGTGTCAACAAAATGAGTTCGGAGACAGGTAAGCAGGTCCATTTTGTTTTCGAAGACAATAATATCGTTCTTCCGGAGCAATACAGGTTAGACATTAGAGATGCTGTAGTTCAGCTAGTTAGAAACTCCTTAGCGCACGGCATCGAATCAAGTGATATTAGACAATCAAAAGGTAAGCCACCACATGGAACACTTAAAGTTACCATCAATAAGTCTGATATGGGCCTACTCACACTGACCTACCAAGATGATGGTCAGGGTTTGGATTTGGAACGCATAAAGATGAAAGCGCTTCAAAGTAATCTTATCTCAAATGACGAAGTTGAAAAGCTAAACTCTAGTCAAATTGCCCAACTGGTTTTTGAGGATTCGTTGTCAACCAGCGATGATGTCAATATGTACTCAGGTAGGGGACAAGGTTTGAGCCTAGTTAAATCAATCGCCGAAAAAAATAAAGGTGAGGTAAAACTTGGTATAGAGCAAGAGCAATTTAAGCTGGATATCGTCATTCCCTAATTAGAAATTATAAACCAAACGCGTTTAGCAAATATGAGACTATTGATAGTTGATGACTCAGAAATGATGCGAATGACCATACAAAATCATTTGCAGGACTATGACCTAGAGATTGTTGGGCAAGCCGAGAATGGTTTGCAAGCCTTAGATATGATTAAGGAAAAGAAACCAGAAGTGGTCACACTAGATATCACCATGCCCGAAATGGATGGTTTAGAATGTTTGGAACAAATCAAGAAGATAGCCCCAGATACGCAGGTTATGGTTATCACCGCATTGGCGGATAAATTTACTGGTTTAGAGGCTTTGAAAAAGGGAGCTCGTGAATACTTATTTAAGCCAGTAACTCCTGAGGACCTTAAGAATGGTTTTGATCATTTATTAACCAAATAATTGTCTCAACAGATAAAAACTCGACTATGGAAGTACAACAAGATCAATTCGAAAAAACAGTAAATACATTTATAGAGTCTTTAGAAAATTATTTTGCTAAACTCACCAAGACCGCAGCACAAACAAGTCCTCCTTTTGTAAAGTCACAAGAGCAGCTTGAGCTGAACGATTGTACCGGGATGATAGGTATTTCGGGTAACAAGAAAGGGTTTGTTTACATATCTGGTGATTTAGATATGTTCGAAGAACTAATAAAAAGGTACGTAGGTCTAAAAAACCCTAGTACGAATAATATGTTGGATATGGCTGGCGAACTGGCCAATGTTGTGTCTGGTAATGTACGAGAAACTTACGGCAAAGATTTTATGATCTCCGTGCCAGTAGTATTTCGAGGCAAGCCAGAGCAACTTAAGTTTCCAGATGATGTACCTATTTATGTAATTCCAATTAAATGGAATGGATTCGATGCCCGCATGGTAGTGGGGATAAAGTAAAAGCCACCAAGAATCAACTCGAAATTGACCTATTTGTCTAACTAAAATTTACGCCATGAGAGCAGTATTACCTACTATAACCGATAGGAAACCCGAGTTATTTGCCATTAACCACTCCGTAAAGACGTCTATTAAAGACGCTACGGTTGCCAATTATTTTACGTCTCTTCCTAGCGAAGAGAAGCTAGTGGAAGTGCTAAAATCAGCTTACGTCATTAATCAGCCGTTACAAGAAGTTGGTGGAGATGGTTATTGGGTAAGCAGGAGCGGATCGATTACTCAACTAATTGTTTTTGATTGTATGGGGCATGGTCGTCTGGCGACTATGATGACCAGCAGATATATAGATATTATTGAAAAAGGATGTCTCGAGTTTAATATATCTACGCCATCTGAGCTTCTTTATTTTATTCATGCAGAATTGGAAAAGGAATTCGATGGTAAAGAAACTGGTAGAATTGGTTCAGGTGCGGACGTGGCCATTTTGAAAATAGACCATGACAAAGGAGAGGTACAATATGCCGGTGCCAAAATGGATCTAGTATATTCAATTGATGGTGTTTTGAATCGTCTAAAAGCGGATCGTAGACCAATCGGATCTTATTTTGGGTATGAAAGAGCCTACCATAACCATGTCATAAAATTTAAGCCTAACAAACAGGAAGCTAAATTCTATGCTTATAGTGATGGGGTGACAGACCTAATAGGTGGAGAGCATGATAAAAAACTTGGGTTTAATACACTCTCAGAAATGATTGATGAGTTATCAGCAAGCCCTTTTGATGAAGAAAAGAGTATTATGAGAAATAAACTGAGAAGATGGGCCGGAAAAAACGATCAAATGGATGATTTGCTTTTTGTAGGCTTTAAATTATAATTAAGTAGAATACTATTTGGGTTAACTTCGACGGAAGGAAGCGCAATGAGCTTTACTGCTTAGTTGTAAACACCATTAATTCACGTCGTGGCTGATCAAAAATCTAATAAAGGAAACTTAACCGAAGGTTCCATAAATAAAAGCCTCATAAGACTTACCATTCCGATGTTTTTTGGTATGCTAAGCTTCGTGGCCTTTAATCTCATAGATACCTACTTCGTGGGTAAGTTAGGCAGTGTAGAGTTGGCAGCCCTTAGCTTCACCTTTCCCGTCGTAATGGTTATCTTCAGCCTTATTCAAGGTATAGGAATAGGAGCTACTGCACTCATTTCAAAATCTATCGGTAAAGGAGATAGGGCGAAAGCAGCCCGAGAAACGACCGACAGTCTGATCTTAGCTCTGGCAATTGGAGCACTTTTCATCTCATTAGGTCTTTTATTTCAAAAAGACATCTTTCTTCTATTAGGGGCAGGTGAGGAGACCATACCATACATTCTAGAGTATATGACCATATGGTTTCTTGCTATTTTTTTTGTCATCGTTCCATTTGTTGGCAATAGTGCGATAAGGTCTACAGGCGACGCTAGAACGCCTAGTCTGATTATGATGTTCGCGGTGATTACAAATGCGATACTGGATCCATTGTTGATTTTTGGCTATGGTCCATTCCCCGCTTTAGGACTTAAAGGAGCAGCAATCGCAACGGCGATTTCGAGAGTCTTGACGCTAATATTATCACTCTACATTTTATACTTCAGAGAAAAACTTATCCTGGTCTCTTTTCCTACCAGAAGAGTCATTTGGGGTTGCTGGAAAGCTATATTGTTCATAGGGCTTCCTTCGGGTCTTTCTAGATTGGTAACTCCGCTAGCTACTGGTGTTGTTACAGCTGTTTTGGCAAATTATGGAGAAAGTGCTGTAGCTGCCTACGGTGTTGGTAGTAGAATCGAATTTTTAATTTTCGCCTTTCTAGTAGCTATTTCGTCTTCTATGGGACCTTTTGTAGGTCAAAATTATGGTGCTGGGAAACAGACTAGAATAACAACAGCTGTTGACAGAACGAGTCAGTTTTCTGTTGTCTACGGGTTTATCATGTATGGCGTCATGTTCTTGGTTGCAGAGCCTTTGGCTAGCGTTTTTTCGGGTGATCCAAAAGTGATTGAAATAACAGTAGTTTTTTTACACGTAATACCCATCAGTCTGGGGTTTGAAGGCGTAGTACAGATTATTAATAGCACACTCAATACTCTAAATAAACCACTAACAGCATCTTGGCTTATTGTTATTCAGACCATAGGGATTGGAATTCCTCTTCTACTCTTACTAAATGGATATGGGGTTTTTTGGATTTTTGCCAGTCTTGCGGTTATGTATGCCCTAGGCGGAATAATTTCTTATGCCTATTACAAAAGGATTTCAAAAACTCTTTTAGCAGAAAAAATTAAGCCTTAAGGGTGAAGATGCCTATCCTCAAGGCTTTCCTTCTATAATTTAGCTTGCACTGGGTACAGGGTCAGGGGTAAAGAAAAACTGTTCTAGGACGATTTTACCATCCCGCACCTCATATACACACACCTCTTCCATGGTTACTCTTCCTGCACCTTTAAAGGTTACTTCCATTTTCATGGTTATCGAAAAGAAGGAATCTGCTACTAAAGGCTCAGAAATTTCATTGCTATGAAATGCTTCTACGGAATCCTGGAAGTGTTTTGATTTTTCAATTTTAGCCTCCATTCCCTCAATATTAGGAGCTGGAGACCCGGGTACCTCAATGCTCTTAATGTTGTCTGAGTATAATTCTTTTAAGGCGGTTTCAAAATCACCTATGCGACATAATTCTACCAATCGGTTGGCTACTTCTTGTACAGTCATAATTAAGTTTTATTCGAATTTATTCAATTCTTAAAATAATATGACATGATCGTGAAAACTTAGGATAAAACTTTCTTTACCAATAACCTAAACCAAGCCAATATCATTTATTAGTATACACATGTTTTTTGGCCAGATACAAGCCTAGAAGCCTAAGGGGAAGATCTAGCCACTCGTTATTTGTTGCTATTCAACCCAAGTATTTTACCCACTATGTGGTCATAATAACTTGCCGGAAGCCATTTGGGTATAAGCCAATGCGTTAACTTACCCTTTACGAAAGCATATCTTGTTCGTGGTTTTCTAACTGTAAATACTTGTAAAATTTGGCGTGATAGCTTGTTCACATCTTCACCTCTTGCTCCTGATTGCTCTACATATTTAGCGAACTTCGTGAATGATTTTGCATATGCTGAGTCTGCATAGTCGGTTTTCGATTTTCCCTTGTTCCAAATGGGAGTCCTTACAGAACCTGGCCCTATGAGAATCATGTCTATGTCAAATAACATCAGTTCTTTACGCCAAGAGCCCGAAAGCCCCTCTAATGCGTGTTTTGAAGCCACGTATGGACCAATGAACGGAGCCGTCACTTGGCCAGAAACCGATCCTACATTAATGATGCGTCTTATACCACTGGCTTTTTTAATTAGCGGCAAGAACAGTTTTGTCACCTGAATAAGACCAAAAACATTGACTTCGAAATGATGCTTGATTTCGTCCATTTCCATAAGTTCTAATGGGCCACCAATTGCAATACCCGAATTATTGACGAGTCCATTGAGCCCATTATCGCCACAAATACTTGATACGGTATGCAATGCCTCTTGAATTTGATCTTTACTCGTAACGTCAAAAATTAGTGGGGCGAAATTACCTGGAATTTCGAGTTCAACGCTTTTTGCATCCTCTGCACTACGTACGCTTCCAAAAACAAAGTAACCCTCCTTAACAAAAGTCTTTGCTAGGCTATTTCCAATGCCAGTAGAAACTCCTGTGATTAATACATATCCCTTTAGAGTCATGATCCATCCATTCGAATAAGCTGCTAAGCTAAAGGACATAGCAGTATTCAAGCATAGATTTATTGACTTTTCATTCAAGTGATATCTATCGTGTAAGGTGATCTGGAATTTTGCTTGTGAGCAAATGCTCCTTACTGCTCATGAATAAATCGGCTCAGCTAGTATGTTAGGTTTGCTAAGACTCGTTTGATCTTAAAAAAATCCAAACACTAGTCTATGGTATCTACTATATCTATGGATTCTATTTTCTCATTAAAATCATCTTCATCCACATCTGCATTTTCTATTTGGGAGAGCGTGAGTTTGATTAAATAACTAGCGTCATCGGTTTCATGTGGTAACGCATAGTAAACGGTTCCATTTGCACTTGGTATTCGTTGGACATTTTTACCAAAACCATCCGGATACTTATTTCTTAAAGATCGCTTCATTTCGAATGGTAAATTCTTATAGCTCTTAATGATATGTCGCTTATTCATGAGTTTTAGGAATTATGAAGTTGAATAAATTAATCCCTAGGAAATTAATGAAAAAAACGCAAAATAACTATACTTTTTAAGCGGTTTTTTGCTTGTTGTTGAACAAAGAGGTTTTTTATTCAATGAATCATTGATTTAAGGAAATAACCACTTCATTATTTGATGATAACTTTCTATTGATTTTACCAGTTGGAGTTCTGCTAAAGTTCTCGACGCAAATAATTTGTTTGGGTACATGATATTTAGAGAATGAAGTTTGAAATTCTTGAATGATTTCTAATTTTTTAGAGTTTGATATTTCTCCTTCCAAAAACAACGTAAGTCTTTGACCAAGTTTTGGGTCTCTTACTCCGCCAACAAAAAAATCATTTTTCAAATTACACTTCAGTAGTAGATCACCAATCTGGGGTTCAATGATTTCTGGAGATATTTTGACTCCACCAGAATTAATCACATTATCATATCGACCTTTCCAAAGGAAATTATCCGGACTCGTTATCTTAACGAGATCATTGGTATGCACAGCTCCGAATGAAAAAGGGGTGTCAACTAGAAGGCATCCACGAGCATCTTCGGTTACAGAAAAGGCTTCAAGGACCCTATATTCTTCGTTTTGGTTGTCAGAATCAATCTTTTTTAAGGCGATATGAGAAATGGTCTCTGTCATTCCATATGTCTGATATACATGTGGTGCCTTTAGTTGTTTGCACTTGTCTAGTAACTCCTTTGACATAGGAGCACCACCAAGTATTATTTTGGACTTAGCGATTTTTTGAAAATCGCCATCTTCAATAATTTTTTCCAATTGATAGGGGACTAACGCTATGAAGTCAATTGGTTTATTGATTTTATTTACTGGATTTGCCTTTGGCTTGGTAATGATAAGGTTCGAATGAAGCTCTAGTGCTCTGGCTATCATCATAAAACCACCTATGAAACGACTATTTATACAACATAAAAAGGTATGATTTTCATCAAGAGAAAGGGCATGAGCAGTGCTCTGAATACTTTTAATAATATCCATGCGCTGATGCATGATGATTTTCGGTGTACCTGTTGAACCAGAAGTCTGAAAGGAGAACTCCTCTTGACCTGATAACCAAGCAGTAATAACATTGGTTTCCTCTCGGTACTCAGAAGCTACTTGGGAAAATGAAATATCATTATTCTTTGAAAGTTCTATCTCTCTTTCGTCAAAGAAAATCTGCATAGCGCAATACTTAGGGTTGCTCAAATATATGTCTAGATGGCCGGATACGACAGGTTAATGGTGATAGCTGATATATAATCTAGCAGTTTGCCGTTCAAATCAACTCTTTTGTGTAATTATCTTATAGATTCCATAATAGTTCGAAACTTCACCCGTCAGGACAATTTAATCAACCAGTAGAGAAATCAACTTTTAATGCGCATAAGCGTATCCTCAGCCAGTATCAAAAGCCTATCCGAGACAATATCATAACTTATCGTATCCAAGCTTCTACCAAATGGATTGAATTGGTGATCAATCACCAGGTAGTGATTTTGGTTTTCCGAAAATGTAAAGAAGTTATAGTTTTTGGCGGTATACCTGATATCCTCATCTAAATTTTGATATGGTGGGTTTAGCTCGTAGATGGATAAAATACCATGAGTATCATCATCATATTCGAAATGGAGTACATCGGTTGCTTTGGATTGGTTAACAGATATAACTGAATCGCTGGCAGCAGAAATAACTATCATACCAGAATCCGTTTTCACAGTTAGAAGATCAATATTTCTCTCACTATCAAAAACGACTACTATAGTATCACTTATGTATTGCAGATAGTTTGTTGCATTCCATAGACCGGTAAGATTAGGATTTTCAGTCACACATCCTAACAATAGATACAAAAGTGTGATTGACAAAGCTCTATTTAAATGGCTCATGCACGCGATAGGAATGAATTAGCAATTGTCTACGTGAAAAGATAAGTAAGTTCTGGTTGTGTCTACAAAATGGTAGGAGGGAAAAAATAATTACCACCTCTAAACGAGTGTCACCGTAAGAGGTGGGGATAATAATTATTTAGAAGGAAACCTTTGATCCCTTAATTTTTCATGAATCTCTTCTGCTCCTGGGATGTTCATCTTAGCCGCACCCTTAACAGCTGTAAAGAAAGCCAACGCAGCAATGTAAGCTTCGCTACCTGCCAAAGATATGGAGTCATCAATTAGTGTACATAATTGCTCTAAAGGTGCTAGTATGTCATTTAATTTATTGACTGCATCCATATCCTTTTTCATTTCTGGAACCTCAAGATATCCAGGAACAAGCGTTGGATTATCTTTAGCGAAGTCGTATGCCAGATATACAAAATCAATGGCCTTACCTGATAGTCTAATTAACTCTTTACGCTCATCAGGAGTTAGCTTCACAAGTTTTGGTTCGAGCTTTTCTTTGAGTACCCGTACTGCTTCGGTAATCTCTTTGATCTCATCGTCGTTGATCTCCAGTGAGATCTTGTTTTCTAACATCATAACCGTTATCTACAATATTTACTCTAAGTTGTTGAATTGTTATCTAATATCTAAGCCATTCAAAAAAAAAATACTCTTAAACTATGATATGCCTAACTATCAATAGTTGGTACGTTGGTTATCACCATGTAAGTATTACTCCGAAACATATCAAATAGCATTTTAACTTTTGAAATTAGCTATCCTATTAAAGTAACAATCAGCTGTCCTAGCATGATTCTTTAGGTCTAATTGATAATTGACTTCATCATAAATACATTAATACGAATATCAGGTCTAAAAAGATTTAAGGAAACTTAGGGAATTTTTGAAAATCCGGAGTTCTTTTCTCTAGAAAGGCGTTTTTACCTTCTTGCGCTTCTTCCATTAGGTAGTACATTAAGGTAGCATCTCCTGCCATTTCCATTAGTCCTCGCTGTCCATCGAGTTCGGCATTTAGACCTCGCTTTATCATTCTTAATGCCATCGGGCTTCTTTGAAGCATGATTTTGCACCAATCCACTGTTGTCTTTTCAAGCTCAGACAATGGCACTACTTTGTTCACCAAACCCATATTTTCGGCTTCCACAGCACTATATTGTTGACATAAAAACCAGATTTCTCTTGCCTTCTTTTGCCCCACGTGCCTTGCTAAGTAAGATGACCCAAACCCAGCATCGAAACTTCCGACTTTAGGGCCAGTTTGTCCAAAAATCGCATTTTCTGAAGCTATCGATAAGTCACATACTACATGAAGCACGTGACCGCCGCCAATAGCGTATCCGTTGACCATAGCCACGACAGGCTTAGGAATTTCCCTTATTTTCTTATGTAAGTCGAGGACATTTAATCTTGGTACACCGTGCTCGTCTACATAGCCACCGGTACCTTTTACATTCTGGTCTCCGCCAGAGCAAAAAGCTTTTTCTCCCATTCCAGTGAGAATAATTACTCCAATAGAGCTGTCCTCACGACAAATATCCATGGCATTCATCATCTCAATATTTGTTTCAGGACGAAAAGCATTGTAGACCTTAGGCCTGTTAATGGTGATTTTAGCTATTCCATCATGGCGATCAAACAATATGTCCTCATAATCTTTGATCTTTTCCCATTGAATATTGCTCATGCTTTTGTTTAATTAATTGACTTCAAAAGATTCTTAAAGGTATTTTTATTTACCTCTTTGTTCGTTGTTACCTCCAGTATCTTGACTCCTTTTGTCTTTGACTGGAAAAGCATTTCGTTTAATGACTGATCAAGGGAATTGTTATCGCTACATCTCCAAAAATCATAATTAAATTCATTTGCCAGCGATTCTGCTGACAGCGTTTGTCTTGTCTCAAAGTACTCTTCTAACTCTGGTAATCCGGCTGAATCTGGTATCATACCAAATATCCCACCACCAGAATTATTAAGCACAATTATACAAAGATTTTCAGGTTTATAATTATGCCAAAAAGCATTTCGATCATAGAAGAATGACACATCACCCGTTATAAGGATGTTTGTTTTTTCTGAAGAAAGGGCAACTCCAAAAGCTGTACTGTTTGATCCATCGATTCCGCTCGTCCCTCGATTACAAAAAGTCTCTATGCCTGATTTGCCGGAAAGGTTTAAAAAATTGGCGTAGCGCACAGACATACTATTTGCCAAATGAAGGTTACAGCTTTCAGGAAGAACGTCAATGATCTTATAAAAGACAGAAAATTCATTGAATTCATAGCTCTGAAGTTCACATAGCTTTTTCCTTGTTTTTTTATCAATAACCATCCAATTGGCTAAGTATTCATTGTTTTTCTCATCTTCTACTATATGGTCTATAGCTCGAAAGAAACTTGTTGGGTCGTAATTTATGTGATGTGTGAGGGATTGAAATGGATCCCTTACCAAAGTATCTTTTTCAATGTGCCAATGCAATTTAGGTGAGTTTTTTCTTAAATATAATTTTAAATTCTTTGAAATGTTCGATTTCCCCCAGGTGATCAATATATCAGGAGCCAATGATTTTGAAGCATTCTTCAAAAACAAGTCGCG
>CAYMST010000045.1:0-23839 GCA_964393115.1 uncultured Roseivirgaceae bacterium | reverse complement strand
AAGCTGGTATTAAATCCTTAAAAAGTAAGATTTTTGGTTTTGTCATCGCATCTATCATACTTTTCCTACTCACCTTATTTACTGGTTTTTTCGTATTGTTTGTTGCTGTTATTCTTTTAGTGACCTATGCCGTTCACCTTGGTAGAGTAAAACGAAAATTTTCTAAACGAGACCTTAACAACCATTTGAGAAAGGTCGTATTTCCACTTATGAAGCTAATTCAGGCAAAAGCGGGTAATCGACAGAAGATGGCTGCACAGCTTGACTTTAAAGATCCATACAAACAAAAACCAATTAAGAAGTTTAAATTAAATAATGGTCGCGAGATCACTCAGTATGAAGCCAAATGGATCAAGGCGAGAGTGTCCCTACTCGACAGTTCTTTACTAGAGTTCGTGATTACCGATGATATAAGGCGCCAAGACTTCTCCAAAAGAAACGCACGAGGAAAGGTTAAGTTTAAAACTAAATACAAGGTCGCCCATCAGTTTTTCATTAAACTAGTGATCGGCAAAAATATGTATCAGTTAAAAAGTGATACTAATTCGCACGTTAGAATAGAGGAAATCAGCGACTCATACATCTGTAAGTTGAAGGGGAAAATAAAATCTGAAGAGCAGTATAGTGTATTACCTCTTAAGGACTTCATCGCACAAATAGACCTGATATTCAACCAATTCACACCTATCAAACCTATTCCTGAAGCGGAAACAGACTCCGATGCTCCTACTACAACACCGGCAACGCACCAGACACATTCTGATTCTTTTGACGAAATGGGTACTGTCCTTTGGGTATCCACCTTCGACACCTATGACTATGAGTCATTTGATCATATGGAGACAGAAATGGTCAGTAGCGACATGGATACCGCAGACTCTTTCCACGATAGTTAAGTGATTGAACATTCATTGGACAGGCTAAATTTCTGACTACTTAGCGTATGGTTGAAATGCTTTGGCTCACTGAAAATTATCCTCCACAACGAGGAGGAATGGCACAATCTTGTGACCGAATCATCAACGGACTCCGAAAGTCCGGCCATACCATTCATATCATTCACCTTTATCAAGGTTCGCGCCCCTATCAGCGAAAAACGGAGCAAAATGGATCATACACCTCCATACCTTTTGAGGATAGTGAAGCTCATACCTTAAATAGGCTTTATATCTTTTTACAGCAACAATATACCTCCATCGGCTTTTTGGTTTGTTTTGGGGGATACCTGCCATTATTAGCCGCGCCAGTTTATAAAAAGTGGTTGAATGTCAAACTCGTTACTATGTTTCGTGGTAATGACTTTGACTTGGGGATTTTTACACCTCGAAAACGTGGATACATCGAAGATGCTATTATAGAAGCCAATTTGGTCATCTCAGTGAGCAAAAAGAAGTCAGAGCAAATTGAGTTACTAATTCCTAATAGACAAGTGCAATATGTCCCAAATGGGATTGATCTAGACGAATGGCAGCCCATGCAAAGCGAAATATCGTTTGCACATAGATGGCGAGAAGAGAACGTCAAAAAAGAAGAACTCGTTTTTGGAATATTTGGACAACTGAAAGCAAAAAAGGGAGTTAATTTCTTTCTGGAAACTGTTCATCTCAAGAAATTGACTGACCGCATTAAGTTTTTGTTCGTTGGTGAGCTCAATGAGGCATCAAAAACCGAACTTACAGACAAAAACATCAACTATGTCCATCTCGAATTCTTGGATCATTTTGAGTTGATGAAGTATTACCTTACCTGTGATGCTGTTGCTATTCCATCGTTTTATGACGGAATGCCCAATGTACTACTAGAGTCCGCTGCACTTGGTATTCCCGTGATCACGAGTGATGTCGACGGCATGTATGACCTGCTTGCTCCTTTAGACTACCCCTTTATGTTCAGAGCCGGTGATATAGAGGATTGTGGAAAAAAAGTATTTGATTATCTTCAGTTGCCTAAAGAAAAACGAGCATCACTAGGAGAACTATTAAAGACCACTATTAAAACAAACTATACCAAAGAAATGGAAACTGAGAAATTGAGCGAACTGTTAACAAATATTATTTGAGATGAAAGCCATAAATATACTGAGCATAGCACTAGTGTTAATCCTGGTTTCATGTTCGAAACGTAAGGCGACCTCCGTAAACTACATTTCGTCAAAAACACTAGCTGAAACATCCACAGCCCCGGAAGGTATTACCTGCTACGACGAACAAGACAAACTGCTATTTTCTGCCCCATTGGCTAGCTCTGGCAAAATCGTTTTGAAGGACAAATCACTTGACTTTAAGCCCAATAGTAGTGGTGATAAGATCAAGTTTTACGATCAAGATGGTCGCGAGGCATTTCATATTAAGATCAAACCTGACTCCTGGAAGCTAAGGACTCCTGATTCACAACTCATTTTTAAAGTCAAAACCTCTTCTGATAAACTAAAGGTTTCTACTCAGGAAGACATGTCAGAATCAGTAGAGTGGAAGCTGAAAAATGGAAAATTCTACCAAGGGGATAAGGAGTTTACGCCAAAAGAGGACGGTCTTTTTACAGTCTTAGCTGACAAGAAAATTTCTAAACTGAATAATTACCTTTCACTTAGCTTACTTTTGGATCGAAGAATGCAACTTGCACATAGCAGTGCCTTGCTCATTGTGATGAACCAACAGTAATATGAATTTAATATATGCCATGGGGGGTGGACTTGGTCACATCACCAGATCGCTTGCCGCCATTACCTCATGGCAGATAGAGGAATACCGGCTATTTACAAATTGTCGCTTGGTCAGTGAGATACTACCTCCTGACAAGTATGTATTCATCAGCGAATCACATGACGCTACCCCTAAGGCGTTATTTGCGAAACTAAAGTCCACAATTATCAATTACTCTGTAGACAAGCTCATCATCGATGTCTTTCCGAATGGAATCCTTGGAGAAATTCAAGGCGATGAACTGCGAGGCATAGGGGTACAGCAAATTGAACTGATACACCGGCATATGGTTTGGGAAAATTACGCATCAAAGCTCTCCGTTTATGCCATAGACACTATCTGGGTTACAGAGGAAAAAATACCAGAACAGCTAAGTCATATCAAAATATTCAGCGCCAACTTCGAATACCTCCAACTTAACTACCCCTTACCAAATCCTATTAGCATTCAAAATAAGATCATTGATTTATTTCCCTCAGAAAAAAACAAGTCTCCCTTATGGGTAATTACCCATACCTCAAAACAAGATGAAATTGATGCGCTCATAGCACAAGCTATGGATTGGGCCGATATTGAAAATGTATCACCAAAGTTATTGGTGATAAGTGACCTAGTAATTCAAGACAATAACGGTATTCGGTTTGTAAAACACTACCCTGCTTGTGATGTGTTTCCACTGGCTGATAAGATTTTTACTGGCTGCGGATTTAACTCTATGTATCAGTTGGCTAAATTTCGAGAAAAACACATCTTTATTCCTTTTCCTCGAAAGTATGACGATCAGTTTGCACGGGCAAAGAGCCATTCATCAATCCACAACAGAGATAACTAATGGAAGCATTTCTTGAAAATATTACCGAAAACGAAGTCTTAAAAATTGTATTAGCGCTTATCGTATTTATGGTTTATTTGGCGCTGCGTAACCTAGCTAAGCGGAGAGTTATTAGGGTTGCTCTAAAAAGTGCGTTTTCCGATCAAAGAACTGCATATGTACAAAAGGTATTTGGCATTGCTCTCGCCATTCTGTTCTTGTTCGCTATGGCCTGGATCTTTGATATTTCACTCAGTGGACTCGAGATATACTTTGTGTCTTTCTTTACAGTAGCCGGTATAGCCTTGTTCGCTCAATGGTCAGTGATTAGTAATATCACATCATCGGTAATACTCTTCTTTTATTTTCCGTACAAAATTGGGTCACATGTAAGAATAGTAGATGGTGATAACTCAATTCAGGGGATCGTTCAAGACATCACTTTATTCTCTATTATTTTTTTGGATGATGAGGGCAAGCTCGTACACTACCCTTCCAGTTTAGCCATTCAAAAACCCATGATAGAAATTAAATAAAAAAGCCACGCTTCACGTGGCTTACTAACATCATTGATTTTCTTTCTTTTTTCTCAATGCACGGATTCCAATAGCTCCACCCGTTGCTAATAGGGCAAGGCTTAAACCGCCATCAATTGGTACTGCTGGAGGAGCTCCTCCCTGTGCTAGCAACACAGCACTCATCATTAGCATACCTGAGCTCAGAAAAATTTTAGTAAAATTCATAATAACATCAATTTTGAAAAATGATTTTTTTGGTCTTTGAGTTAACGCTAATCAAATATAACCTATTTCTTGTAAAGTAGTAGGGAATAAACGAATTAGCGCCGCTAGGGTTAAACTCCTTTTCCATCAACACATTACCCAGCGGGTCAAACACCTTGAAATTTACGGTGTGATTTAATTTATTATTTATGTTTATACCATGTGGCAATACTTTAAAATCCAAAGCTCCTTGGTGCGTTGTAGAAGACAAAACTGTGGAGGTTGATGATGTTATTTCCAACCAAAATCTAGGCTCTTGGCGAGAAGAGTTGTTTTCAAAGACATAGCCCCCCTGCTCAAAGGAGTGTGATATTCCGAGCCATGTGTCGTGAAGAACACAATTGCTTTTATGGATGCTTCCGTCCAAAACCTCCATATCCATATAAAAATCCCGTTGACCTAATCCATCTATACCAATTTTGACTCCTTCCTTAAAATCATTTGGTAGGGCTTGAATAGCATACTTCGATTCCCCCAAATATGAGTACACGGAAAGTCCTTTTTTCTTCATTCTAACAGCGTCATAATCACGGTCAACGCTATTTGTAGCATCGCTTAAAAAGCCAAGAAGTGTTTCACTGTATTCCTGCTGACTTTCGTCTGTGATATGTAACTTTAGGACATTCCTGTCAGTTTGTAATCGAAAAAAATTATCATCGGCGGAAAAACCAGTAGCGCGCATGCTGTCAACAAAATGAATGATATGAGAAGAGTCGGCATGTTGAATCCTCACAAAAAAGGCCTGCGCTACACCGATATGGTTGTTAAATCTACTTCCATTACCTTTTCGACTATCCATCGTGTGTCCAAGTGCATTTACAGCAATATAATCGGCATTGGTACCTCTTTCGACATCTGATCCGTTGTCATCCCATAAGTATATAGTTCCATCCAAATTTCTATTCCCATTAAGAAATGACCTTACACTAAGAGACGATGGATATGGGTTTGACACGAGAACCCATCCGTCTGTATTCACAGAACCATTATCGGTATAGGTTCCTTCCACCTCAATGGTGCCTGCATTAGGAACTCCGCGAAAAGTCAGCAACTGCTTATAGGCTTGCGTATATCCCACACCAGCTCTAAGCGTATCTTGAGAAGCTTGTTTCCAGCGATTTAAGCCATCAGTACCATAAGGCATTTGCTCATCATATCGATATACAAAAGACCCGAGTGAATCTCCTCTCAACAAATCATGGGTAACCGGTGATCCCACAAAGCTGTACCTCCCATCTTGATAACGGGTAAACCTTTGAACTTCGACCGCATTTCCTATCCATTCTTTACCTCCGTAAGTCATTAGCTCAGCTCCCGACTTAATAACCAACGTTCCATTATTATCGACATCACCATTGACTTCCAACACCCCCTGACCCACGGTGAGATGATAAGAATCCAAAATTTGTAAGTCCATGCAGGTAAATCCTACGCCATCGTAATCTGCTTGAATAACCACATCGGTGGTTAAACTTGGGAATCCATTTGACCATCCAACAGATGTCCACACCGTACTATCCCTTTTGAAAACTATACTAGAGAACGGAATATCAGGACCAACTAAATCATTACTCTGATCTCCTGAGGCATCTTGAGCTTCCCAGTTAGACACATCGGCTATGATCGTCAGGAAATCGCTTAATCCTGACTGCCCTGTCCTTGTGCCTGTGTATGCCGCGATATCAGCATCACTATTTACCCCATCTAACTCAATAGCCGTGGTATCTATCTTCAACCCTGTACCAGACAAAGTATTGCCACCGGCCAATGCATCATCGTTAAAGATAGCGGCAACAAACACTGGAGATGTTAAGGTTCCAGCAACAGCAAATAGCTGTTCGTCTGTTCCAGATAGGCTAAATGCGCTGAATTCCTCTACGCTACCAATCGAGGCATAGATAGAATCAGTAAGGTTACGAAAGTGGACAATAGTTCCGGCTTTAATTCTAGAGTCGATAGTCCACTCTATTCTTCCTTCTCCAGAATTGAAGCTGCTTCCATTCCAGACTTTATCCGTAAAAGTGATTAGAATAGTATTTTCGCGTCCGTCTAAGTCCTTCAAAGCAACGATAGAAAAATCATCATTCCCGTCAGCGTTGAATCCTGTGAAAGTAATATCTCCTGGAGATAATGAGTAGGACCTGGTGCTTAGTAGCACAATAATTAGTGTTAACAGATTAAGTGTTTTCATGGTTTAATGTAAATATTCGGCGAAAATATTCACAAAACCACAATTAATAGCACTTAAAACACCTTAATTCATCCACATAACGAGATTATTGCACTACCAGGCTGCGTGCTTTTTCTAAATCCTCTGGTGTATCTACACTCATAGACTCATATTCGGTCTCAACTAACTTTATTGTGTATCCGTTCTCTAGCCAGCGTAGTTGTTCAAGAGACTCTGTCTTCTCCAGCGTGCTCATGGGTAAGTTCACCACTTGATTAAGTATATCTCGTCGGTAAGCATATATCCCTATATGTTTATGGTATGGATAAACCTCCAACCAATCTTCTTTTGGTTTTTCTCTGACAAAAGGAATGCAGTTTCTACTAAAGTAAAGAGCTTCCATTCTAACGTTAAACACCACTTTCATAATGGAATCTTTCCAGAGATCCTCAGGATTATCAATGCGCTTAATAAGCGTCCCCAGTTGTGTATTACCATCAAGTATTTTAATCAGGTCTTCTATTTCCTGAGGGTTAATAAAAGGCTCATCACCTTGAATATTTACCACGTAATCAACATCCCCATCATACTTTTCCATTACCTCAGCACAGCGCTCAGTCCCGTTTTGATGGGCTTCGGAAGTCATCATAGCCTTCCCTCCCGCAGACTCAATAGCCGCATAAATTCTAGAATCATCCGTGGCGACTACCACATCAATTAACCCTTCACACTTTTTTGCCTGTTGGTACACTCGGGTGATCATTGGTGCACCGCCAATATCTTTTAAGGGTTTACCCGGTAAGCGACTCGAAGCATATCTTGAAGGAATTACACCTAATATTTTCATGTATACTAGTTTATTTCAATTGGTCACCGCCCGATACAGCGGACCGTCTGCTGCCCGGATGGATTTCACAACAAACTTACTCGTCCTCAGTTGACATACCTAGAACGCCAAAGTTTATGTTCATTTCATACGTTTTTGTCTTGTTCTGATATTATTATTATTTCCTTAACCTTCAGCGAGCTAGTGCTTTCCCCGATCACTTCAATGGTTTTTCCTTCTTCAATATATGCCCCTCTCGAAGTCGCATCAAAAATTTGTTCATCGATCATTACCTTTCCACTTGGCCGCAGTATTGTGAAGGCCACTCCTCTTTTGCCCATCATAGATTTTTGCGGTTTATTTGAAGTGAATCCTTTTTCTTTTTCCTGAGTGTCTGTTAAAGTCACACGCTGAAAAGCCTTTGAGTTAAAGAGTTTCTCACTACCAAAAAACAATACTACGATAAACCCAGACATCCCTGCCAATGTAGCAATTACAGCGTTTATGACTGAGCTATTGGGGACAAAAGCAAAATCAAACACATCATTATTGAGCATAATCAATACCAAAGCCATAAGCGTTGCCGATAGCCCAGCAATTCCGGCCACCCCAAACCCGGGTATAACAAAGACCTCAAGACCAATTAGCAACAGTCCAATGAAAAGCATCGCTATTTCCCAGTTGGCTGCCAGTCCATTGAGGTAATATGGTGTTAGGTAAAGTACTAGTGCTATTAACGATGCTAAAATTGGGAAACCAACGCCAGGAGACTGCAGTTCATAATAAATACCTCCAAGAATTATGAGTATTAAAATACCACTGATAAATGGGTTAATAAAAAACTGAACAATGCTATCTGCGGCACCTAGCTTATATTCATAGGTTTCATATTCTTCTACCCCTGATCGAGCCATAATCTCCTCGATACCTGAGACCTCTGCTTCGCAAAAGCCATAGCGAATAGCTTCAGAGGTAGAGAATGTAATCACTTTTCCTTCTTGAGCGATACTATCCAAATCAATATCCTGATCTACCATGGCCTCAGCGATTTTTGGGTTCCGACCTTTCGCTTCAGCCGTTGAGCGCATGATTGACCGCATATATGACTGGTATTTGTCGGGAGCAGCCTCTCCTTGACCAGTAACAACAGTAGCTGCACCAATACTAGCACCTTTGGTCATGTAGATACTGTCGCAAGAAATACTAATTAATGCTCCAGCGGAAGCAGCATCTTTGTTGATATACACATATAATGGTCTTTCAAAATTTAAGTTTCGGGACCGCATATCATCCGCGTCATTCAAGGCACCACCATAGGTATCCATTTCAATAACAACGTAATCGGCCTCCATTTCCGTGGCTTTCTCCAAAGCCAACTCGTGATACCTATTCGTTCTAGGATCAATTTCCGCCGCTATTTTCAGCACAAAGACTAAGGGAACCTTCCCGCTGTGCTTCAGGGAGTCTTTTGTATTGGGTACTGCCACTTGTGTCAAGGTTAACAACATAATAAGGGCAATAAAGTATGATTTATACATTTGAAAAGTACTTTTCATGTTTATATTTTCATTATCCATTCTCACTAACAAAAGCATACAATGAAGTGGAAATAGTAATTTTATATTAAATCAAAAATCAAGAAATATGTTCTAATACAAAGAACAGCTAATTTTACCATTTAAAAATAAAGCACGAAAAGATTGTTGAAAAAACTACCTTGACGGGGTTTACACTCCATTAAAGTTTGTATTCGAGAGTTTTTCGTTTAACGTGATCAATAAAAATTGGCTATTACCTCTAGTAAACATTCATTTACGTCCCCGATATGGAGACTTGTCCCTGACTATTTCTCACCGAGGGTTATTGTCGAATCAAGGGATGATGATCTACAAGAAGTAGTCTTTGATATCGTAGACTTAACCTCAAAGAAAATTATTTTAAAAGGTTTGACTTTTGAAAACGGGTGGTGGATGCAAGCGTATGCCCTCGTCGATAACATCATTCTTTTCCAATATTTTAACGATGAAAATGATCCATCAAATTATAGTTTATTTGGTTACTCGATAAACGACAATGAGATCGTCTGGGAAAAAGAAAATCTTATGATTGGCAGCTTTGACGATCAGGCGTTCTTCGGACAAAAGTCCGATGATACAAGAGCAAAAGCATTTTTTTCTTTTGACACAGGTGAGGCCATAGATAGCAAAGTTTCCTTAAATATCCCTTCACAAAAGTTTTTTTACCCCACGTCTTTCGATCAGGAGTCTACAAAATTTCAAGTTCTTAAGAGTTTTATTCTTTCGAAAGCAAGTGAAACCCCGGTAATACAAATCGAATATTTTGAAAATGACCATCATTTTGTACTTGGATGGTATAATTTGGAGGCAAAAGGAAAGTTATCCTTACATATTGGCTTGTTCAAAATCGATGGTTCAACGGAATTTATTAAGAAATTGAGTGAAGGAATGTCAGGAATTGGCGATCACACATTTTCTATTTGGGAAAACATTATGATTTTTGTGCAGGATAAAACCCATCTATTCTACCATGACCTTTAGATACATTTTTTCCGCTCACTTAGTTGTTGCCTTCGTTGTTTGTTTGGCACTACCATTCTCCTCCAAGGCGGCAGATTCGTTGCGCGTCGAAAAAAAAGGCGGTGTACAATATATTGTCCATAAAGTAGACAAAGGAGAAACACTATATAGCTTATCTCGACGGTACAAGACACCTGTCGCAAAAATAAAATCTGCTAATAAGAGCCTGAACTCATCATTGTCAATAGACCAAGTTTTATTTATCCCATATGAGGGGAAAATATCGACTGCAAAACGGTCAAAGACACATACTGTACAACCAGGTGAAACGTTATACGGTATCAGCAGGAAATACGGATTGAGTGTAGCTGACATAAAACAAATCAACAAACTATCAAACTCAGGTCTCGAAGTAGGACAGTCGCTGATTGTATCAATGGATCAGACACCTCCAAAGAAAGCCACCCCAATTGTCAAGAAAAAAACTCCTGACACGCCCCCTCCAAGTTCGAAGACAGTAGATCGGCATGTCGTGTCCACAGGAGAAACTCTTTATGGTATTAGCCGCAAATACAATATTCCCGTAGCGACACTCAAGGAATGGAATGGACTATCTTCCAATAATCTTGAAATAGGGCAAATACTTGTGTTATCTGCAGGACAGAATATAGGTAGCGAAAAACCAAAAACATCCGTTACGGCCAATCACCAACGACCTGTAAAAGTTGAGACCATTGTCGTGGACAACTCGGATGACAACCTATCAGGAATAGAACAAGTGGAAGAGGATGGTTTTGCGGCGACGATAGACGAGAGTTTAAGTACGAAAAAATTCCTTTGCCTACACCGTAACGCTCCAATTGGCACTATCGTAAAGGTCAAAAATCAAATGAATAATAAAATTGCCTATGTGAGAGTGGTTGGAAAACTACCTGACACTGGTATCAACAAAAATTTACTTGTTAGAATCTCTAAGCCTGCGTATGATCACCTTGGGGGCATCGACACCAAGTTTCCAATCTATACTTCTTACATCCCATAAATTTTGAATATACCCTTTTTCGACATAACAAGAAGGGTGTCTTTGCAGAGGCAAAACCTTTTGTCTCATGCTGATCGTATTTTCAAATCCGGGCAATTCATTCTAGGAACCCCAATTGTCCAATTTGAAGAGGCTTTCGCAAGATATCTTAAGGTAAAGCATTGCATTAGCTGTGGTAACGGAGCCGATGCGCTCGAGATATCACTAGCCGCATTGGGTATTGGGCCAAATGACGAGGTTATTGTTCCTTCCATTTCCTGGCTATCAACAGCCTATGCGGTAAGTAATGTTGGTGCCAAAGTAGTATTTGTGGACATTCATCCCAACACTTACAACTTAGATGTAACCAAACTTGGTAATGCTATTGGAGAAAAAACAAAAGCCGTTATTGCTGTTCATCTATTTGGAAATACCGCTAATATATCCTCAATCGCAAAAGTCTGTAAAGACCATAAGATAGCGCTCATAGAGGATTGTGCTCAAGCACACGGAAGTGATAATGCTGGGCAATTTGGAGACGTTGCGACATTTAGCTTTTATCCTACGAAAACGTTAGGAGCATTGGGCGACGGCGGGGCTGTGGCTACAAACTCGTTGACTTTGGCCAGGAGCATTAGATCTCTTGCGAACTACGGATTCGATGAGGGAGGATTTCCCAAACAACGAGGTAGAAACAGCCGTTTGGATACCATTCAGGCCGTTTGGCTTTCAGAAAACCTCAACAGGCTTGAGGAATATGTGTTTAGAAGAAACCAAATCGCGAAGTACTATTCTGAGACGTTAGGAACATTCATTAGTCCTCAGCTAGTTTTGAGCAAAAGTGGGTACTATGCTTACACATTTACTTCAAATCAGAGGGATGCATTAAAGGATTACCTCAAGAGCAGGACAATAGAAACAAAGGTATATCATAGCTCTCCACTACCTTATTTACCAGCTTACCAAAATGAGCAATCATACTTCCCAGCATCTTCAGTTTTTTGTGAACAAAATCTTAGCTTACCCATTTGGCCAGAATTGACCGATGAAGAAGTAAACTACGTTACAGAATCGATTAAAAGTTTTTTCAAAAAGTAAGTGCGATATATCTTACTGCCATTATTCAATACATTAGAATAGTTATCCATAAAAGTTGAGTTAAGTGACATATGGTTAAGTCACAAACCAATTATATTACAGACTTAGTACAATGATTTTGATCACTGAAATATCATTCCTTGATTCGAGTGATCAAAAAGAATTTAGATCGCAAATATTATGTTAGTAACCGGTGCTGGAGGGTTTGCACGACAGCTCATTGAAGCCATTGACCCTAAAGAATATGACAATTTACTATTCTTCGATCACGACAGAAAGAAACAGAAGATTTTTGATAAGTTCGAAGTAATACATGTTGTGGATAAGGCATTCGAGCATTTTGAAAAAGTAGACAATCGCTATTGCATCGGAATAGGGGTCCCTAGAATTCGCAAAAAGATGAATGATCTTTTTAAGCACTCTGGGGCAACGCTTACTCAGGTAATTTCTCCAAAAGCCAATGTTAGCCAGTTCGTGGGAAGCATTGATTTAGGTGTTAGCATTCTCCCTGGAGCTATCATCGAAGGAGAGGTTGATTTGGGGCTTTGTTGTCTAATCAATGTTGGTGCGATGATCGCTCATGAGTGTACGATCGGTGATTATACAGAGGTAGCACCCAGTGTGAACATATCAGGCAACTGTACTATTGGAAAATTTGGAAGAATCGGAACAGGTGCCACACTGATTCCAGGCATCACCATAGGTGATAATGTTACCGTAGGTGCTGGCGCGGTGGTTACAGAAAGCTTTGGGGATAACCTAGTATTAGCAGGTGTGCCTGCCCGACCGGTCTAAGTATTACTATGCATCTGGTTGTTGTCATCATCTATGTCGCTTTTCTCATCAGCCTGGTTGTTTGGAAAAGCTTAAAAGTCAAGGAAGAGTCTGACTTTGTCGTGGCGGGGCGTAATGTTCCCGTCTTTACCCTTGTCGCCACTTTAGTCTGTACGTGGATCGGTTCAGGCAGTCTTTTCGGCACAGCAGGCTTGGCTTTTCGAACTGGGTTTTCCGAGCTTTTATTTAGTGCAGGTGCATGGATCGGTATTATCGTCATCTATTTTATTGCCGCCAAAGTAAGGGAGAGTAACAGCTTTACACTAACCGATATTTTAGAAAAGCATTACGGACGACATGCCAAAACTCTAGCAACAATCACGATAATCGTCTCTTATATGATCATCGCCGGATACCAATTTAAAGGTGGTGGTAGGCTCATTAACATTATTAGCGAAGGTAGTATTAGCGTCAACAACGGGATTTTGATAGCTGCAGGAGCTATTGTGTTACTTACCGCGTTTGGCGGTATGGTATCCGTTATCTCCATAGACATCTTCAATGGTGTGGTGATGACGTTAGCGATATTGCTTGTAACGATATATGTCTTTTTCTTTCGTGAAGAGTCAATACTCAGAACAATCGCGGAGGTCTCACCGACACACTTGACCGTCTTTGAGGGTCACTCGCTTACTTGGATTATCGGAATTTCACTACCTACTTTAATACTCATGCTCACCGAGAGCGGTATGTATCAGAAGTTTTCGGCAGCGGACAATAAGTCTTCAGCTCGCCAAGCAGTGATGGGAATGCTGGCAGGCGTAATCATCATAGAAGTACTTATGTGTGCCCTGGCAGTAGCAGGCTATGGACTTTACCACAATGACGTACGTTTCTATCTGGCTGACGGCTCTATAAATCGCGAAATGGCAGAGGAAATCATCCTGCGCATCGGTTTTGAAAAGGTACCGGTATTCTTAGGATCAATGGTTTTTGCAGCCGGTGTAGCGATCATTCTTTCCACAGGAAATACCTTCTTATTAGTTGCTGCTACCAACTTGTCGCGAGACTTGATGAGTAGTAGCATGTTTGCTAGGTTCGAAAAGCTCTCCATTCAAAGGGCAGCAGTCGTATTGTTGGGAATAATGGCCTACTTGATCATGACACAGTTTACCACTATTCTTGAGATGGCAATCCTTTCCTATACCATGCTTGGCGCTTCGCTCTCTCCTGCCCTGATGTCTATTTTTTTTAGGAAAAAAGTCAAAAAGGCCGCTGGTGTAGCATCCATCATCGCAGGCATATCCGCTGTTATTCTGATTTTTTTACTCAATAAAAACGCCTCTTCCATAGGCGGGAACCTTATGGGGTTTACGTTACCGATAGACATGGATTACGCAGCTATTCCAGCACTAGTTATTTCTATTTCTACTTTTATTCTTGTTAGTTTATTTTCAAAAAGTGATAGATAAAACACGCGTAGTCTTAGCTCTTGATAAAGACTTTGATTTCCAGCAGGTACTAGAGCTCTATCAGGCCAACAAATGGTCATCAGCTTCCAAACCGGAGCCGTTAAAAAATGCTCTTCTTAATTCACATACGCTAGTTACGGCTATCCATGACGACCGATTAGTCGGACTCGGTAACGCAATTTCCGATGGTCACCTCGTTGTTTATTTCCCGCATTTACTCGTTCATCCAGACTATCATGGATACGGCATTGGCCGAATGATCATAGATAAACTGGCAAGCGTTTACAACGGTTTTCACCAACAGATGCTAACAGCGGATAAAGATGCCGTTAACTTTTATCAGAAATGTGGCTTTGAAAAAGCGGGTGATACTGTTCCTATGTGGAAATACGATGGAGATGAACATTAGAAACTATTGAAATACAAAACTACCTACTCCTCTATTTTCAAAATCCTTTTAACCAAATCGGCATAATAAGCTCCTTCTTCCTGAGTTTGTAAGCGAAGAATTGGTTCGACCATTTTTTTTGTCCACAAGATCTCTAAGTAGCTCTTTTCAACCCCCTCAAGATCCACCTTTTGACATTTATCCCCTGCGCACAATCGAACAGAACCATGGGAAGCAGGATAGCTAATCTCTTTATAAAAAGGGACGTTCACACTCAACAGAGTAGAATCGTTGACCATAACTTCAACCGATTCATCTCTTTGCTTAGGTTTATTTCGATATATAACCAACTTATGTTGTGTAAGAGAACTATTTATCCGCCCCCTTCTTTGATAGGGATCTTTGATCAAACCAGAAAATGGGTCAATTGAAAAGGTAATATGACTATTCTTTGCTCTTGATGCCTCTGAAACTGCATTGATAGCTCCTCCTATCACTATCTCGTCTACATCAAGAAAATCGAATCCCTCAAAGGTCAACTTATAATCTTCAGTATTTAGCGGAAAGAACTGTTTTCTATGATAGACGTAAGTTGTATCGTTATATGTAAACCCCCAGATATTATTGATTTCTCGCTTAGTCGATTTGTCTATTGGCACTAAACCGTAATCACCTTTCCATTTCTTGGCATTGCGACTCTCCCTAACCACCTCAAAATCAGCAGTAACACTAGGTTTATTCTTTTTAAACTCGCTAAACTTCCTGTATAGTCCTGGCTGCAACTCTCGAGTAAACATCGGAAAGGACTTTAACTGCAAGTCCATTTTTTTATCTAAGTCATCATCTAAACCTTGCACTTCAATGTTAATCGAAGGTTCATTATTCATCACTTCGTTGTATTGCTTGAAACATTGCATTATTGCTTTTGCAAGACTTAAGGAGTGCTTTCGGGTAACGTCCATTCCACTCGCAATCAAACTGGTGTTTGTTTGGGTAATCAGGAGATCCTTACCTTCTTTTCTTAATAAAAAAACTAGAGAAAGGTCAGCATAACCATACTCAACGGACAATTTTGTTTCTTCCGAAATCTCAATTTCATTTACCACTACAACAACCTGAGGAGCATCAGGGTGCGCCTTGGTACTTTGTGTTATATAGTTATCAAACGCATGTTCTATTCCCCCATCCAATTGTGCAGTAACCCGTTTATTGGTGATTCCTTTCTGAACCCATCCGATATCTTCAGATTTTGTTCTATTGACCACTTTTACCAAATTAATAGGGGTTTCTGAAATCAATTCACTGGGTGTAGGTAACGAAACATAATGAAGATGTCCTTGTCCTTTAGCACTCAACAACACTACAAGACATAAAATAGTAGAAAGCGAAATTTTCATAAAGTCAAAGCAAATTTTTTCTAAAATCAAAAATAGAACTTCAATATGTAATACGCAATACTAGTTGTCTGGCTATAAAAAGCTCTAAAATCAAATCGGGTAAAGCGCCTCAAACAAAACAGGCGTGCTCCGCTTTCTCTCGAAGACACGCCTGACATAACACTAAGGCATTCTCACAACTGGGTTTCTTTTATCTGGTATACACTTTAGAAGTTTGACGATAGCCTGTTTTGCTGGTGTACCAATCGTCATATTGTCTTCCTCCTGTTTGAGCCCATTCGCTAAACTTCAGGAAGGCCTCATTGATAGGAATAAACTCTTTCGGATAATCGAACTCTGCCGGTAAGCTAAATGCCCATGGCAAGTTATTGGATGTGACAAAGTATTTGGAACCGCTAGAATTGTCTTCTGCGGACCCTAATAAGGTAAGGTCCATCTTGGATGTAGGCGTACCCGTTGATAAATGTATCTCTTTACTCCGGTCCTCAGAGTCAAAGATGAATGCATTAAAAGGTGCATATCCAATTGAAGTAATGGGATAAAGCTCATTTAGGTAAATATTGACAGAGAACTCTATAGGATCTATGTACGCATCACCTTCCTTGGTATTAATATGGTCTACGTTATTCCACACTCTAAACCCATCTTCAAATAATATAATCACCATATTATCCTGACCTGACTCCGTACCATTGGCATCGAGAATCACTTCATCTGTGGGCAAAACATCTATGCCTGTCACCGAGTCCACCAGCGATGGTGGAATAGTCATTTCTATCCCGAATCCACTATGAATGGTTGCGCCAAGAGCTCTAAGCTTGAATTGTGCTTGGATTTCTTTGATCTCAAGGGCTGCGTTAGCAATGAACTTATAGTTATAGTTAATAACCATATCGTTCATATCATAGTCTCCTTTTTGAGGCCATAAGTCTTCAAAAGCTAGGCTACCAAACTCTCCTTGGCTAGGAGTAAAGATATCAAAGGCTTTATCTGGATCGTTGGGATATGCATCATTAGCATCCGCAATACCGTCTCCATCCTGATCTGGCCCCGTACTCTGGGTGGTCTCTAGTTGATCTGTAATAATGGCAGAAAAAGGATTAGCGGTGATATAAAAAACGGCATCGTTAAAGTCATTGTCACCACTTGGTCGGCTAATATCTTCCATTCCTAATAAAATCAATTCTCGAACTTCATCTTTCAGCAGTACAACGTGCTGCCGATACTGCTCAGAGGTGAATGTATTAAACGCCTTGTTGGAGAATTTTATGTCCGACTTGTAGGCTACACCACTTCCATTCCACCCGTTCGGAACTAAAAACCAGCCAATACCGGTATTTGGAGGGAATTTCCCTAAGTGAATTTTATTTCCAGAGACCAACCCTCCTCCGCCGTGCAGAAATGAGGCGTTCGGAAAAATCACCTTTAAGGAATCAATATCATCTTTACTCGCCGGTGGATTCGTCATATCATAGGTATAATACCCTAATGCATTACGCCAACCTGCTCCTTCATGCACAAAGGTAATCCATAGATCAGCGGAATCACTAAGATGTGTATCCGCCAGGAGGTCATCAGCCAAATACTGAGGGTTGTTTGTAGGTACCGGAGCTCTTTCTGGAAGTGATGTATTAATTAGGTCCAGCATATCTTGAAAGATATGATCATCTATAGGCTCTAGATTATATGGCACACCGTTATTATCGTAGTCATCCATAAAGTGATAATCGGAAGACAGCACTCTTGCAGCACTGTTCAGCGTGTTGGAGGTTTCAATTCTACCGGTTCGTTTGTAAGTAGCTTTTCCTCCCAAGGTAATCTGTTGCACTCCCGGGACAGAAGCTACTACTCGATTCGACACACCAATATAATGAGATTCAATAAGCAGTGAATCAATATGGTTTGGGACCTTATGGGGATACCGGGCCTTTCCGTTTTCGTTCGTTACCAAAGAGATTACCTTAGTCGGCTCACCATGGTTCCAATAGCTTATGGAAAATGGAACGCCTCCAAGTACCTTATTTTGGTTATCCAAGGATGAAATTTCAATCACCTGCTCCTGCTCCGATTCAAAGTTGAAATCATCAGGGATTACTAAGCTTTCTATGGATACCACATTTGAGCGGGATAAAACGCCATCAGGGTCGTTTATTGTAGTGCATCCTACGATCAATAGGCACAACATATTCATTGTCCATACGCAGGCTAGAGCACACTGGTGCAGTTTTATACTGGTTGATTTCCTTTTCATATCTGTAGTCTTGTTTGAATTCGAATAGAAGCCAAAAACTGTCAATTCAAGCCGCTATAAGCCGAGAGAAGAAAACCATATTAGAGATAATGGAAAAGAAAAGCTACAAGCTCCCTGTACCCTATCGGGCAGGCGCCTTTTAATTGTATAGACTGTCATAATATTTTGAGTTTAATTACACTAGCAAGATACGGGTAACACCAAATCATGATCTCAAAACATGGTTTTTCAACGAAATAATTCGATTTTACCCTTAAACCATCGTTTTTTAACCATTATGGGAAAGATAGTAAGCACACATTATAAGACTTAGTTTTATGTGATTATGGCATGCAGAATCCTGACTAACTCAAAGACAGAATATTATCAGAACTGCTGCAAGATATGCAGTATGTAACGGGCATTTGAAACGGAAAATAGCTACGCCATTACCTTTGCTCTGTGTGGTAGCAGGTCTTTTATACCATTTATAACATATAAAGACGCATTCGTTTATGTGAGTGTTTTTGTTCTTCAAGGCAATCTATAGTGAATATGTAGGTCAAGAATAAACTCTAAAAAGGTATTTTTCTAGACGAGCCATTTAACTCTTTTCAGACCAATACATAAAGATCTTCCAAAAGGCTTAAGTAACCATGCATCCTTAGGGAAATTATGCTTTCCTTGAAGAGCAATAACAAGAGAAGCGATAAAACACACTCTTTTAACAGGTTCATTTTAAATCTCATAGCTATAACTTGCCACCTATATCTGGACTACACAGGCAGCGCTTTGTTTCGAGTTTAGTTTAGTAGTTAACCTCAGTGAAAATCACTACATATGACTTCCCGTTTCTTGGGAAGCCATATATACTATCAAGACCTATATCAATTAACTATTTCCTCAAAACTAGCTTCTTTTTATACTAATTTTAGATCAAATTGATTTTTGACCATATCCGTCGATTTTTAGTAGATATATCCCTCCTTTACTCTGAGGGTTTAGGGTCCAAAACAAAAAGAAACCATAATATCATTTTTACCCGTTTGATGTTGATTAAAAAAAATACGGGTATATATCATACTATATTATGATCAAAACTTCTAGTTTAGAAGGAACCGATAAGATCATTATACAAGAAAGTTAGTCTGAACGACACTAAATATTATATCAGCTCTTAAATAGAGCTTATGGTAACTAGCCACCTCCTAGAAGGTACTTTTTACAAATGGTCTCACGACACTCATCGTCTTTTCCTTCGTTTCTAATTATGGTCAAACAAACTTGATAAACTCCTTTGGCCCTATTCCGAGATAATTTGATCTCTTCCCAACCCAATTTTTTGGTGGAATATCCGGATTGTATATTGGTTATTTTCCAAACCAGTAGCGCATTAGAAGGTATACCTCCAGGTATAATCGCCTTGAAGTAGTAGTAGTCAGCATCCCCTTTTTTCATTTTAATGTCAGGGTTTAAACTACATAAATTCCGCTCGCAATCGTCCACGAGAACCTCGCGGCACACCTCCCGTTCACAGGCTACCTCTCCTTTTGTGTCCAAAGCATATAACTTCATGCATACCTGATAAAAACCATCTTCATAGAATCTATGCCTCTGATGGGGACCAAATAGGTTATCAAGTTTTCTGCCTTTATCATCATAAATAGTATACTCTATTACTTGCGAGGGGCATTCAATACCGTCATTTCCCCCTTGGAAAACATATTCGCATCCTTCGACAATGTCCAATACCTCAAACTGTGGAATTAAAATCTCACAACTATCACAAGGAGGTGGCGGTGCATGACAAGAGCATTTCTTATCTGATTTCACCGGTGATTCGTCTTTCGGGTTCAGAGCAACAACATACCACGAAAAGCACTCATATGCCCTTTTTATAGTCACCCAGTTTTTGCGAGTGCTAATGGGTGGTAATGCATTTGGCACGCCGTTTTCACAGCACTCGGGATCATCCAATGTAATGTATACTTCAAAATCATCTACATCCAGAGAAGCGTCCCAGCCTAATGTAATCGTAGAATCCAACCGGTCGCATGATAAATCATAAGGCTTAAATTCATTTTGCGTGGTAGATGAAACTTGACTTGTGGCTGCGGTACTGTCATCTATCATACCCCATAGAAAGACAATAATCAGAATAATACATAAATAGGTGAAGGTTGAATATCTCTTTTTCATTACTCAATAGTTTTTAATAAAAAGAGGTGATCGGCTTGCACCGATCACCGTTTATAGATGGTACTCATAAATCGTTTCCTGGCATGTGCAAATTACTTATTTCAGATAACTTCCCACATTTCTAAGGACAAATATATTGAGTAGCCTTATACCACTTACTCAATCAAGAGCTTATGTCTCTCTGACACGCCAAGTTGGGTCTTGATAAAGTAGTAGTAAAGCCCTTTCTTCAACTTAGACACATCAACTTTGCTCGTCGGCTTAGTAATCGTAGATGTACTCACTTTATTCCCTGAGTTATCCAATATGATTAAATCAGCACTACCCACAGCCGGAAGCCCTTTTACTTGAACGATGATGTATTCATCAGCTGGATTTGGTTTGTGACTGACACTGAGTAGATTACCTTTTCCCACTGCATTTGCCAATCCTATGCTTATATCATCATCAATTACAATACCTCTACATCTAGTAGTCACCACCTGACAGACTCTGTCCGAACATCTGATGCTGCCATCATCGTTGCGTACGACAATTTCCAAACATACTTCATAGCGATTTCTACCAAATGGAGCTATAAATGACGCCATTGGGGTATTAGGATATAGCACGGCCAGACCTGTAGCGGTATTTGTTACCGTCCAATTGTATTCTTGCGCCGGGCAGTCAGTGCCATCGTTACGACCATCGAAGATGTACTCACATCGCTGTAACCCTAAGTTAACATCAAAGGCAGGCCTAATATCACAAGCATCACACTCCTGACAGTCTTCTACTTCAACAAACTCACAGTACTCGTTTCGACAGATGACGTCACCATTGGCGTCTTCCACAAAGATGGTCAGGCAAACTCTATACACTCCGTTTTGAGGGAAAGTAAAGGTTTGATTTTGTCCTACAAGTGTGGCGATCAAAACTCCTGAATTATCAAATATACGATACTCATACTGCTGTGTAGGACATGGCTCACCTTGATTGAATCCATTGAAAACATATGTACAGCCTTCTATGATATCCACAATATCGTAGATAGGCTCTAGTCCATCACAGCCAATACAACCTTGACAGTCTTCTACAATGACCTCTTCGCATTGCTCATTTTCGCAAAGAATATTACCGTCGGCGTCCTCTACAAAGATCCTAACACAGACCTTATACGAACCATTTTGTGGGAAAGTAAAAGTCTGGTTAGCACCTGCTAACACCGCCAAGATATTTCCTTGAGCATCATAAATGGTATAGACAAACTGTTGGTCGTCACAGGCCACACCACCGTTAACCGCTTCAAAGAAATACGTACAGCCATCAATTATATCTACGATATCAACTATAGGCTCTATAGCCTCACACGGATCGCATCCTTGACAGTCGTCGACGATCACTTCATCGCAAAACTCATGCTCACAGATGATCACCCCGTCTTCATCCTCCACATATATTTTGATGCATACTTTGTAGGATCCATTTTGAGGGAAATTAAAGGTTTGATTCGCACCAGTTAATACTATCAGCACATTCCCTTGGGCATCATAAATGGTATATTCAAACTGCTGATCGGCGCAAGCCTCTCCTTGGTTAAACCCTTCAAAGACATAGGTACAACCGTCAATGATGTCAACGATATCGTATATTGGTTCTAGTTCCTTACAAGGGTCACATGGCGGTGGTGGACAAGAACATTCTAAATCCGATTGTGCTGTGGCATCACCGGTAGCGCATTCGGCAATGACATACCACGAGAAGCATTCATATTGCGATGGTACAGAAATAAATGGATTTGTAGTGTTAATCGCTGGCAGTACCGTTGGGATACCAGTATCACAACACTCTGGGTCATTTAAAGTAATAATTACCTGATAGCTTCCTGCCTGCGGCACAGGACTCCAGCTCAATAATGTTTCCGTATCAAGTCTCTCGCATGCCAAATTGGTTGGAGCGTCAATATCATTACAACATTGGTAAGTAAAGGTATCTGTATAAACACATCCAGTGAGTATATCCGTTATTTCCACCCATACAGTGTCGTTCACATATACTTGTACCGAAGAGCCATTGGTAGCTCCAATCACTGCTCCACCCCAGCTAAATGTATATCCGGTGCTTGTAAGCGGGCCATTGTTGCCCACTGCATGAATGAGTAGTGGCACGTTTGGATTCGCACATGGATCACAGCTGTTACAAATAGGAGTAATGGTTGCGTTAAGGCTGGCATCATCACAACAAACTACTAATAAGCTATCTGCAAACGTGCAGCTGCTATCTGCATTTGTAGCGAACACATTTACTTGCTGATTAGCCGACATGTAATTCGGGTTGGCATTAACACCCGGGTTGTTACTCCAAGAGATATTGTAGTCTCCGGTACTGATTAGCGTTACTGGACTTGTGCAGGTATCAACCAAAAATACTGGAAACTCCTCATCAGGATAGTCACAAAGGTCGCAGTCGTCGTTTTCGGATCTAGAGATGTCATACTTATATTCGGTTTTGTACTTTTCTCTCATGACAGTTCGAAACTCTTCGATTCTGGATATGATCTCAGGATTATCATATTTGCGACTATTCGTAGTAAATAGATCCCAATATGTACAACAATCCATCAAATTGAAGCACGCGCAAGTCTCACACTCAATCACCTCTACGGTCATTGTATCTAATATCTGACAATTGGTAGTATCAGAGAAGGTGTATTGAAATGCATAGATCCCCGGCTGTGGGAAGTTAGTCACGTTAACAACAGGCTGATTGGTAATGCCACCAACAAAAGTAACTGGTTGAGAAACCCATCCTACCCCGGTCAATTGCGACCAAGTCGGCACCACATTTGGGTTAATAAGTCCGGTCAGCTGATCTACCGGGTCATTTCCTGAAAGCGGTACGATATCCGTTGTACAGACACCAGTAGCATCAGAACCCGCATCTGCATCTTGTATATCGGCTACATTGACGCGCCAAATTAGTGTTTCGCCGCAATTGTATGAGTTTACGAAAAAGTCATAAATCCCTGGTACGCTAAGTTACTGGTAAACGTGTATCGATCACCCACAATTATTGGAGAGGTAGCCGGCGCTGCTATTACGTCAAATGTTGTCCCAACCTGAGCTCCGGTAGTAGGGAATACAAAGTGTTGAGGTTGATAAAAAACGCCTTGATCAGCACAAAATAGGTTGGTGATCACCGAATCTTCACCGAAAGTCGGAAATTGTTGATAAACTAGTGTGTAGCTATCGCGTCCGGTACAAAATGATACACTATCCGAAAAAAAACAAGTATCCTGCTCTGCGATCAAGGAAAAACTCACCTGAACAGCATTCGTATTTGTAATGGTAGCGGTAGCGGTATTCCCAGTCGTAGATGAAACGGTAGCAGGACCACTAGCACTCCAAGTGCCCACACCGGTAAACCATGCTGGTGGGTTCAATTGCACGGTAG